>JAIOIA010000222.1:0-20003 GCA_019912745.1 Comamonas sp. | reverse complement strand
CCGCCGCCCAGCCGCGCTGCGTGCAGCGCAGCTGGGCGGCGGCGCCCAGGCCGCTGTTTCAGGCGCGCGGGCCGCCCGCGCGGGCTTGAGCCTCTCTCGTTTTTTTGCGTCCTGCGCGCGATCGCTCTGATCGCCGCCGTGCGCTGCGTCTCTCATGGGCGCGGCGGTCGGTCGGCGTGGAGCACGGTTCAACCCCGCATTCCCTTTGACCCATGTCCATTTTTTTCGTTCTCTTTCGCCGCCATGCGGTAGCCGGCGCGGTGCTCGCGCTGGGTGCCGCTGGTGCCCACGCCCAGCAGGCCGCCGGGGCCACTGCACCGGCAGGCGGCGCCGATGCGGCGCTGCCCGAACTCACCATCACGGGCAACCCGCTGGGCGAGGCACGCATCATCGCCCCGGCCAGCGTGCTCACCGGTGAAAACCTGTTGCTGCAGCGCGGCACCACGCTGGGCGAGACGCTGGCCGAGCAGCCGGGCGTGGCCAGTTCCTCGTTCGGCCCCAATGTCGGGCGGCCGGTCATCCGGGGGCTCGATGGCGACCGCATCCGCATTCTGAACAACGGCGGCGCCAGCATCGACGCCTCGTCGCTCAGCCAGGATCACAACACACCGATCGACCCGATTGCCGTCGACCGCGTCGAGGTGCTGCGCGGCCCGGCGGCGCTGCTGTACGGCGGCAGCGCGCAGGGCGGGGTGGTGAACGTGATCGACAACCGCATTCCGCGCGAGCCGGTGGCCGGCCCCGAGGGCGGCGTGACCGGCCGCGTCGATACGTCCTACGCCAGCGGCGCTCAAGAGAAAAACGCCGCTGTGCTGCTGGAGGGTGGCAACGACCGCTACGCGCTGCACGTGGATGCCTTTGCCCGCCGCGCCGGTGACACTGCCGTGCCGCTGCAGCTCGAATGCGAGCGCCCCGGCTCGCCCGCGCTGGCGCGGCGCATCTGCAATTCGGCCAACCGCGTGAGCGGCGGTGCGGTGGGCGGCACGGCCTTCTTCGATCGCGGCTATCTGGGCGCATCGATCGCCGATTACCACAGCGACTACGGCACCGTGGCCGAGGACAACGTGAGCATCGGTATGCGCTCCACCCACGCCGCGCTGGAGGGGCTGTGGCGCAACCCGGGCGGACTGATCGAGAGCCTGCAGGGCCAGTTCAGCCACGGCGACTATCGGCACACCGAGTTCGAGGGCGATCAGCCCGGCACCACGTTCAAGCACCGCGGCAACGACCTGCGGCTGCAGGCGCGCCACCGCGCCTTCGGCAGCCTGCGTGGCGTCTGGGGCGTGCAGGCCGAGGACAGCGATTTTTCAGCGCTGGGCGAGGAAGCCTTCGTGCCACCGAGCCGCACGCGCTCGCTGGCGCTGTTCGCGCACGAGGAACTGGGCACGTCCTGGGGCAAGCTGACGTTTGGCGCGCGTGCCGAGCGGGTGCGCGTGAGTTCGCTGGCTGCGGCGGATGACGAGCGCTTTGCCGCCGGTGAGCGGCGCTTCACGCCCGCCAGCGCGGCGGTGGGGGCGCTGATCGATCTGGCGCCCGGCTGGCAGCTCACGGGCAACCTGGGCTACACCCAGCGCGCGCCCAAGGACTACGAGCTGTTCGCCAACGGAGCGCACGTGGCCACCGGCGTCTGGGAAACGGGCGACCCCACGCTGGGCACGGAAAAATCCACCAGCATCGACCTGGGCACGCAGTGGCAGGACGGCCCCCGGCGCTTTGCCGTCACCGCGTTCGCCAGCCGCTATGCGCGCTACATCGGCCTGATGCCGACCGGGGCGACGAAGGGCGATGCGGATCTGCCCGAATACGCCTACACCGGCGTGAAGGCGCGCTTCGTCGGCCTGGAGGCCAGCGCCACCACGCGCCTGCTCGGCGCGCAGGGCCTGACCGACCGCGCGGGCGCGTCGGTGCTGGATCTCGACCTGCGCGCCGACCTGGTGCGCGCCACCAACGTCAGCACCGGAGAGCCGCTGCCGCTCATCGCCCCGGAGCGGCTGGGCGCCACGCTGCGCTGGGCCATGGGTGCCTGGGGTGCGCGCCTCGGGTTCGACCATGCGATGGCGCAGCGCCGCGTGCCCGAGGGCAACCGAGAGACCGGTGCCTACACGCTCTGGAACGCCGCGCTCACGTACCGCCAGAAGGTCAGCCGCGCCGAGCTGCAGTGGTATGTGCGCGTGGACAATCTGACCAACCGGCTGGCCTACAGCGCCACGTCCATCCTGACGCAGACCGCCTTCCCCAAGGCGCCGCTGCCCGGACGCAGCGTGCGCGTGGGGGTGCAGGCGATGTTCTGACCGGGTTCAGCCGCCCGCCATGGAGCTGGGCGGCTGTTCCTGATAGTGTAGCTACTGACGCTTGATGGTCAAGCGCTGGAGGCCGATTTGGTGCTTATTTCTTGGTGCCGCCGTCTTCGAGCTGCGCCAGCGCCGCGTTGCCACCCAGCGACAGCAGCCCGGCGCGCGCATACACCCCGAGCTTGTCCCGGGTGTCGGAGATGTCCAGGTTGCGCATGGTCAGCTGGCCGATGCGGTCCAGCGGCGAGAACGGTGCATCCTCCACCTTTTCCATCGACAGGCGCTCGGGCGCGTAGGTCAGGTTGGGGCTTTCGGTGTTCAGGATGGAGTAGTCGTTGCCGCGGCGCAGCTCCAGCGTCACGCTGCCGGTCACGGCGCGCGCCACCCAGCGTTGGGCGGTCTCGCGCAGCATGATGGATTGCGGGTCGAACCAGCGGCCCTGGTAGAGCAGGCGCCCGAGCTTGAGGCCGTTCATGCGGTACTGCTCTATCGTGTCTTCGTTGTGGATGCCGCTCACCAGGCGCTCATACGCGGTGTGCAGCAGCGCCATGCCGGGGGCCTCGTAGATGCCGCGGCTCTTGGCTTCGATGATGCGGTTCTCGATCTGGTCGCACATCCCCAGGCCGTGGCGCCCGCCGATGCGGTTGGCCTCCAGGAACAGCTCGACCGGGTCGTCGAACGCGTGGCCGTTGAGCGCCACCGGGCGGCCTTCGTCGAAGGTGACGGTGACTTCCTCGGCCAACACCTGCACCTCTTCCTTCCAGAAGGCCACGCCCATGATGGGGTTGACGATGCGCATGCCGCTGTTCAGGTACTCGAGGTCTTTGGCCTCGTGCGTCGCGCCCAGCATGTTCGAGTCGGTCGAATACGCCTTCTCCGCGCTCATCTTGTAGCCGAAACCTTCGCGGGTCATGAAGGCCGACATCTCGGCGCGCCCGCCCAGCTCGTCGATGAAAAGCTGGTCCAGCCAGGGCTTGTAGATCTTGAGCGACGGATTGGTCAGCAGCCCGTAGCGGTAGAAGCGCTCGATGTCGTTGCCCTTGAACGTGGAGCCATCGCCCCAGATGTGCACATCGTCTTCCTTCATCGCCGCCACCAGCATGGTGCCGGTCACCGCGCGGCCCAGCGGCGTGGTGTTGAAGTAGGTGGCGCCGCCGGTGCGCACATGGAACGCGCCGCACTGGATCGCGGCAATGCCTTCCTGCGCGAGCTGGGTGCGGCAATCGACCAGGCGCGCCTTCTGTGCGCCGTATTCCATGGCCTTGCGCGGAATCGCGTCGTAGTCGTCCTCGTCCGGCTGGCCCAGGTTGGCGGTGTAGGCGTAGGGCAGGGCGCCCTTGTTCTTCATCCAGCGCAGCGCGGCGCTGGTGTCCAGGCCACCGGAGAAGGCGATGCCGACCTTCTGGCCGACGGGAAGCGATTGCAGGATGGTTGCCATGGCAGCTTGCGCGACACGCCGGGGCGGCGTGCCGCTGGTGTCGTTGGAATGAAAACCGCCGATTCTAGGGCGACGCTGAATAATTCCCCGCGATGGGGCGCGCCCTGGATTGGGATGGGCTGGGAGGCGCAAAGCGCAGACATAGCCGTAGCTATGGCGAGCATTTGCAACGAAACAGACCGCCCAAGCCGGGGATGCGACGCGCGCGAGGGACTTATTCAGCATTGCCCCAGGGCGACGCTGAACCAGGCCCCGCGATGCGGGGCGCCGCCCACGCGCTTCAGCGCCAGCCGCGGTGGTGGCCGCGGTCCCAGCCGCCGCCGTCGCGGTACTCGATCGTCGCGCCGATTGCTGGAGCCGGGTACACGGGCGTGGCGTAAACTGGCGTCTCCGTGACCACCACGGCCGGCTGCGGCGCTTCGTAGTAGCTGTAGCCGGGGGCATAGCTCGGTGCGGGAGGAACGGCGGGCTGCACCGTCACCGGGATCCACTGGCCCGGGTCGGACTGCGTGCGCGTGGTGTACTGGCGGCCACCGTATTCATAGACCACGTCGTAACCGAGAAACTGGTTGTCGTAGCGCGTTTGCGTGGTGCAGCGCTGCACGTTCTGGTAGCCGGGGCTGCCGCCTTCGACCTGGTTGCCCAGCAGGGCTCCCCCGATGACGCCGACACCGGTGGCCAGCGCGCGCCCGCTGCCGCCGCCGATGGCATTGCCCACGAGCCCGCCGGCCACGGCGCCCAACACCGCGCCCGCGCCACTGGTCTGGCGCCCGCCGCTGTAGACGGTTTCGTTGTTGCACACCTGCTGCGGCACGGCCACCTGCTGCGAAACCGGCGTGACCGAGAGCACGCGGCCCATTTCGCGCCCCTGCGGCTGGGCCTGCGCCTGCAGCGAAAGCGCAGCGGCGCTAGCGACGAGTGCGAGCGTGAGGATTTTGTTCATGGCGGAAACTCCTTTCGGATGGTGTCAACGTCTTGACTACTTAACGTTGGAGTGTGCCAAAAGGTTGAGGTTGCAGCGTCAAGGCGCGTGACCGGAAAGGTAAAGCTGGGTAAATGTCACGCAATGCGTGCGGCCCAGTGGGGCGCGTCGAAGCCGACGGTCACGGCCCTGCCCCACTCGACCACCGGGCGCTTGATGAGCGAGGGCTGGGTCTGCATCAGCGCGCAGGCGCTGCGTTCGTCGTCCACGCGGGCCTGGATGTCGGCGGCCAGCCCGCGCCAGGTTGTGCCGCGACGGTTGAGCAGGGCCTCCCAGCCGACGGCCCGGGCCCAGCGGTGCAGGTGCTGCGCGTCCACCCCGCTTTTCTTGAAATCGTGGAAGGTGTACGGCACGCCGCGCTCGGTGAGCCAGGCGCGCGCCTTTTTCACCGTGTCGCAGTTCGTGATGCCGTAAAGGACGATGGGCTTGGGGGTACTCATGGGCATGATCATCGCCCAGCCCCGCGTGCACGACAATCTGCGATTCCATGAAAAATCTACCCGACACTCTGGATGGCTGGCTGCACTATTGCGAGCATCTGCATCCACACACGATAGAAATGGGCCTGGACCGCGTGGCGTTCGTCAAGGAGCGCCTGGGCCTGCACCTGGATTGCCCGGTGATCACCGTGGCGGGCACCAACGGCAAGGGCTCGACCTGCGCCATGATCGAGGCGGTGGCGCTGCAGGCGGGCTACCGTCCGGGCGTGTACACCTCGCCGCACCTGGTGCATTTCGAGGAGCGCTGCCGCATCCATGGCGAGACCGTCAAGCACGAAGAACTGCTGCCGCATTTCGAGGCCGTGGAGCGCGCGCGCACCGAGGGCAGCGAGGTGCAACTCACCTACTTCGAATTCACGACGCTGGCCATCCTGCGCCTCATCAGCCAGGCCCGGGTGGACGTGGCGGTGCTGGAAGTGGGCATGGGCGGGCGGCTCGATGCGGTCAACGTGATCGACGCCGATTGCGCCGTGATCACCATGATCGACGTGGATCACGCCGAGTACCTCGGGCCGGACCGTGAAAGCATAGGCCGCGAGAAGGCCGGCATCATGCGTCCCGGCCGACCGGTGGTGGTGTGCGACCCGGTGCCGCCCGAGAGCGTGATCGAGCACGCCAAGGCGATCGGCGCCACGCTCTGGCGGTTTGGCACCGATTTCAACTATTCGGGCGACAAGCTGCAATGGTCCTGGGCCGGGCGCGGGCGGCGCTACGCGGGCATGTCCTACCCGGCGCTGCGCGGGGCCAACCAGCTCTTCAACGCGTCGGGCGCGCTGGCGGCGCTGGAGGCGATCCGCGAGAAGCTGCCGATTTCCGCCCAAGCGGTGCGCGCGGGCCTGGCGCTGGTGGAATTGCCGGGGCGCTTCGAGGTGGCGCCGGGCCAGCCGGTGGTGGTGCTGGACGTGGCGCACAACCCGCACGCCGTCGCCACGCTGGCCGCGAGCATGAGCACCATGGGACATTTCCGTCTCACGCACGCGGTGTTCGGCGCCATGGCCGACAAGGACATCACGGGCATCTTCGAGAAGATCTGGCCGCTCGTCGACCGCTGGTATTTCACTGACTTGCCGACGCCGCGTGCCGAGACGGCGGCGCACCTGCAAGAGCGCTGGGAGCGCTTTCACGCGCAGCAGGAGGCGCTGAACGCGCCGCCGCCGGTGGTGCAGGACGACGCGCCGCGCATGGACCTGGCCGAGGCCGTGAAGCAGCAGGACGACAAGCCGCACCTGTCGGTCACTCGCTCGCGCCGGGGCAGCAGCGGCGAAGGCGGCGGCGGGCGGCGCATCGTCAAGAGCGAGGTGTTTCCCGATCCGCAAACGGCGCTCGATGCGGCCGTCGCGGCCTCCAGGCTCACTGATAGAATCGTCGTCTTTGGATCGTTTTACACGGTGGGCGGCATCCTCAAGAACGGCATGCCGCAGATGCACGGTAAACACTTCGATCTCTGACTTGGCGAGCCCCCGGTTGACATGGCATTTTTCAAGTTTCCCTGGGCGAATGAGCCACAAGAACCAGCCAAGGGTTCATCCGGACGAAGCCGCGCGGCGCGGGGCGAAAGCATCGAGGAATTGCGCCGCCGCGCGCGTCAGCGCCTCATCGGGGCAGTGATCCTGGTGCTGGCGGGCGTCATCGTGTTTCCGCTGATCTTCGATACCGAGCCGCGCACCGTGCCCGTGAAGGTGGCCATCGACATCCCCGACCGCAATGCCAGCGCGCCTCTGGTGGTGGAGGGCGCTTCGGCGAAGCCGGACACGAGCAAGGTGGTGCCCGCCGACGCCAGCTTGGTGGCGGGCGAGGAGCAGGTTGGAGGCAACGCGCCCAGGGCTGCGACCGTGCAACCCCAGGCCAGTGCGGCGACGCCAACAGCTGCGCCGGCCGCAGTGGCAAACCCCGAATCCAGAACCGAAGCCAAACCGGCGCCGCAGCCCGAGCACAAGGCCGAATCCAAACCCGAGCCCAAAGCCAGGCCCAAGGCGGAGGCGCCCCCCGCGCCGGCACCCGCACCCTCCAACGATGCGGCGCGCGCGCGTGCCCTGCTGGAGGGCCACGCGCCGAAGACCGCCGTGGCGGCGGCTCCCTCGGCCAGCGCCCAGGGCGAACGCGTCGTCGTCCAGGTCGGCGCGTATGCCGACCCGGGCAAGGTGCGCGAGGTGCGCGCGCGGCTGGAGCGCGCGGGCATCAAGACCTATGCGCAAGAGATTCAGGGCAAGGATGGCACACGTACGACGCGCGTGCGCGTGGGTCCGTTTGCCAGCCGTGCCGAGGCGGCCAAGGTCCTGGGGCGCATCAAGGGCCTGGGGCTCGACGGCGTCGTGCTGGCGCTGTGATGCGCGGTGCACGCGGCAAAGCCCATGGCTGCACTTGACTGGGGCTTGCTGGCGGTGTTGGTGGTTTCCCTGGTGCTGGGCGCGTGGCGCGGCCTGGTGTTTGAAGTCCTGTCGCTTTTCGGCTGGGTGCTGGCCTTCGTGGTGGCGCGCTGGTGGGCGGTGGAGGCGGGCGCGCTGCTGCCCTGGGGCGAGGCGCAGGCGCCGTGGCGTCCGGTGGCGGGGTTCATCCTGCTGTTCATCGCCGTGGTGTTTGCCTGCGGCCTGCTGGCCGCGCTGGCTCGCAAGTTGATCACCGTGGCCGGGTTGCGGCCGGCCGACCGTGCGCTGGGCGCCTTGTTCGGCGTGGTGCGGGGGCTGGCGCTGCTGCTCGTCATCGTCTGGGTCGCGGGCTTCACGCCCGTGCCTGCCGAGGCCTGGTGGCAGCAGTCGCGCGTGGTGCCCGCGCTGCAGGGTGTGCTCCAGGGTCTTGGGCCGGTGTTGCCGCGCGAGTGGGTGAGCGTGCGGCCCGTGTGAAGCGTGAGGGCGCCACGCAGGTCGCCCGCAAAGGAAAAAACCATGTGTGGAATCGTGGGTGTCGTCGGCCACAGCGCCGTCAACCAGCTCATCTATGACGCCTTGCTGCTGCTGCAGCATCGCGGGCAGGACGCGACCGGCATCGTCACCGAGCAGGACCGCAAGTTCTTCATGCACAAGGCCAAGGGCATGGTGCGCGATGTCTTTCGCACGCGCAACATGCGCGCGCTGCCGGGCACGAGCGGCCTGGGGCAGGTGCGCTACCCGACGGCGGGGAGCAGCACCAGCGAGGAAGAGGCGCAGCCGTTTTACGTCAACGCGCCGTTTGGCATCGTGCTGGCGCACAACGGCAACCTGACCAACGCCAGCCGCCTGCGCCGCGAGCTGTTCGACAACGACCATCGCCACACCAATACCGGCAGCGACTCCGAGGTACTGCTCAACGTGCTGGCGCATGAACTCGGGCGCGCCACGCAAGGCGCCCGGTTGCAGGCCGACGAGGTGTTTGCCGCCGTGCGCGCGGTGCACCGGCGCGTGCAGGGTTCGTATGCCGTGGTGGCGCTGATCGCTGGTTTCGGCCTGCTGGCGTTTCGCGACCCGTGGGGCATCCGCCCGCTGTGCATGGGCAGCGGCGACGACGGCACCGTGATGGTGGCGAGCGAATCCGTGGCGCTGGAAGGCACCTCGCTGCATCTCGTGCGCGACATCGCGCCGGGCGAGGCCGTGCTCGTGCACGAGGACGGCCGCGTCGAATCGGCCCAGTGTGCCGAACACGCCGAATTGCACCCCTGCATCTTCGAGTATGTCTATCTGGCGCGCCCCGATTCCATCATGGACGGAATCTCGGTCTATCAGGCGCGGCTGAACATGGGCGAGACGCTGGCCAAACGCGTGATCTCCACCGTGCCGCCGAGCGAGATCGACACCATCATCCCGGTGCCCGAATCGAGCCGCCCCAGCGCCATGCAGCTGGCGCAAAAGCTCGGCATTCCGTACCGCGAGGGCTTCGTGAAGAACCGCTACGTGGGCCGCACCTTCATCATGCCGGGGCAGGCCACGCGCAAGAAATCGGTGCGCCAGAAGCTCAACGCCATCGGCAGCGAGTTCAAGGGCAAGCGCGTGCTGCTGGTCGATGATTCCATCGTGCGTGGCACCACGTCCCGGGAGATCGTGCAGATGGCGCGCGACGCGGGCGCGACCAAGGTCTATCTGGCCTCGGCCGCGCCGCCGGTGCGCTTTCCCAACGTCTACGGCATCGACATGCCCACGAGCGAGGAGCTGGTCGCCAACGGACGCACGGTGGAGGACATCCGCGCCTACATCGGCTGCGACGCGCTGATCTACCAGGATCTGGAGGCCATGAAGCGCGCCATCGGGCAACTGCGACCCGCCATGGCGGGGTTCGAGGCCTCGTGTTTCGATGGCGTCTACATCACGGGCCTGACCGAGGCGGATCTGGCCCAGCTGCGCTCCGAGCGCACCCGCGAGGCCGGCGCCGACGAAGCGGACGATGCGCAGGAGTCGCGGCTGTCGCTGCCCAATGCGGAGGCTTCATAAAAGTGAGTAGCCAGCGCTTGTCAGTGCTTGATTTAAGATACAAAACATTCAGAATTCTATGTGGGCAGGGCGTTAAAAGCTCCTGTTTTTGAAAACCATGACCCAGGAACGATCCGATTTGCCCGAGGGACTGCACCCCGAAACCTACGCCGTGCGCGAGGCGGTGACGCGCAGCAGCTATGGCGAGCACAGCGAGGCGCTGTTCCTCACCAGCAGCTTCGTGCAGCACGACTGCGAAAGCGCGGCGCGCCGCTTCGCGAAAGAGGAGCCGGGCTACACCTACACGCGCACCGCCAACCCCACGGTGGCGAGCTTCGAGCAGCGCCTGGCGAAGATGGAAGGCACCGAATGCGCGGTGGCCACGGCCACCGGCATGGCCGCCATCCTGCTCGTGGCGCTGACGGTGCTCAAGGCGGGCGACCATGTGATCGCGTCGCAGTCGATGTTCGGCTCCACCATGAAGCTGCTGGGCAGCGAGATGGCGCGCTTCGGCGTGCAGACGTCCTTCGTCGCGCAGACCGATGCGCAGGCCTGGCGCGCGGCCGTGCGGCCGAACACCCGACTGCTGTTCGCCGAAACGCCGACCAATCCGCTCACCGACCTGTGCGACATCGCCGCGCTGGCGGACATCGCGCACGGCGCGGGCGCCTTGCTCGCGGTGGACAACAGCTTCGCCTCGCCGGTGCTGCAGCGCCCGGTGGAGTTCGGCGCCGATCTCATCGTGCACTCGGGCACCAAGCTCCTCGACGGGCAGGGGCGCGTGATGGCCGGCGCCGTCTGCGGCACCGAGAAACTCGTCGATGGCGTGATGGGCACCTTCTTGCGCAGCGGCGGACTCAACCTCTCGCCGTTCAACGCCTGGGTGGTCCTGAAGGGTCTGGAAACCCTGGCGCTGCGCGTCAAGGCGGAAAGCGCCGCCGCGTTGCAGCTCGCCACCTGGCTCGAAACCCACCCCAAGGTCGCGCGCGTGCACTACCCGGGCCTGGCCAGCCACCCGCAGCATGAACTGGCGATGCGCCAGCAGCGCGGCATGGGCGGCACGGTGCTCGCGTTCGATGTGGTCGGCACCTCGCCCGAGCAGCTGCGTGCCAACGCCTTTCACGTGATCGACCGCACGCGCGTATGTTCGGTCACCGCCAACCTCGGCGACGTCAAAACCACCATCACCCACCCGGCGAGCACCTCGCACGGGCGCCTTTCCGAAGCGCAGCGCCAGGCGGCGGGCGTCAAACAGGGCCTGATCCGCATCTCGGTGGGCCTGGAACACATGGACGACCTCAAGGCCGATCTGCTGCGCGGTCTGGACACTTTGCAATGACCCAAGAAAAAGTACGCACCCGCTTCGCCCCGTCGCCGACGGGTTTCATCCACCTGGGCAACATCCGTTCGGCGCTCTATCCGTGGGCGTACGCGCGCGCCATGAAGGGCGACTTCATCCTGCGCATCGAAGACACGGACCTGGAGCGCTCCACGCAGGAAGCGGTGGACGTCATCCTCGAAGGCATGCAGTGGCTGCAGCTTGACATCGACGAGGGGCCTTACTACCAGATGCAGCGCATGGCGCGCTACAAAGAGGTGTTGGAGCAGCTCAAGGCCGGCGGCCACGTCTACCCCTGCTACATGAGCCAGCAAGAGCTCGACGCGCTGCGCGAGCGCCAGATGGCCGCCAAGGAAAAGCCGCGCTACGACGGCACCTGGCGCCCCGAGCCGGGCAAGGTGCTGCCACCGATTCCGCCGGGCGTGAAGCCCGTGCTGCGCTTCAAGACGCCGCAAACCGGCGTGGTCGGCTGGGACGACCGGTGCAAGGGCCGCATCGAGTTTCAGAACAGCGAGCTCGACGATCTGGTCATCGCCCGGCCCGACGGCACGCCCACCTACAACTTCTGCGTTTGCGTGGACGACATGGACATGCGGATCACCCACGTCATCCGCGGCGACGACCACGTGAACAACACGCCGCGCCAGCTCCACATCTACGGGGCGCTGGGCGTCAAGCCGCCGGTCTTCGCTCACCTGCCCACGGTGCTCAACGAAGACGGCGAGAAGATGAGCAAGCGCCGCGGCGCCAAGCCCGTCACCTGGTATCGCGACGCAGGCTACCTGCCCGATGCCATGGTCAACTATCTCGCGCGCCTGGGCTGGAGCCACGGCGACGCCGAAATCTTCAGCCGCGCCCAGTTTCTGGAGTGGTTCAACCTCGATCACCTGGGCAAAAGCGCCGGGCAATTCGACGAGGCCAAGCTGCGCTGGGTCAACGCCCAGCACCTGAAGGCGCTGGGCGAGGCCGAGCTGGCGCACCGGGTCACGCCTTTCGTCGAGCAGGAGGGCGTCGCCGTCGCGCGGCTCGACGAGCGCCTGCCGCGCATCTGCGCGCTGTTCAAGGACCGCTGCGAGACGCTGGTCGACCTGGCCCGCTGGGTGCGCCTGTTCTACGTCGATGCGATCGAACGCAACGCCGAAGACGCCGCGCAGCACCTCACGCCCGCGGCCGAGCCGCTGCTGGCCGCGTTCGCGCAGGCGATCCACGACGTCGAGTGGACGCGCGAAGCGATCAACGCCGCCATCAAGGGCGTCTTGAAGGCGCAAGGCGCCAAGATGCCGCAGCTCGCCATGCCCGTGCGCGTGCTCACGATGGGCGTGGCGCACACGCCTTCGGTCGACGCGGTGCTCGAATTGCTGGGCCGGGAAAAAATCCTCGCGCGACTCCAAACACGCTGAAATTCCACGCTACAATTCGCGTCTTTCCTGATAACGATCAGATCGCAATTCAGATCGAAGCGCTCAGGAGAGAAAGAACGAAAGTTCCTGGGAATTTGACCCTATCGTCTAGAGGCCTAGGACATCACCCTTTCACGGTGAGTACCGGGGTTCGAATCCCCGTAGGGTCGCCAAGTCGTACGGCACTTGGCTGCTTTGTTTATCAGAGCAGCAAAAGCTGTGCTGGAGTGGTAGTTCAGTTGGTTAGAATACCGGCCTGTCACGCCGGGGGTCGCGGGTTCGAGTCCCGTCCACTCCGCCAACATTGGGGGTATAGCTCAGCTGGGAGAGCGCTTGCATGGCATGCAAGAGGTCAGCGGTTCGATCCCGCTTACCTCCACCAATGCTAAAAAGGCCAACCGTTCGCGGTTGGCCTTTTTTTCATCCGCCTGTGCGCACCGTGGCCGTGTGCCTTCACGGCAGAGATGGAACTTTTGCGCGGCGTATGCGTTGATGGTGCCAATGCCTGCATCAAGTCCTCCTGATGAAACCGACTGCATTGCCCGAGCCCAGCGCGGTGAGGTCGCGGCGTTTTCCGAGCTGGTGACCCGTTACCAGGATCGCATCTACCGTTTTCTGGTGCGCATGACCCGCTCGCAGGAGGATGCGCGCGAGCTGACCCAGGAGACCTTTCTGAGCGCCTACCAGGCCATTGCGCGCTGGCGCCCGGAGGCGCGCCTGTCCACCTGGTTGTTTCGCATCGCACGCAACCAGGCGCTGGATCGGCTGCGCCGTGCGCGGCACGTGGAGTTCGTGGCGCTGGACGAGGTGCTGCACGAGCAGCTGCCGGCGGACACGCCCACGCCCGAGGCCGTGCTGCAGGCACGCCAGCGCGTCGCGGCGCTGGAGGGCGCGCTGGCGCGGCTGTCGACGGAGCACCGCGAGATCCTGCTGCTGCGCGACATCGAGGACATGCCCTACGAAGACATCGCGGAGGTGCTGGGCATCAGCCTGGGCACCGTCAAATCCCGCATCGCCCGTGCGCGCACCGGGCTGCTGCAACACATGCCACGCTGATCGCAAGGAGCCATCATGACCTGCCCTCGCACCGAAGACCTTTCCGCCTATGCCGACCAGGCCCTGTCCGCACGCCGGCAGGCCGCGCTACGCCAGCACCTGCTCGGCTGCCCGGCGTGCCGCCAGCAGCTCGATGCGCTGCAGGCGCTGCGCCAGCAGCTGCGCGCGCTGCCTTCGCCCACGCTGGGCTTTGATCTGGCGGCGCAGCTGCAGGACCGGCTGCCGCGGCGTCCCCCCAGGCCCCGGCGTGTCGGCTGGAGCCTGCCGAACTGGCTGCCCGCGGGCGTCGCGACCGGCGCGGCCCTGGTGTCGGGCCTGTGGCTGGGCGGCTTGCTTCTGGGCACGGGCGCGGCGATTCCCACGACGGCCGTGACGACCGGCCCCGCGATGGCCCGCGTGTTCGATCCCGTGCCACCTGGCGGGCTGTGCGCCGCCTCCGAAATTTGCCGACTGCCGAGGAACCTGCCATGAAACACCCCGCCTGGATCCGCACCCTGCTGGCCGTCTCGCTGGCGCTCAACCTGGGCGTGCTCGCGGCGCTGGCGTTGCGCCCCGCCCCCGTGGCATCGCCGCCATCAGCGAGCCAGCCGGCCGTGCACCTGCCCGACTACCTGCAGCTCACGCCCGAGCAGCGCGCGCGCTGGGACGCTCTGGAGGCGCCTTTCCTGCACGACCTGTCGGCCAATTGGAGCGACATACGCCGCCACCGCGACGCCCTGGTGCGTCACATCTTCGCCGCCACGCCAGACCGCGCGGCCATCGACGCCGAGCAGGCCACCATCGGCCGTCTGCAGGCCGCGCAGCAACAGCGCGTGATTGCCCAGCTGCTGGCCGAGCGCGCGCTGCTGGAGGAAGGCCAGCGCGAGCGGCTGCTGCAACTGCTGCTGAGCCGCTACGCCGAGGAGGCGACGGAGGAGGAGCTGCTGCACCGCAAATGAGATCTTGAGTACGTTTGCAGGCGCCAGCGTCAAAAAACGCAAAACAGATGGAACATTCCCGCGCGCCCTTCGTTGAGGACAGCAAGGCCGCCACGCAACCCGCGTAGCCGCCTTGCATCGTTCAACTTCCAACGGAGCGTTTCCATGAAAAAATTCACCGCACTGCTGCTGGCCGCCGCCCTGGCCGCCCCCCTGGCCTCCATGGCCGCGACCGCGCATGACCACCACGGCAGCGCCGAGACCCATCAGTTGCAGCTCAACGCCGGCGAGAAATGGGTCACCGACGCGCCATTGCGCCAGGCAATGACGGCCATTCGTCAATCGACCACGCAGATCCTGCCCGCCGCCCACGCGGGCAAGGTGACCGCGGCCGACTACAACGCTTTCGGCGACGCCGTGGGCAAGCAAGTCACCTTCCTGGTGGAGAACTGCAAGCTGCCCCCCGAGGCCGACGCCCAGCTGCACCTCATCGTCGCCGAGCTGGTGGAGGGTGTGGAAGCCGCGCAGGGCAAGCAGGGCGACGCCAAGCGCGCCGCGGGCGTGGTGCAGATCGCCCAGGCCTCCAACGCCTACGGCAAATATTTCGACCACGGCGGCTGGAAGTCCATCGAGCTGCCTCACTGAGCCATTGGCCAGACTCCGGGAGAGCCGGAGGCGAAAAAGGGCAGGCGGACCCGCGTGTTCTGCCCGGTCCAGAAATGAAAACGCCCAACTGGAAACAGTTGGGCGTTGAATTTTGGTGGAGAGGAGGAGGATCGAACTCCCGACCTCCGCATTGCGAACGCGGCGCTCTCCCAGCTGAGCTACCCCCCCACGAATGATAGCTATTCTAGCTTAATTCAGACCGTCTTTTGGGTGTGTTTGGTGCGAGAGGTGACGAGCCTTACCCCCGGCACTGGTTCCACAGTTGGGGCTGCTTGGTTCCCCACCTGACCCGGTTGGCTGCTTCGCCATGCGGGGAGGCCCGTCAGGGTCGATTGTATGCGGATGGGGGCATCGCCGGGTGACGGAGCCACATAGAATCCCTGCCCATGTCCTACCTCGTGCTCGCCCGCAAATACCGCCCTCGCAATTTCTCGGAGATGGTTGGGCAGGAGCACGTGGTGCGGGCGCTGACCAACGCGCTCACGCAGCAGCGCCTGCATCACGCCTACCTGTTCACCGGCACGCGCGGCATCGGCAAGACGACGGTCTCGCGCATTCTGGCCAAGTCGCTCAACTGCATCGGCGCCGACGGGCAGGGCGGCATCACCGCCGCGCCCTGCGGGGTGTGCCCGGCGTGCACGGC
Source organism: Comamonas sp. (assembly GCA_019912745.1). GTDB lineage: Bacteria > Pseudomonadota > Gammaproteobacteria > Burkholderiales > Burkholderiaceae_C > Comamonas_C. Next base: position 4,395 of record JAIOIA010000222.1, on the reverse strand, counting down.
GATCGACGCCGGGCGTTTTCCCGATTACGTGGAGCTCGATGCCGCGTCCAACCGCGGCGTCGATGAGGTGCAGGGCCTGCTGGAGCAGGCGGTCTACAAGCCGGTGCAAGGGCGCTTCAAGGTCTTCATGATCGACGAGGTGCACATGCTCACCAATACCGCGTTCAATGCGATGCTGAAGACGCTGGAGGAGCCGCCCGAGTACCTGAAGTTCGTGCTGGCGACGACCGACCCGCAGAAGGTGCCGGTCACCGTGCTCTCGCGCTGTCTGCAGTTCAACCTGCGGCCGATGGCGCCCGAGACCATCCAGGAGCATCTCGCGCGGGTGCTGCAGGCCGAATCCATCCCCGCCGAGGCGCAGGCGCTGCGCCTCATCGCCCGCGCGGCGCGCGGCTCGATGCGCGATGCGCTCAGCCTCACCGATCAGGCCATCGCCTTCGGCAGCGGCAGCCTGCAGGAAGCGGCCGTGCGCCAGATGCTGGGCAGCGCCGACCGCGCCCATGTGTTTGCGCTCATCGATGCGCTCGCGCGCGGCGACGGCGCGGCGGTGGTGCGAACCTCGGACGAGCTGCGCGTGCAGGGTTTGTCGGCCGCCTCCACCTTGCAGGACATGGTGGCGGTGCTGCAGCGCATGGCCGTGCAGCAGGTGGCTCCGGATGCAGCGCGCCCGGCGGGCGACGCCGATCCGGACGGCGCCGAGATCGCGCGCCTGGCGCAGGCCATGCCCGCCGATGAAGTGCAGCTGCTCTACAGCATCTGCCTGCATGGCGTGGATGAGCTGGGCCTGGCGCCCGACGAATACGCCGCGCTCACCATGGTGCTGCTCAGGCTGCTGGCGTTTCAACCCGCGGACGCCGAAAAAAAAAAGCTGACGCCGCCTGAAGCGCCGGCCCTCACACCTGTTGCCCTTGCACCCGTTGAAGAGGCGCCGGTGCCACCGGCGCCTCGGCAGGCGCCCCCAATGCCGTCCGTGCAGGCGCCCGCACCGCTTCGCCTGCCGGTACGCTCGGCCGAGAATTTCAAGGAAAAACAGGCTCCAGCGCCCACCAGTCAAGCGCGAGGAGCTACTGAAACCATAGAAATTCCGGTGCACGAGTTGCCGCCGCAGCCCGAGCCCGAGGCGGCCGCATCGGCGGTGCCTTCCGGCCGGTACCGCGGCACGCAAGAGGGTGCGTTCTGGCATGAACTGGTGCAGCAGATGGTGGCGCAGCAAAAGATCAGCGCCCTCACGCGCGAGCTGGCCTTGCAGTCCGAGCTGCTGGCGCGTGATGGCGACCACTGGCATCTGCGCGTGGAGAGCGCGTCGCTCAACCAGCCGGTGGCGCGTGAGCGCCTGTGCGCGGCCCTGCAGGAGGCGGGGCAGGCGCGCGAGATCAGCGTCGAGGTCGGCCCCGTGGCCGACAGCCCGGCGCGGCGCAACGCGCGGATCGCCGCCGAGCAGCAGGCGCGCGCCGAGGCCATCGTGCGCAACGATCCGCAGGTGCAGCAGCTGATGCGTGATTTCGGGGCGAAAATCGTGCCCGGCAGCATCAGGCTGGCATAAGCATTTTTGGAACCCACAAGGAAAGACTCATGTTCAACAAAGGGCAGCTCGCCGGTCTCATGAAGCAGGCGCAGGCCATGCAGGACAACCTCAAGAAGGCGCAGGAAGAGCTCGAACGCATCGAGGTCGAAGGCGAATCGGGCGCGGGCCTGGTCAAGGTCGTCATGACCTGCAAGCACGACGTCAAGCGCATCACCATCGATCCCAGCCTGCTGGCCGACGACAAGGACATGCTCGAAGACCTCGTCGCCGCCGCTTTCAACGCCGCCGTGCGCAAGGCCGAGGAAACCTCGCAGGAGAAGATGGGCAAGATCACCGCGGGCATGCCCGGCCTGCCGGGTGGCATGAAATTCCCGTTCTGATCGACAAGGTGGAGCGTTCTGCGTTCGGTGTTGGGCATGGGTTCGTGCTGACTTTACGCCCAGCGCTCGATGCTCGATGCCAGGCCTGAGATGAGCGACATCAACAGCCTCGACACGCTGATCCAGGCGCTGCGGCGCCTGCCCGGCGTGGGCGTGAAGTCCGCGCAGCGCATGGCGTTTCACCTGCTGCAGCACGACAGGGCCGGGGCGCTCGTGCTCTCGCGCGCGCTGCAGCAGGCGGCCGAGCACACCGGGCATTGCGAGCGCTGCCACACGTTCACCGAGGGCCGCATCTGCGCCATCTGCGCCAATGCCGAGCGCGACGCCACGCGCCTGTGCGTGCTGGAAACGCCCGCCGACCAGGCGGCGATGGAGCGCACGGGCGCCTTTCACGGCCTGTATTTCGTACTCATGGGGCGCCTGTCGCCGCTCGATGGCGTCGGCCCGCGCGACATCGGCATGCAGCCTCTGATGGAGCGCGCGCAGGACGGCGTGGTGCAGGAGGTGATCCTCGCCACGAGCTTCACCGCCGAAGGCGAGGCCACCGCCTACGCCATCTCCGAAGCCCTGCAGCGCCGGGGCGTGCGTGTCACGCGCCTGGCGCGCGGCGTGCCGGTGGGCAGCGAACTGGAGTACGTGGATCTGGGCACGATCGCGCATGCGTTGGCGGATCGGCGGTAGCAGGATGCGACTGCACAGGCCGTGCGCCTGCCCATGGCGCCGTGCGGCGTGAGTCTTGTTCGATGGCAGGCCCCCCCGGGGCGCTTGATTGATACAGGCGGACGGGCGGTCAGGCCTGCCCCAGCGTTTTCACAAATTCCCGAGTGCGCACATCCTGGGCATTCCCGAAGATCACCGCGGAGCGGCCTGCCTCCACCACCGCGCCGCCCTGCAGGAAGACGGTGTGGCTCGCCACCTGGGCCGCCAGGCGCAGGTCGTGCGTCGCCATCAGCATGGTCATGCCTTCGCGCGCGAGGTCGCTGAGCACGGCGACGACTTCGGCGGCCAGGCCCGGATCCAGCGCCGAGGTGGGTTCGTCGCACAGCAGCACCGCCGGCTCGGGCGCGAGCGCGCGGGCGATGGCCACGCGCTGCTGCTGGCCGCCCGAGAGGTTGGCGGGCCAGGCGTCGGCCTTGTCCTTCAGTCCCACTTTCTCCAGCAGCGCCAGCGCGCGCGCATGGGCGCGGGCCTTGTCCCAGCGCTTGACGGTGACGAGGCTCTCCATCACGTTCTGCACCGCGCTCTGGTGGGCGAAGAGCTGGAAGTTCTGGAACACCATGCCGGTCTGCAGCCGGATGCGCTGCACCGCCTCGTGGCTGGGGCGCGTACCGGGGGTGAAGCGGATCTCTTCCTGCCCCAGCGTAAGACTGCCCGCGTCGGGGATTTCCAGCAGGTTCACGCAGCGCAGCAGCGTGCTCTTGCCGCTGCCTGAGGGGCCGATGAGCGCAGTGACCTGCCCGGGCGCGATCTGCACGCTCACCGCGTGCAGCACTTCGTTGCCGGCGAAGGCCTTGCAGATGTCCTTCAGGGCGATCATCGCTGCCCCTCAGCGAACACCGCGTGGCGGCTGAAATGGCGCTCCAGCCGCACCTGCGCGGAAGAGAGTACCGAGCACAGCACGAGGTAGATGAGTGCCGCCTCCACGTAGAGCACCAGCGGCTCGTAGGTGACGGAGGCGATGCGCTGCGCCGCCTGGAAGATTTCTGGCACGGTGATGACGGCGGCCAGCGACGTGTCCTTGACCAGCGCGATGAAGGAGTTGGCCAGCGGCGGCACCGCGACGCGCGCGGCCTGCGGCAGGATGGTGCGGCGCATGGCCTGCGCGCGCGTCATGCCGATGGAGTAGGCCGCGTCCCACTGCCCGCGCGGAATGGCTTCGATGGCGCCGCGGATCACCTCGGCGTTGTAGGCGCCGATGTTGAGCGAAAAGCCGATCAGCGCCGCTGTCAGCGGGTCGAGCACGATGCCCAGGCTCGGCAGGCCGTAGAAGATCACGAAGAGCTGCACCAGCAGCGGCGTGCCGCGGATCAGCCAGATGTAGAAGCGTACCAGCGCCACGACGGGCGCGGGCGCGAACAGACGCGCGAGCGCCGCCCAGAAAGCCAGCACAAGCCCCGCCGCGAACGACAGCAGCGCCAGCGGCACGGTGAACTGGATTCCCCCGACCAGCAAAGGCCAGAGGGATTGCCACATCAGATGGAGCCAGTCGGGCACGAACCTTGTTTCAGCGGATGGGCTTCAGCGCAGCTTGGTCGAAAGGTCTTCGCCGAAGTAGTGCTCGGAGATTTTCGTGTAAGTGCCGTCGGCGATGATTTCGCCCAGCGCCTTGTCGATGGCGGCCTTGAGCTGCGCCTGGCCCTTGCGCATCAGGATGCCCGAGACGCCGAACTCGGCGCTGTCGTCGCGCGCGACCACCTTCACCTTGGCCTGCGGCTGTTGTTTCTTGAAATCGAGGTAGGAGAGGTAGTCGTTGACCGTGGCGTCCACGCG
>JAIOIA010000221.1:0-12460 GCA_019912745.1 Comamonas sp. | reverse complement strand
GCTCGGCGAACAGGTGGCCTTCTGGGTGCATCAAAAGAGCCAGCGCGCGGAATTCACGCTCGATCGCGATGGTCAGGCCGTGCAGGTGCAGTTGAGCCTCACCGGCGACGTGGCCAAGGTCACCTTCCTGACCGACCATGCGGCGGCGCGGCAGGCGCTGGACGCGGGCATCGATGATCTGAGGCAGCGCCTGCACGAGCAGGGGCTGGCGCTCGCCGACGTCAATGTCGGCGTGGCGGGCGAGCATGGCGGCAGCACCCCGGGCCAGGGGAGCGCACATCACCCGCGCCACGCTGCGGCGGCGGGCACGGCGCGGGTCGAGGCGGCTGAACATGTCGCCGGGGGTGATCAGCGCGTCACGGGCCACCGGGCGCTCGATGTCTTCGTCTGATCCGTGTCCGACGCCCCGGGGTGAAGCGGCGTAAGCACCCTGTTTGCCGCCCTATTCTGGCTATCATCGCGCGGCACCCCGTCCAATAATCCATCCAAGGTCCGGTGGTGCCTGCCAGAGGCACTGCCGCGCCGACCGACCCTTGGCGCCTAGCTGGCGCGAGAAAGTCCGCACGTGGCCGAAGAAACTGCTGCACCCGCACCGGCGCCTGTCAAAGGCAAGAAGAAATGGCTCCTGATCATCATCGCGCTGGTCGTGGTGCTGGCGATTGCGGCCGCCGGCGTGCTGTGGTTCCTGGCCAAGCAGCGCAGCGCTCCTCTGGATGGCGAAGGCGGCGACGAGTCCGCGGCCCAGGTCGAGGAGTCCAGAACGCCGCCGACCTTCCTGCCCATGGACAACATGGTGGTCAATCTTGCCGATCCCGGGGGTGAGCGCTTTGCGCAGGTGGGCATCACGTTCGAACTGAGCGACGGCAAGACGGCCGAGAAGGTCAAGTCGCTGATGCCGACGATACGCAGCAGGGTGCTGCTGCTGCTCTCGCAGCGCTCGGCCGATGATCTGCTCTCGCGCGAGGGCAAGGAAAAGCTCGCAGCCGACATCCGCGGCGAAGTGCTCGGCGCGCTGGGCTATGCATCGCCCACGGCGAAACCGGCCAAGTCTCGCGACGCCGATGGCGGGGATGAGGCCGCGAAGTCGCGCAAGCCCGAGGTGGATCGCGATGCGCCGGTGCGCGCGGTGCTGTTCTCCAGCTTCATCGTCCAGTAGGCCGTTTGCGACCAGGAGAAAAACATGGCCGATTCATTCTTGTCCCAGGAAGAAGTGGATGCCCTGCTGGAAGGGGTGACGGGTGAGAGCCAGAAGAACGTTGAGGAAGAAGTCGACGCCAGCGCCATCCGCAATTACGACATTTCCAGCCAGGAGCGCATCGTCCGCGGGCGCATGCCGACGATGGAAATCGTCAATGAGCGCTTTGCGCGCAACCTGCGCGTGGGCCTGTTCAATTTCGTTCGCCGCAGTCCGGAAATCTCGGTGGGAACGGTGTCGGTGCAACGCTACAACGCCTTCCTGCGGGAAATCGTCGTTCCGACCAATTTCAATCTGGTCGCGATCCGTCCGCTGCGCGGCAGTGGCCTCGTGGTGTGCGAACCCTCGCTCGTCTTCGGCATCGTCGATACGCTCTATGGCGGCGTCGGCAAGTACCAGACGCGCATCGAGGGACGGGATTTTTCCGCGACAGAGCAACGCGTGATCCAGCGCATCGTGGACGTGATCACCACCGAATACAAGAAAGCGTGGCAGGGCATCTATCCGCTGGAGCTTTCCTACCAGCGCTCCGAGATGCAGCCGCAGTTCGCGAACATCGCCACGCCCAGCGAGATCGTGGTCTCCACGGCCTTTCACCTCGAGATCGGCGATCTGGCGGGGTCGATCCACATCTGCATGCCCTATGCGTCGCTCGAGCCGATCCGCGACGTGCTCTATTCCTCCGTGCAGGGCGACGCCATCGAGGTGGACCGGCGCTGGGTCAAGGTGCTCTCGCGCGAGGTGCAGGCGGCCGAGGTGACGCTGGTGGCGGAGCTGGCGCGCGCCGATGCCACGGTCGAGCAACTGCTCGCGATGCGCCCGGGCGACTTCATCGAGCTCGAACGCCAGCCGCGCATCCGTGCGTCGGTGGGCGGCATCGATCTGTTCGCGTGCCAGTACGGCACGCACAACGCGAAATACGCGATCCGCATCGAAGAACGTTTACACACCGGCGAAACAGGCTGGACGGGGAACGAGCATGGCCACTGATACCAATACCACCGAAGACGTTGCCGCCGAAGGCGGCCAGGCCGCGGCCGACGACGCCTTCGCCGACTGGGCCGAGGCGCTCAACGAACAGAAGGCCGCGGACGCCGCCTCGCCCGACGCCGAACAGGGCGGGCCGCTGGCGGGCGAGCCTGCGCCCCCTTTTGCGGGCGCAGGCGATCCTTCGGTGCAGGACATCAACATGGTGCTCGACATCCCGGTGCAGCTCTCGGTGGAGCTCGGGCGCACCAAGGTACCGATCAAGTACATCCTGCAGCTGGCACAGGGCTCGGTGGTGGAGCTCGATGCACTGGCGGGCGAACCCATGGACGTGCTGGTCAATGGCTATCTGATCGCCCAGGGCGAGGTGGTGGTGGTCAACGACAAATTCGGCATTCGCCTCACCGACGTCGTGACGCCCTCGGAGCGGTTGCGCCGTGTCAGCCGGGGCTAGTGCATCCTCGCTCGTCTGGGTGGTGGTGTTCATCGGCGCCATCGCCACGCTGCCATGGCTCGTGCGGCGCTGGCAGCGTGGTCGCTCGGTGCTGCCGGGTGCGGCATCCGTGGGTTCGCGCGTTCTCTCGTCGGTGGCCGTGGGACCGCAGCAGCGTGTGGTGACCGTGGAAGCCGGCACCGCGCAGCAGCGCGTGGTGCTGGTGCTGGGGGTCACCGCCGCGCAGGTCAATTGTCTTCATGTGCTGCCTGCCTCGCCCACTTTCGCCGGCGAGATGGTGGCGGCGCAAGGCGCGCAAAAGCATGACTGAGCGGCGTCTGTCCCGATCGTGGCTCGTGGCCGCGGCGCTGCTGGCCCTGCTGCCCGCGGGCAGCGCGCTGGCCCAGCAGGCGGCGGGCACGCTGCCCATCGTGATCGGCTCCGGCCCGGGGGGCAACAGCTACTCCGTGCCGATACAGACGCTGCTGTTCTTCACGGCGCTGTCCTTCCTGCCGGCGCTGCTGCTCCTGATGACCGGTTTCACGCGCATCGTCATCGTGCTCTCGCTGCTGCGCCAGGCGCTGGGCACGCAGGCGGCGCCGCCCAACATGGTGATCATCGGCCTGTCGCTGTTTCTCACGTTCTTCGTGATGGGGCCGACGCTGGACAAGGTCTACCAGGAAGCTTACCTGCCCTATACGCAGAACACGCTCACCTTCGAGCAGGCGCTGCCCAAGGCCGAGGCTCCCATGCGTGCCTTCATGCTCAAGCAGACGCGCCAGAGCGATTTTGCGCTGTTCGCGCGTCTGGCCAAGTTGCCCGCCGACGTCACGGCGGAGACCGCGCCGCTGCGCGTGCTGGTCCCGGCCTTCGTCACGAGCGAGCTCAAATCGGCCTTCCAGATCGCCTTCATGATCTTCATTCCTTTCCTCATCATCGACATGGTGGTCGCGAGCGTGCTGATGTCGCTCGGGATGATGATGCTTTCGCCCGTGCTCGTGGCGCTGCCGTTCAAGCTCATGCTGTTCGTGCTGGCCGATGGCTGGAACCTGCTCATGGGTTCGCTCGCCGCGAGCTTCGCCACCTGATGGAGAACCGCCCATGACGGCCCAGTACGTCCTCACCTTTGGTCATCAGGCCCTGATGCTGTTGCTCATGATCGCGCTGCCCGCGCTCGGGGCCGTGATGGTGGTGGGCCTCATCGTCAGCATCTTCCAGGCCGTGACGCAGGTGCACGAAGCCACGCTCTCCTTCGTGCCCAAGCTCGTGGCGGCGGTGCTCGTCTTTGCGCTGGCAGGGCCGTGGATGGTGACGACGCTGGTGGACTACCTGCGCACGACGATAGAGACCATCCCGTCCATCGTCGGATAGGTCCCGTGCTGACGTTCAACGAGGCACAGCTCATGGCGTGGGTATCGCCCCTGCTGTGGCCCTTTTTGCGCGTGCTGGCGATGTTCACGGCCGCGCCCATTTTCTCCATGCGCGCCATTCCCTTGCGCCTGAAGATTGCGCTGGCTTTCCTGGTGGCAGTGTGCGCCCAGGCCGCGCTGCCGGATCAGCCGGTGGTGGCCATCGATTCCTCCGCCGCCTGGGGCGCCATCGTGCAGCAGGTGGGCGTGGGCCTGTCCATCGGCTTTGCGGTGCGGCTGGTGTTCGTGGCCATCGAACTGGCTGGTGAGGTGATCGGCCTGCAGATGGGTCTGAACTACGCGTCGTTCTTCGATCCCTCGAGCAATTCGCAGCGCGGGGCGCTCACGAGCTTTTACAGCAACATCGCGCTGTGGCTGTTCGTCGTCGTCAACGGCCATCTCATGGTGCTCATGGCGGTGCTCAAGAGCTTCCAGGCCTTTCCCGTCGATGGAAATTTCATGCAGGCGGTGGCCCGGATGCGCCTGCAGGACCTGGGCGCGGGCCTGTTTTCCAGCGCGCTCTGGATTGCGCTCCCGCTGGTGGCGCTGCTGCTCTTCGTCAACCTGACCATGGGTATCATCTCGCGCGTGGCGCCGCAGACCAACATCTACGCCGTGGGCTTTCCCGTCACGATCACGGTGGGTCTGCTGGGCATCACGGCGACGCTTCCCATGCTGGAGCAGCCGCTGCTGACCTTGTTGCAGCAGTCCATCGATCTGTTTGGCGGGCGCTGAGGCTGGCGGGCCACCAGCCACCAGAAGAGCTCACAAGTTCCGGTGCTCGTGTAATGCGACGTAACCGTCACGCAACACAATATCCCTGAATTGACGCGCGTCGTCGCCGCCAGCGCAAGACCGCTGCGGTCCGCATCGAGCGTGAACGTTGCCGGCACCCATGACGGGATCGGCATTTCCTCTGGAGCGATGCCATCTTCCAACAGCGAATCGCTGCAATTGGTATTTCTACCCAGTCGATCAAAAAATAAATTCTCTATCGACCTTTTGGAAAACAAAGGAAAGATGTATATTTGACAAAAATCAACATATAACAAAGTTTTTCAACTGCCAAAGCGCACACGCCCTTCGGGCGCTGGGGACAACATGCCATTTTTACTTCCGGCCCTGCCGTCAAGACGTCCGCTGCGTGTCGCCAGGCGGCGAACGAAGCAAATCGGCTTCACCCTGGTGGAGCTGGCGGTGGTGCTGGCCGTCATCGGTCTGATCATCGGCGCGGTCGCCATCGGCAAGGACGTGCAGCGCAACGCCGAGTACACCAAGATCAAGAACAAGTTCATCGATCAGTGGGAGCAGGCCTACAACCAGTACTACCAGCGCACCGGCGTGGTGGTGGGTGACAGCCAGATCGAACCGCGCATCATGGTCAACGGGGAGAACTACACGGCCCCGGCCGGCAGTCCCGTGTCGGGTGGCGACATGGCGACCACCGTGGCGGCGGGAACCGAACCGCTGCCGATCTGCCAGCGCGACCCCGCCGCCGGTGCGATGCGTGTCGCGGCGGCCCGCAACGAGTTGCGCAACCTGATGACCCGCACCGGCATTCGCATGCCGCCTGGCCGTGCCGAAGGGCAGGAAGACCTCTACGTCTACACCGATACCAATGGGGCTCCGCAGGAGGTGCAGGTGTGCTTCCAGTGGAACCGTCCCACGACGCCCGAGGGCGCGGGCAACGTGATGGTGATCTCCGGCCTGACGCCGGACCTTGCCCGCATGCTGGACCAGATGATCGACGGCAAGCCCGATGCGCGCGAGGGACGCTTTCGGCAGCGGGGGGTGGACAACTCCACGAGCAACGCGCCGGGCACGCAATGGGCTGCCAACAACACTTACGGCCAGGGCGCGGGAGGCACGACCGCGGAAGGCGCGGGCAAGACGCGTGACGAGGAGCAGGTGCTCACGCTGACCGCCATCTACAAAATGAACCAGTGACGCGAGGCGAAGGAACCATCATCATGACAACTTCACTCAAGCACCGCGGTCGCTTTCATGGCGCTTCGCGTCAGGTGGGCTTCACTTTGGTCGAACTCGCGGTGGTGCTGGCCGTCATCGGCCTGATCATTGGCGCGGTCGCCATCGGCAAGGACGTGCAGCGCAACGCCGAGTACACCAAGATCAAGAACAAGTTCATCGATCAGTGGGAGCAGGCCTACAACCAGTACTACCAGCGCACCGGCGTGGTGCTGGGCGACAGCCAGACGCAGCCGCAGAACATGGTGAATGGCAAGCGTTACCTGGATGGCGGGGGTGTGCGTTCCGGGCGCGACATGACCGGTGTGACGCCGCCGAACGCGATTTGCCGCGGTGCCGCAGGTCAGGGCATGGCCCGGACGTTCGATCCCGCGGCCGATCCCAATTTGCGCGATTTGATGACTCGCACCGGCATCCGCATGCCGCCAGGGCGCGCCGAGGGGCTGGAAGACCGCTACGTGTATCTGGACAGCAACGGCAACCCTCAGGAGGTTCAGGTCTGCTTTCAGTGGAATCCGCCCTTGGCCGACGCCTCGGCGGCCAATGCCGTGGGGGATGGGATGGGCAACGTCATGGTCATCACCGGACTCACGCCCGACCTGGCGCGGGCGCTCGACCAGATGATCGACGGCAAGCCCGACGAGCGTGAAGGTCGTTTCCGGCGCCAGGGGGTGCTCAACAACGCGGGTGGAACTGCCATCAACGGCCCCGGGCAGGAATGGCAGGCCACCAACCGCGACCAGATCGGCACCAACAACGATCGCAACCTCGACGAAGACCAGGTGGCGATCGTCACGGCCATCTATCGCATGAACCAGTAAGGGGCGGCTTCCTCCCCGTCATTTTTTTCGTTCACCAGACGCATCGCGGAGACATCGATGAAAAGAACGCATTCATTTTCCGGCAGGCCCCAGCAGGGTTTCACCTTGGTGGAGCTCGCCGTGGTTCTCGCGGTCATCGGCCTGATCCTTGGCGCCATTGCCATTGCCAAGGACGTGCAGCGCAACGCCGAGTACGAGAAGGCCGTCAACAAGTTCGCCTACCAGTGGAAAATGGCCTACGATCAGTATTACCAGCGCACCGGTACCGTGCTGGGGGATTGCCAGCAGGCGCCCACCTACATGGTCAACGGCTCGGAGACCGAGATTCCCGCGGGCACCAGCGCATGCAGCCGTGCCGGGTCGATGAATGTGGCCGGCATTCCGGAGAATTTCGAAAATCGCGGCCGCAAGATCTGCAGCGGCCAGGGCTATGCGGCCAACACCGTGGGTCTGGGCGATGCCGCGCTGGCCACGCAGAACCTGCGCACCCTCATGACGCGCGCCGGCGTGCGCATGCCGCCCGGGCGCGGCGAGGGGCACGAGGACCGCTTCCTCTATATCGACTCCAACGGCAACGCCGCCGAGCTGCAGGTGTGCTTCCAGTGGAACACGTCGGGCACCGCCAGCGGCGCGGGCAACGTGATGGTGATCCGTGGGCTGACGCCGGACCTGGCGCGTTTCATGGACCAGGCCATCGACGGCAAGCCCGACTCGCGCGAGGGGCGCTTCCGCATCCAGGGCCGTCCCGCGCATGCAGGCGCCGCCGAGGCCAACGCGCCTGGTACGCAATGGGAAGCCAACAATACCGAAGGCGTGAACATTGCCGACAGCGCCTCCAACAGCGCGATGACGAGCAGTGACGGGCGCCCCGCCATCAACAACGCCAGTGGCAGCGCCGGTGGCACCGCGACGGGTCGTACCCTGGACGAGGACCGCGTGATTCTGCTGACGGCCCATTGGATCATGGAGCAGTAATTGAACGCCGCACGCACGCTCAAGCTCGTGCCTCTGGTTCTGGCCACGTGCCTGCTCGCGAGCGGGGCGTGGCTGGTGCAAGGCGCGCTCAAGCAGCTCGCGGTTGAACGGGCAGACGCCGCGCAGCTGCGCCAGCGACTGGACAGCGCGCGTCAGATGATGCCGGAAGTGCAGCGGCGCGAGCAGTTGGTGCGGTCTCTTCAGAACGTGCAGGCTCAGGTCGATCGCATGGGGTTTGATCCGGCGCGCTGGGGTGAACGCCGCCTGCGTCGTCCGGCGGGGCCGGCCACGCGCGTCGAAGCATCGCAGTTCCTGGCTGATCTGGACCGTGGGGGCGACCGCACGATTTTCGTGGCCGATGAGTTCGATCTTGCCGTGGTGTCCGCCGATGCCGGTCTGTTCCAGTCGCCCGGGCTTGATGACAAGGGGTTGACGCTGGGTGCCAGTGGCACCCTGTATTTCCCGGCCGTCGACGCCGCGGCTCCAGCGTCCAGGAAGTTGCCATGAGCGTAGCCACCGAACATGTTTACCGCGTCTCGAGTGCCGGCTGGGTGCATTGCCATGGCAATGATGCACAGGACGTCCCGGCCTGGCCCACGCTGCAGCACAGCGCGCTCGTGGTTCTGGATCTGGACGACATATTCACCGAAGTATGGCGCTTCGAGGGCAAATCCGAATACGCCGCTGCCCTGATCGAAAAGCGAGCGCGCACCCAGGGTCTGGTGGAAGGAGCCGCGCACATCGTGATGCATCGGCTGCTGAAGGTGCCTGGAGGGTTTCAAGCCTTCTTTTCAGCCATTCCCCTGGAACTGTGGCAGCGTTGCACGCAGTGGGCGCGCGAACAGGGTGACCATTGCCTGTTGTTGACGGCGGCGGGCCTGCTGAGTCACGGCGTCGGCACCGATGGCGGGCGAATTCTTCTGTCGCAGCGGCGGCTGATGTATTTCGCGCAGACCGAGGAAGGCCTGTCCTTCGGTTCCATGCAGGCTTTGGGTGGGCGGGAGTCGGCCATGGCCGACGCGGCACAGGCGCTGCTCGGCAGGCAGCGGGGGTTGTGGACGCGACTTGGCGCCGATGCCGTGGAATACGGCGTCTTGTGGAGCGCACAGCCCGAGGATGTCGAAGCCAGCCTGGATGCCATCCAGGCGGTGTTGGGCAGTGCTCCGGTGGTGCTGTTCGCGACGGAGCTCGATGCTGCCGGCGCGCGAGTACTGACCGTGCTGCCGAAGCTCGCGCATGAGGGAGCGGGCCGCCACGCCCTGAATCCGCTGGGCGAGCGTATCGCCTGGCGTGCGGAGCGATGGGTTGCCCCTGTGACCGTGGTCACTGCCCTGGCGGGTCTGGGGTTGATCGCCGCGGGCGCGCTCGTCACGCAGCAGACGGACGGTTACCGCAGCGCGGGACAGGGGCAGCGCGCGCAATTGGAAACCTTGCAAAGCCGGATTCAGGCGGTCTCCGCCATCGAGACTCCGCGCAAGCTGTTACCGGCAACCGAGCTCGCGCACCAGCTCGATCAAGGCATCCGCTACAACCCCATGACGTTTCTTGTCGACCTGAAGGAAGCGACCGGCAAGGACATGCGGATCCAGCGCGTGCGTCTGGAGACCGAGGCGCAGAACCGCACGCGGACATTCCGTGTCGACGGGCTTGCCGCGCCCGGAGCTTCGTATGCCGTGATGCGCTGGGTGAGCCATATGACGGCCGCCGGGTGGACGCTCAAGGCGCTGGATCCCGTGGGTGCCGCGCCTGGCGCGTTTTCATATCAGCTCATTGCAGCCGGCGCTGCACCTCGGAGCGAGAAGCCATGAAGTATGCCGCGTTGATTCTGAACGTCGTTGCAATTGCCTTGCTGGGCTGGGCGTTGTACGCCGTGACGCAGCTGACTCAGGCACGTGCATCGAACAGGCCCTTGCCTGCGCTGGAGATGTCTGCGCTGCCTGAGGCGCTGCGCTCCGACAAACTCCGTGTCAACGAGACCTTCGACGCCATCGAACGCATACAGACCCGTGCGCCTGTTCAGGTCGCCACCGCGCAGTCGCTGATCGCGCTGCCCCCGCCGGGCCAGCCGCTCGAAGGCAGCGTGCGCATGCCCGAGCGCTCTCTGTCCCTGCATCTGGACGACCTGGCGGCGCAAACGCAATCGGTGGTGATCGACGGCCGATTGTTGCGCCAGGGCGCGAGGCTTGAAGGGGGCGGCAAGGTGGTGCGTGTCGAGCCCAACGAGGTGCTGGTGGCCGAGCGCCTTGGACGGCAGAAGCTGACCTTGCCAACCGACCAGTTGCGTGTCGGGACGCTGCGCTGGTCCGATGGCTCACTGGCCAGCACCAGCACGCAGGTGTTCAAGGCCGGCGTGCCCGGAGCGCCGCCGGGGCCGATCAAGGTTCTGCCATGAACAAATGCCCAATAACACCAAGGACAGCAACATGAACTATGTCTCGTTTTCCACGTCAGCGGCCCTGCTGTCTGCGGCGCTGGTGCTGGGTGGGTGCGCCAATGAGCCGCCACGCAGCGTGGCCAGCCTTCCGGCGCCGGATACGGTGACGTCCGACCGCATGCGAGAGAACGCGGTGCTCGAGGCGCAGCGCCTGCTCGAGCATCAGCAGAAGCTCCTGGCCGAGCTGAACAAGCCTGCGCCCACGCCCGTCATCGCACCGATTGAACCGGTGTTCGATCCGCTGGAAGGCAAGCTGATCAACGTGGCGATGTCCAAGGCAAGCATAGGGCAGATCCTGAGCGCATTCGCCGACGCGGGGCAGCTGAACCTGATCGTGGATCCGAATGTGCTCAAAGGGGGGCAACTGGCGGACATGTATCTGCGTCAGGTGACCCTGCGCGAAGGGTTCAATGAGGTCATGCGCACCTTCGATGTGGCCGGTGAGTTCAAGGGCAACACCTTGAGGGTCAGCCTGACGGAGGAAAAATTCTTTTCCCTGAATTTCCTCAATTCCAAGTCCAGCATCCAGATGGGCTCCGGCGGCAATGTCTTCGGCAGCACCAATTCCGGTGGCGGCAGCAGCAGCGGGAGCGGCGGCGGCAGCGGGACAAGCGGCACGGGCGCGCAGCAGGGCAGCCTGACGTTTTCGGGGTCCGGCGGCAGCAGCACCGATCCCTACACCGATTTGGCGGCCGCGCTCAAATCGGTGCTCGGCGAAAGCCGCCGCAACGGTTCCGGGCAGCAGGAAGCGTACGCCGGGCAGGAGCGTGGCGCGGTTGCGGTCACCCCGTCTTCATCCGTCTGGGCCGGCGGCGTGCCCGTCGGGCGCACTCCTGCGCCAGCGCCTGCGCCACTGGCGACGATGGAGGACGACAGTGGTTTCACCCTGGACAAGGCCACGGGCACGCTGTACGTCAAGGCGCGGCCTTCCAAGATGCGCGCCGTCGAAAAAATGCTGGCGATGATGCACAAGGTGCTGGACAAGCAGGTGTACATCGAGGCGCAGCTGATCGACGTGCAGCTCTCCGACAACTTCGAGTTCGGCGTGGACTGGATGATCCTGCGCAGCCGCCTGGCGGCGGGCTTCGGGTCCTCGCCCATGCAGCTGGGGGGGAGTTCCGCGCTGCTGCCCAATAATGGCTCGGGCTATCCCGCCAGGGCAATTTCGATTCCTTCCGCCTTGCTCGGCAGCAACACCGGGCCGGCGCTGGGGATGACGTACCAGGGCAGCAACTATGGCGTGGTGATCAACGCCTTGCGCTCCTTCGGCAATCTGAAGGTGCTCTCCAATCCGAACGTGCAGGTGCGCAACGGCACGCCGGCGCTGCTCTCGGTGGGGACCAGTTCACGCTATGTGTCTCAATCGTCGTCCACGCAGACCGTGCCGGGCGGCGGCGCCAGCACGACGTCTTCCAGCGTGCAGACGGACACTGTGTTCTCGGGGGTCATGGTCGGTGTTCTGCCCATGGTGCGCGACGACGGGCGCATCGAAATCCTGCTCAATCCGATGCAAAGCGACGTGGACCCGGCCAGCCTTCAGCTGGTGCAAACCGGCGGCGGCAATCTCGTGTCCTTGCCCAAGGTCAGCTACAAGGGCCTGACCACCACGTTGAATGTGGGCAATGGGGACGTGGCGGTGGTGGGGGGCTTGATCGACCAGCGCACGTCCAGCAATGATCGTGGCGTGCCCGGCGTGTCCGACATTCCCGTGCTGGGCAAGCTGTTCGATAACGAAAACAAGGTGCACGGCAGTCGTGAGCTGGTCATCGTCTTGCGGGCGCGTGTGCTATGAGCCTGATCCACGATGCGCTGAAGTCCATGGATGCGGACGCGCCGCAACCGTCCAGGCCGGGTTCGTCCGTGCGCCTGTCTGCCGCCGGGCGGCGAGGGCGCCCGGCGTGGCTCGATGGCCTGCTGGCGTTTGGTGTCGTGGTGGGGGCCGGCGTCGTGGGTTGGTACGTGTGGCAGGGAAGCATGCTGCCGAAGCCCGCGCCGGAGCCGGACGCCGTGGCGGCGGCGAACGTCGAGCCGCACGCGGCGCCGCAGGCACCGGCACAGGCGGTGCAGGGGCCTGATTCGGGAGGCACGGACGTTGCGCTTGCCGGCGCGCCTGCGGCCGCGTCTGTTGCACCACCGCAGGCGGTGCCCGCGAACGATGTGACGGCGCCGGCTGGTGCCGCGCCGCGCGAAGCTGGGTCCGCTGCGGCGGTTTCCGGGTCG
>JAIOIA010000023.1:0-10331 GCA_019912745.1 Comamonas sp. | reverse complement strand
CGCCGTGGTGGTGGCTGCCGGCGCGGGCGCGCCCAGCCCCAGCACGGACTTGATCCAGGAGAAGAAGCCCTGTTGCGGCGCGGGTGCGGGCGCCACCGGGGCGGCGCGCGGAGCCGGCGCCGCCTGCACGGGCGCAGGCCTGGGTGCGACGATGGGCGCGGGCGCATCGGGCAGCACGCCCTTGATGACCGGCGTCTGCTTGTTCGTCGGCTCCTGCGAGCGGCGCGTGATCTGCGTCGGCTCTTCTTGCACGTCGGCCATCTTGTAGCTCGAATCCATGTCGTCCAGGCGCGGGTCGTCGTGCTTGAGGCGTTCGAGCTTGTAGTGCGGGGTGTCCAGCGACTTGTTGGGGATCAGCACCACCGAGATGCGCTGGCGCAGCTCGATCTTGGCGATCTCGGCACGCTTTTCGTTGAGCAGGAAGCTGGCCACTTCCACCGGCACCTGGCAGTGCACGGCGGCAGTGCCGTCCTTCATTGATTCTTCCTGGATCATGCGCAGCATCTGCAGCGCAAAGCCCTCGGTATCGCGGATGTGGCCGGTGCCGTCGCACAGCGGGCAGCGGATGTGTGCGCCTTCGGACAGCGCGGGCTTGAGGCGCTGGCGGCTCATCTCCATCAGGCCGAATTTGCTGATGGTGCCGAATTGCACACGCGCGCGATCCTGGCGCAACGCGTCGCGCAGCCGGGTTTCCACATCGCGACGGTTGCGGCTTTCCTCCATGTCGATGAAGTCGATCACGATCAGGCCGCCCAGGTCGCGCAGGCGCATCTGGCGTGCCACTTCGTCGGCCGCCTCCAGATTGGTGCGCGTGGCGGTCTCCTCGATGTCGCTGCCCTTGATGGCGCGCGCCGAGTTCACGTCGATGGAGACCAGCGCCTCGGTGTGGTCGATGACGATGGAGCCGCCCGAGGGCAGCGTCACCATGCGCGCATAGGCCGATTCGATCTGGTGCTCGATCTGGAAGCGGCTGAACAGCGGCGCATCGTCGCGGTAGCGCTTCACGCGCGCCGCCTGCTCGGGCATGACGTGCGCCATGAACTGCTGCGCCTGCTCGTAGATGTCGTCGGTGTCGATCAGGATGTCGCCGATGTCGGCGCTAAAGTAGTCGCGGATGGCGCGGATCACCAGGCTCGATTCCTGGTAGATCAGGAAGGCGCCCTTGCCCGCCTTGGCCGCGCCGTCGATGGCCGACCAGAGCTTGAGCAGGTAGTTCAAGTCCCACTGCAGCTCAGGGGCGCTGCGGCCTATGCCGGCGGTGCGCGCGATGATGCTCATGCCCTTGGGGTATTCGAGCTGGTCCATCGCCTCCTTGAGCTCGGCGCGGTCCTCGCCCTCGATGCGCCGGCTGACGCCGCCGCCGCGCGGGTTGTTGGGCATCAGCACGACGTAGCGCCCGGCCAGGCTGATGAAGGTGGTCAGCGCCGCGCCCTTGTTGCCGCGCTCTTCCTTCTCGACCTGGACGATGAGCTCCTGCCCTTCCTTGATCGCGTCCTGGATCTTGGCCTGGCTGGGCGGCACGCCCTCGGCAAAGTACTGACGCGAGATTTCCTTGAACGGCAGGAAGCCGTGGCGGTCCTCGCCGTAGTCGACGAAGCAGGCTTCGAGCGACGGCTCCACGCGCGTGACGACCGCCTTGTAGATGTTGCTCTTGCGCTGTTCGCGCCCTTCGATCTCGGTTTCGTAGTCCAGCAGCTTCTGGCCGTCCACGATGGCCAGGCGCCGCTCTTCGGGCTGCGTGGCGTTGATGAGCATCCGTTTCATGATGCGTGTCCCTTGTTTCGTTGTGTGGTCCGGGCGGGGCTGGGCGCCCCGCACGAACCCGACAGGCCTCGTGTCAGCGAGGCCGCAAATGCCAGGGCGAACGATGAAAACAGAGTGGGAACGCCGCGCTCGTGCCGCGGCCACGCCAGCCGGTCAGCTGCGTGGCGCAAGCGGTGGGGCGTGGATGAGGGCGAAAAGCAGGAGGGCTTGCTTCACTATGGGTTCTGAAGCTATTTGCGCCCGCCAGATGGGCGCATCAGACGTTTTTTGCACGCAAGGCGCAGGCTCACACCCTTGCCACTGCGACACGATCCACGCCAGTACGACCCACATGATTTCGCTTTGATCCGCTGGCGTTCTGTCTGGATGAGACGATCGCCAGCCTTGAATTCCGTATGCTGTGTTTCAATGCGTTCGCCGACCGGGCGCGCGTGCCTGTTTTCAAAGACATCTGCTTTCCGGTGGCATCACCAGCCTGCGCAACCGGTCGGGCTGGTGGCCACTAAACTTCAGCCACTTCAACCACTTACACACTCTTCGCGCAGGTGACGTCGATTATAGAGGGCAAACCGCCAACGGGCGTGGCCGCATGCCAGTTGCAGGTGGACGCCGAGTCCGCCGGGCAGCGGCTGGACAATTTCCTGCTGCGCCACTTGAAGGGCGTGCCCAAAACGCACGTCTACCGCATCATTCGCAGCGGCGAGGTGCGCTTGAACAAGGGCCGCACCAGCGCCGATGCGCGCGTGGCCGAAGGCGACCTGGTGCGTCTGCCGCCGGTGCGCGTGGCCGAAAAACCACCCCTGCAGGCCGCCGCGCCCGCGCGTGAGTTCCCCATCCTGCTCGAGGACGACTGGCTGATCGCCTTGGACAAGCCCGCTGGTGTGGCGGTGCACGGCGGCAGCGGCGTGAGCTTCGGCGTCATCGAACAGCTACGCCGCGCGCGCCCCGAGGCGAAATTTCTCGAACTCGTGCACCGGCTCGACCGCGATACCTCGGGCATCCTGCTCGTGGCCAAACGCCGCTCGGCGCTCACCTCGCTGCAGCAGCAGTTTCGCGAGCGTGTCACGGGCAAGACCTATCTGGCGCTCGTGACCGGCACCTGGCCCGCCAGGCTCAAGGTGATCGATGCGCCACTGCACAAGTACCTGCAGCCCGATGGCGAGCGGCGCGTGCGCACCACCACGGCGCAGGACCCCGACGGCATGCGGGCGATCACTCTGGTCAAGCGCCGCGACGTGCTGGCGCCACGCCACGCGCAGGGCCTGTCTGCGATGAGCCTGCTGGAGGTGACGATCAAGACCGGGCGCACGCACCAGATCCGCGTGCATCTGGCCAGCCAGGGCCATGCCATCGTCGGTGACGAAAAATACGGCGACTTCAACCTCAACAAGCGCTTGCACAAGCTCGGCCTTGCCCGCATGTTCCTGCACGCGTGGCGGCTGCAGTTCGATCATCCCGCCAGCGGCGAGCGCATGGAACTGCACGCCGAACTGCCGCCAGAGCTCGCCGCCTTCATTCCCTCCGAGACGCCATGACCGACCTCCTCACCCGCCGTTTCGACCTGATCGCCTTCGACTGGGACGGCACGCTGTTCGATTCGACGCAGCTCATCGTGCGCTGCATCCAGGAGGCCGTGCGTGACGTGGGCGGCAGCGTGCCGAGCAGCGAGGCCGCCGCCTGGGTCATCGGCATGGCCTTGCCGCAGGCGCTGGCGCGCGCGGCGCCGGATGTGCCGCCCGCCAGGTACCCCGAGCTCGCCAACCGCTACCGCGTGCACTACATGCGCCACCAGGACGACCTGAGTCTGTTCGATGGCGTGCTGCCCATGCTCGAGCGCCTGAGAGGCAGCGGCCATCTTCTGGCCGTGGCCACGGGCAAGAGCCGCCGGGGGCTGGACCAGGCGCTGGCCAGCGCGCGGCTGCGCGGCGTGTTCGACGCTTCGCGCACCGCCGACGAAACGGCGGGCAAGCCCGACCCGCTGATGCTCAGCGAACTCATGGCCGAACTCGATGTGCCGCCCGAACGCGTGCTCATGGTGGGTGACACCACGCACGACCTGGAGATGGCGCGCAATGCCGGGTGCCCCAGCGTGGCCGTGGCCTACGGCGCGCATGGCAGCGATGGATTCGCGGCGCTTTCGCCGCTGTTCATCGCGCCCACGGTCTCCCGGCTCGACGGCTGGCTTGCGGAGCATGCATGATGGCGCAGGACAGCGACACCGGTGAGCGCATCCTTCTGTGCGCCAGCAGCGATCTGCTCGAAGGTGGCGTGGGCATCCCCTTCAAGGTGATCTATCGCGGCGAGAAACTGCGCGCGTTTGCCGTGCGCTGGCGCGGCGAGGTGCGCGCCTATCTCAACCGCTGCACGCACGTCTACACCGAGCTCGACTACCGCGAAGGCCATTTTTTCGACGTGTCCGGCCAGCTGCTCGTGTGCGCTACGCACGGCGCGGTGTTCGAGCCCGACACCGGCTGCTGCGTCGGGGGCCCGGGGCGCGGCCCCCTCGTGAAGATCGCCCTCACCGAGGAGGACGGACGGGTGTACTGGCATACTGCCTCGCTCTTGCAACCGCAAACCGTGTGAGTTCATGACCGAACCGAATCGCCCTGAATCCCGTGATTCATGGCTCAATCAGCCTGCAGAGCCCGATCTGTGGGCCCAGCCAGCATCCAAAAAGGAAAGCACGTCGTCGGGCGCTCCGCCATCGGGCGGCTGGGAGCGCGAGGTGCTCGAAAAACTCGTGCTCGCCACCGTGGCCGAGCAGCGCGCGGCGCGGCGCTGGCGCATCTTCTGGCGTCTGCTGTGGCTGGCGCTGCTGGGCGCCATCGTGTGGGCCGTGTCCGTGCGCGATCTCACGGTGGTCGCCAAGAGCTCGCCGCACACGGCGGTGATCGACATCAAGGGCGAGATCGCGGTCGACGCGCAGACCAGCGCCGACGCGGTGGTGGCGTCGTTGCGCAGCGCGTTCGACGATGCCGGTGCGAAGGCCGTCGTGCTGCTCGTCAATTCGCCCGGCGGCAGCCCGGTGCAGGCGGGCATCATCAACGACGAGATCTTCCGGCTGAAGAAAAAGTACGACAAGCCGGTGTATGCCGTCGTGGAAGAAAGCTGCGCTTCGGCCGCCTACTACATCGCCTCGGCGGCCGACGCCATCTACGTGGACAAGGCGAGCATCGTCGGCTCGATCGGCGTGCTCATGGACGGCTTCGGTTTCACCGGCACCATGGACAAGCTCGGTGTCGAGCGGCGCCTGCTCACCGCCGGCGAGAACAAGGGCTTTCTCGATCCGTTCAGCCCCCTGCAGCCCGAGCAGCGCGCCTATGCGCTCAAGATGCTCGAGCAGATCCGCCAGCAGTTCATCGCCGTGGTGGAAAAAGGCCGCGGCGACCGCCTGAAGGTCACGCCCGAGACCTTCAGCGGCCTGTTCTGGACCGGCGAGCAGGCGGTGCAGATGGGCCTGGCCGACGGCCTGGGCAGCCTGGACTACGTGGCGCGCGAGGTGGTGAAGGCCGAGGACATCGTGGACTACACCCAGCGCGACAACGTCGCCGAGCGCCTGGCGCGCCGCTTCGGCGCGGCCTTTGGCGAAGCGGCATTCCGCGCGCTGCGCACCCTGCCGGTGCTGCGCTGAGCGCCTGTCGCCAGACGCGGGTCAGCGCGTTTCGTCGGTCTGGCCGTGGCGCCCCGCGCCCTGGCTGAAGCGCGCCGCGCCCGCCGCGCCTTCGGCGGCCACCAGGGGTACGCCCGTGCGTCCTTCGTGGCGCAGCGCCTGGGCCAGCGGCAGGTCCCATTGCGCATAGGCGGAGGCGCGGTCGGTCAGCATGCACTGCTGGGGAAAGGCCGCGATCTGACGCGCGAGCACCAGCGCTGCGGCCAGTGCCTGCCCCGGCGGCGCGACGCGATTGACCAAGCCCATGACCAGCGCGTCGGCGGCATCGACGGCGCGCCCGGTCAGGATCAGGTCCAGCGCCCGCCCCATGCCGACGATGCGCGGCAATCGCACCGTGCCGCCGTCGATCAGCGGCACGCCCCAGCGCCTGCACAAAACACCCAGCCGCGCATCCTCGGCGGCCACGCGCAGATCGGCGAGCAGCGCCAGCTCCAGCCCGCCCGCCACGGCGTAGCCCTCGATCGCGGCGATCAGCGGTTTGGCGAGCAACATGCGTGTCGGCCCCATGGGCGCGCGCGGACCGCCTTCGGGGTCGAGTTCGTTGCGCAGGAGCGGATCGGCCACGGTGGTGAGGTCCGCGCCCGCGCAGAAGTGGCCGCCCGCACCGTGCAGCACCGCCACGCGCAGCGCCTCGTCGGACTCGAAGCGCTCGACCGCCTCGCGCAGCGCATCCGCCATCGGGCGGTGCACGGCGTTGCGCCGCTCGGGGCGGTTCATCGTGATGAGTGCGACCGGGCCCTGGGTTTCGAATAGAACGCTGTTCATCTCAGGCTCCGATGGCAAAGACCGTGGGCAGCCGGGGGGGCGCAAACGCGGGCAGCTGTCGCCAGGCATGCACCGGTTTGCACTGCACCTGCGCCTGTGCCTGTGCGAGGGTGAGGCCGCTGGCCAGCGACAGGCGCACGGCGGGCTGCAGGTGCTGCAGCAGCGCCTGCCAGAGCGTGGCGTTGCGGTACGGGGTTTCGATGAAAAGCTGGGTCTGCCCGTGCTTGAGCACCAGCGCCTGCAGCTGGTGGATGCGCTGGAGGCGTTCGCCCGCTTCCTGCGGCAGATAGCCGACGAAGGCGAAGTTCTGGCCATTGAGGCCGCTGGCCGCCAGCGCCAGCAGCAGCGACACCGGCCCGACCAGCGGCACCACGCGCAGGCCCGCATCGTGTGCGGCGCGCACCACCGAGCTGCCCGGATCGGCCACGGCGGGCATGCCGGCCTCGCTCATGAGCCCCATGTCCTGCCCTTGCAGCAGGGGCGCAAGGAGTGGGCGCGCGTCAAAGCGCCCCGCGTGGTCGCCCTTCTTGTGAACGGCGTGCGGCAACTCGGTGATCTGCTGCTGCTGCAGCGGCGCGGCCAGCGGCGTGTGCGCGTCGATGCGCTTGAGGTAGGCGCGGCAGCTCCTGGCGTTTTCGCAGACCCAGTGGGTCAGGTCGGCGGCGCGCCGCAGCGTGGCCTCGGGCAGCACGTCGGTGAGCGGCGCCTCTTGCTCGCAGCCGAAATCCAGCGGTGCGGGCACGAGGTAGAGCGTGCCGCGCGGTGCGTCCGCAGTCATGGCAGCATCAACCCGGCGGCGCGCAGCATGCGGGCCACGCGGATCAGCGGCAGGCCGATGAGGGCCGTGGGGTCGTCGCTGTCGATGGCGTCGAGCAGCGCGATGCCCAATCCTTCGCTTTTGGCGCTGCCCGCGCAGTCGTAAGGGCGTTCGGCTTGCAGGTAGCGCTCGATTTCGTCCGGCGCGAGCGTTCGGAAGCGCACACGCACGGGAGCCATCCCGGTTTGCGCGAAACCGCTCTCGCGGCAGACCACGGCCACCGCCGTATGGAAGACGACGGTCTGCCCGCTCATGCGCGCCAGCTGCCGCGCCGCCTTGTCGTGCGTCCCCGGCTTGCCCAGCGGTTCACCGGCCAGATCGGCGACCTGATCCGAACCGATCACGATGGCGTGCGGGTGGCGCGCCGCCACCGCCCGCGCCTTGGCGATCGCCAGGCGCAGCGCCAGCGCGTGCGGCGCTTCGCCAGGCAGCGGCGTCTCGTCCACCTCAGGCGCGGCCACGTCGAAGCGCAGCTTCAGGCGTTCGAGCAGTTCGCGCCGGTAGCGCGAGGTGGAGCCGAGGATCAGCGGGCGGGTGCCGTCGGGTGTTTGCGTCATGCAATGATTCTCTTACACTGCCTGCATGACCAGAGAGTTTTTCGCCGACCGGCTCGACGTCAAGGCCTTCGCGCTGGCGCGGGGGCAGCTTTCCGGCCACGATTCGCTGCTCAAGTACAAGCGTCTGGCGCAGGTGGCGTCCAGGCTTCATCCCGAGCTGTATGTGGACTGGCACGCCGCGGGCGAAGTGCGCGATCGCCTCGGGGCCGGCGCCCAGATTTGGCTGCGCCTGCAGGCGCAGGCGCAGTGTCCGGCGGTGTGCCAGCGCTGCCTGCAGCCCATGGATGTGCCGCTCAAGGTCGATCGCTGGTTTCGCTTCGTGGCGGACGAAGCCGCCGCCGAGGCGCAGGACGACGAGAGCGAGGAAGACCTGCTGGTGCTCTCGCGCGAATTCGTGCTCAACGAGCTCATCGAGGACGAGCTGCTTCTGGACATGCCGCTGGTGCCGCGCCATGAACGCTGCCCGGTGGCCGTGAAGATGTCCGCCGGCGAGGATGAGCTTGCGCAGGAACCGGGGCGGGCCGGCAATCCGTTCGCCGCCCTGGCGGATTTCAAGCCTCACGATCGCAAAAAATAGGTGTTCGCCCTCGCGGGTCGATTCCTTTATAATGCGGGGTTTCGCGTGAGCCTGCTTTGTCTCTGGTTGGGCTGGACGCGCAGCTTCAGTTACCTCAAGACATCAGGAGCCCATCATGGCTGTTCAGCAAAACAAGAAGTCGCCCTCGAAGCGGGGCATGCACCGCTCGCACAACGCGCTCAAGAAGCCAGGCACGGCGGTCGAGCCCACCACGGGTGAAGTGCATCTGCGCCACCACATCAGCCCCAACGGTTACTACCGCGGCCGCCAGGTGATCAAGGCCAAGGCGGACGACAGCGACGTCTGACGCGCGCCATCGGCGTTGCGCGCCCGGCACAGGCCCGCAGCTACTTCACGGTAGCGCGGGCCTTTGTCATTTCTGGCGACGATCTGCAACGCCGCGGACCGCCCAGGCAGGGGATGCGCGTTGCGTCAGGGCACTGGTTCGGCGCGGCCTTGAACCAGTGACACAATCTCCGTCATTCAGGACAACACGACAACGATGATCACGCTGGCAGTCGATTGCATGGGAGGCGACCATGGTGTTGCGGTCACGCTGCCCGCGTGCCGTCAATTTCTTGACACGCACCCCGATGCACAGCTTCTGCTGGTGGGGCGGCCCGAGGCTCTGGGTGCGCTGGTGCACGAACGCGCGCGAGTCGTGGCGGCCAGCCAGGTGGTGGGCATGGATGATTCCGTCGAAGTGGCGCTGCGCCGCAAGAAGGAATCCTCCATGCGCGTGGCCATCGAGCAGGTCAGGGACGGAGCGGCGCAGGCCGCGCTTTCGGCGGGCAATACCGGGGCGCTGATGGCGACCGCCCGTTACGTGCTCAAGACCCTGGGCGGCATCGACCGCCCGGCCATTGCGACGCAGATTCCGAATGTGCTCGGTGGCGCCACGACGGTGCTCGACCTGGGCGCCAATGTGGATTGCACGGCCGAGCACCTGCTGCAGTTCGCCATCATGGGCTCGGCTCTGGTGTCGGTGCTGAACGACGACCCGCATCCCACGATTGGTCTGCTCAACGTGGGTGAAGAGGCGATCAAGGGCAGCGAAGTCATCAAGCAGGCGGGCGAACTGCTGCGCGCCGCCGCGGCCCGGGGCGATCTGAACTTCGTTGGCAACGTCGAGGGAAACGATATTTTCAAGGGCACGGCCGACATCGTGGTCTGTGACGGTTTTGTCGGCAACGTCGCGCTCAAGACCATCGAGGGTCTCGCATCGATGATAGGCGGCTTCTTGAAAGAAGAGTTTTCACGCACGATTTTGACAAAAATCGCGGCGATCGTTGCTTATCCGGTGCTAACTGCACTTAAAAGGCGCATGGATCACCGTCGTTACAACGGCGCGGCACTACTGGGTTTGCGCGGCCTGGTGTTCAAGAGCCACGGCTCGGCCGATGCGCTGGCGTTCGAGCAGGCCCTGGTGCGCGCGTATGATGCGGCCCGCAATGACCTGCTGGCGCGTGTGCGCGTGCAGGTGGCTCGCGCGGCGCCGCTTCCGGTTGCGCGCGACACGGTTTTGTGAACCCGCGGTCCCCGCCTCGCCAGGAATTTGATGAGACCTTATTCACGCATCGTCGGCACGGGCGGCTACCTGCCGCCACGCCGGGTCACCAACGACGAACTGGCTGCCGATCTGGCGAAGCGGGGCGTTGAAACTTCCGATGAATGGATCGTCGAGCGTACGGGCATCCACGCCCGGCATTTCGCCGCGCCCGATGTGAACAGCAGCGATCTGGCCGAGCAGGCCTCGCGGCGGGCGCTGGAGGCGGCCGGTGTGGCTCCTGGTGAGATCGACCTGATCATCGTGGCGACGTCCACGCCGGACATGGTGTTTCCCTCCACGGCCTGCATCCTGCAGCACAAGCTCGGGATCGCAGGCTGCCCGGCGTTCGACGTGCAGGCCGTCTGCAGCGGTTTCGTCTACGCGCTGGCCGTGGCGGACGCCATGGTGGAGGCGGGAACGGCGCGCTGCGCGCTCGTGGTCGGCGCCGAAGTCTTCAGCCGCATCCTCGATTTTTCCGACCGCACCACCTGCGTGCTGTTCGGCGACGGCGCCGGGGCGGTGGTGCTCAAGGCGTCGGGCACGCCCGGCATTCTGGCGAGCGATCTGCACGCCGATGGCCAGCACGTGGGCCTGTTGTGCGTGCCGGGGCACGTCTCGGGCGGCGCCGTGCT
>JAIOIA010000022.1:0-4388 GCA_019912745.1 Comamonas sp. | reverse complement strand
CCTGCAGCCCGGCCGGCCCAGCGCCGACCACGAGCAGGTCGCAATGCTGACCGTCGGCTTCGGTGGCCGCGGTGGGCAGGGCCTGCAGGCGCGCGGGACGGGTGTCGATCACCTGCCCCTCGCCGCAGGGCGTCATGCATGCCAGTTGCTGCACACCGTCGACCTGTACCCGGCATTCGTGACAGACCCCCATGCCGCACAGCGGCGCGCGGGGCTGTCCGCTCACGGAGCGCCGTGCGGCGCCCGTGCCCAGCGCGGCGGCGATGGTGCTGCCGCGCGGCACGTCCATGGGGGTGCCGTCGATCTGGATGCGCACGGTGTGCATGGCGGAAGAAGTCGCGGTGTTCATGGGCGTGAAAGAAGGCGCTGCGGGCGGTAGGGCGTTGCATCCAGTGCGGGCGCACCGCCGGTCATGAGCGCGGCGATCAGTTCGGCCGTGGCCGGTGCGGTGGTGACGCCGTGGCCTTCGTGACCCGCCGCGATCCACAGGCGCCCGCGCCCGGGGTGGCGGCCGATCAGGGGCAGGCCGTCGTTTGTTGCGGGGCGCAGACCGGCCCAGGTGCGGATCGCGCGGGCCCCCGCGAGGCCCGGCAGGGTCTGCATCGCCGCGTGCAGCAGGCGTGAGACGAGGGGTGGATCGACCTCGGTGTCCACGCGCCCGAACTGGCGCGTGGAGCCGATCAGGAGCTGTCCCGTGGGCCGTGGCTGGATGTTCACGGCCACCGAGTCGCCTTCGGCCTGGTGGGCGCTCGCCATGTAACCGAGCTCGACGAGCTGATGGCGTACCTGCCGCGGGTAGCGGTCGGTGATGACGAGGTGGCCCTTCTTGGCAAAGATGGGCAGCTCGGGGCAGAGCGCGGCGCTGCCCAGCCCTGCCGCCAGCAGCACCTGCCCGGCCTGCAGGCACCCGGCGCTGCTCTGCACGCTGGCGTCGCCGTTCAGGTGCGTGACCTGCGCGGGTGTGAACGTGATGCGGCCGGGGTGGCGCGCCAGCAGCCAAGAGGCGACGCGCGGTGCGTAGACCGCGGCGTCCGATGACACGTGCAAGCCGCCCGCGAGGCCGGTCCTCAGCGCGGGTTCGGCCCGTGCGAGCGTGGGCGCATCCAGCCATTCGCTGGCGATGCCGGCGGCCGCGAGCGTGGCCTGCTTGTGCCGGGCGAGCGCCGCCTCGGCGTCGTTGGCGGCGATCCAGATCGTGCCGCAGCTCGTCCAGGCGCAGGCGTCGTCGAGTTCGGGTTGCCAGCGGCGCCAAAGCTGCATCGAGCGGCTCGACAGCGCCAGCTCCGCCGGGTTGTCGTCCAGGATCAGCAGGTGGCCCATGCCGGCGTGGGTGGCGGCGGCCAGCCGTGCATCGACGACGTGCACCCTGAGCCCCCGCCCCGCGAGCGCGTCGGCGCAGGCGGCGCCGATGATGCCCGCGCCGACGATGAGCACGTCGGCGATCATCGCGTCGGGATGCCCCAGGCGAACGGGTCGCGGTCGTCGATCAGCAGCGTGCTTTCGGCGCAGACCCAGGCGCGTCCGCGGATCGTGGGAATGATCTGTTCGCCTTCCCTTTCGTAGTGTGCCTGGAATTCGCTGCCGATCACGCTCGCCTGGCGCCAGACCTGGCCGGGGGCGAGTTGGCCGCGCGCGGCCAGACACGCGAGCTTGGCGCTGGTGCCGGTGCCGCAGGGCGAGCGGTCATACGCCCCGCCGGGGCAGAGCACGAAACTGCGGCTGTCCGCCTGCGCGTCCTCGGCGAAGAGTTCGATGTGGTCGATCTTTGCCCCATCGGCGCCGCGTATCCCCGCGGCTTCGAGCGCATCGCGGGCGCGCGTGGCGAAGTCGGTGAGCTTGGCGAGGTTGTCGGGCGCCACGCGCACGCCGTGGTCGCTCACGAGATAGAACCAGTTGCCGCCCCAGGCGACGTCGCCCGTCACCGTGCCGTGGCCGGGCACCTGCACGCGCACGTCGGCATGCAGGCGGTAGGCGGGGACGTTTCTCACGCTCACCGAGCCGTCCTCGTGCAGTGTGGTCGTCACCTGGCCTACCGGGGTCTCGATCCGGTGCGTGCCGGGTGCGATGCGTCCCAGGTGCGCGAGCGAGGCCACGAGCCCGATGGTGCCGTGCCCGCACATGCCCAGATACCCCTCGTTGTTGAAGAAGATCACGCCGGCTGCGCACTGCGGGTCCACCGGCTGGCACAGCAGGGCGCCGACGATCACGTCGTTGCCGCGCGGCTCCAGCACCGCGGCGCGGCGCCAGGCGTCGTGCTCGCGGGCCAGCCGCGCGCGGCGTTCGGCCATGCTGCCCGCGCCCAGGTTGGGGAAACCGTCCATGACGAGGCGCGTGGGCTCGCCGCCGGTGTGGCTGTCGATGATGTGGATCTGGCGCATGGTGGCTTCAATTCACATGACCGAGCGGTACTTCTGCGGACGGGTCCTGAGGGCCTGTTGCACGACCGCGATCACCTGTTCGCGCTCGGCGCCTGCGAGCGGCAGGCGCGGGCGGCGCATGTGCTCGGTGCCCACACCCGCGAGCACGTCGATGAGCTTGAGGTTCTGCACCAGCTTGGTGGAGACGTCCAGATGCAGCATGGGCGTCATCCACTGGTAGAGCGCGAGCGCCTCGGCGAACTGCCCGGCCTTCATCAGCTCGTACAGCGCCACGGTCTCGCGCGGGAAGGCGCAGCCCACGCCGGCGAGCAGGCCGTCGGCCCCCAGCGCCAGCGCTTCGTAGGCGAGGTCGTCCACGCCGATGAAGAGCTTGTAGCGGTTGCCCACGACGCGGCGCAAGTCGGTGATGCGGCGTACGTTGCCCGTGCTCTCCTTGATGGCCATGAGCCACTGGCAGTCGGCGAGCTCCGCCATGTGCTCCGGCTTGAGGTCGACGACGTAGGCGAGAGGGTTGTTGTAGACCATGACAGGCAGCTGCGCGGCCTCGGCGATCGCACGCACATTGGCCATGGCCTCGCGCGGGTCGGCCGCGTAGATGACGGAAGGCATGACCATGAAGCCCTGCACGCCGATCTTCTGGCATTGCCCCACGTAGCGCAGCGCCTCGCGGGTGCTGGTTTCCGAGACGTTGGCGAGCACCGGCACGCGCGCGGCGCTGGCTTCGAGCGCGATGCGCGCGACCTCGACTTTTTCCTCCAGCGTGAGCGTGCTGGCCTCACCCAGTGAGCCGCAGGTGACGACCCCGTGGATGCCGTTGCGGATCTGCAAGTCGATGTGCCGGGCCGTACCCTCGGCGTCGATGCGCTCGTCAGCGTGGAATTTGGTGGTGACGGCGGGGAAGACGCCGTGCAGGTCGGAGAAGTCCATCGGTCCTCCAGGACGTGGTGAGGTCAAATCGGCAACGTAGATTTTATACAATCTACAAAATTGCAAAAGAGGCCCAACTCGGTATTTTCCCTGGCGCTGGTGGAGATCGTGGTGCGATCGGCGCCTGCCGCTGCCCGGGGCGGGCGGCTGACCGCTGTCTGGCGGCGCGCGTGTGCAGCCCTCAGCGCGCGAGCGCCTGGCGCCTGATGAGCAGGACCTGATCGCTGCCTGCGCTGGTTTCCAGCCAGACGACCGGCAGCTCGGGAAACGCGGCTTCGAAGTGCGCGCGCTCGTTGCCGATCTCCAGCGCCAGCACGGCGTCCTCGCTCATGCAGCCTGGGGCCTCGCGCAGCAGGCGGCGGATGAAGTCCATGCCGTCGCTGCCGCCCGCGAGCGCCAGCCGCGGCTCGGCCTGGTATTCGGGGGGCAGCTGCGCCATGCTCTGCGCGTTGACGTAGGGCGGATTGCACAGGATCAGGTCCCAGGGGCCGGGGCAGGCGGTCAGTCCGTCGGACGCCAGCAGCCGCACGCGCTGCTCCAGCGCGTGCTTCTTGACGTTGATGCGCGCCACCGCAAGCGCGTCCGACGAAAGATCGGCGCCCGTGACGCTGACCTCAGGCCAGGCCATCGCGGCCAGGATGGCGAGGCTGCCGTTGCCGGTGCACAGGTCGAGCACCTGGTGTGTGCGCTCGCTCAGCCACGGGTCGATGCTGGCGTCGGCAATCAGTTCGGCGATGAAGCTGCGCGGCACGATGGCGCGCTCGTCCACGTAAAACGGCACGCCCGCGAGCCAGGCTTCGTGCGTCAGGTAGGCCGCGGGTTTGCGGCTGGCAATGCGCTCCTCAAAAAGAAGAGCTATCTGCGCTTGTTGGGCAGGCGTTACAGCGCTATTTTTTATGGAATCCGCGCCATCGCCCAGCGGGCTGTCGAGCGGCAGGCCCAGGCTCCAGAGGACGAGCCAGGCGGATTCGTCGATCGCGTTGGTCGTGCCGTGGCCAAAGCTCACCCCCGCCGCATCCAGCCGGGCGGCGCCGCGCGCGACCAGCTCGCCCACGGTCTGGCCGTGCAGCGGGGGTGGGGTGG
>JAIOIA010000220.1:0-4537 GCA_019912745.1 Comamonas sp. | reverse complement strand
TGCGCGCTCCTTGCGATCAGGCCAGCTTGCCGTGGCAGTGCTTGTACTTCTTGCCGCTGCCGCAGGGGCAGGGGTCGTTGCGCCCGACGCGGGGCACCGCAGCCGCCGCGGCGGCTGCCGCTGCGGCGCCCGTACCCGTCGCAGCCGCGGTCACCGCCGCCTCGCCGGTTTCGGTCGGGGCGCTGTAGGTGACATTGCTCACGCTCTCGTTGCGCGCATTCACGGCCTCGGCGGCCTCCTCCACCTGCTGCTGCGACTGCACCTGCACGGTCATCATCACGCGCGTGACCTCGTTGCGAATGTGATCGAGCAACTGGCGGAACATGTCGAAGGATTCGCGCTTGTATTCCTGCTTCGGCTGCACCTGCGCGTAGCTGCGCAGATGGATGCCCTGGCGCAGGTAGTCGAGCGCCGTGAGGTGGTCGCGCCAGCTGGTATCGAGGCTCTGCAGCAGCACCGCGCGCTCGAACTGGTGGAAATTCTCCTTGCCGACCAGCGCCACCTTGGAGTCGAAGGACTCGCGCGCCGCGGTCACCACCTTCTCTACGATGTCCTCCTCGGACAGGATCTCGGACGCCTGCACCTCGTGCACCAACGGCAGGTTCAGCTGCCAGTTGGCGGCCAGGTCTTTTTCCAGGCCCGCCAGATCCCACTGCTCTTCCACCGACTGCGCCGGCACATACAGCCGCACCACGTCGGTGATGCAGGCGTCGCGCATGGCGGCGATCATGTCGGACAGGTCGGACGCATCGAGGATTTCATTGCGCTGCTGGTAGATCACCTTGCGCTGCTCGTTGGCCACATCGTCGTATTCGAGCAGCTGCTTGCGCATGTCGAAGTTGCGGCCCTCGACCTTGCGCTGCGCGCTCTCGATGCTGCGCGAGACCATGCCCGCCTCGATCGCCTCGCCATCGGGCATCTTCAGGCGCTCCATGATGGACTTGACGCGATCGCCCGCGAAGATGCGCATGAGCGGATCGTCCAGGCTCAGGTAAAAGCGCGAAGACCCCGGGTCGCCCTGACGACCCGAGCGGCCGCGCAGCTGGTTGTCGATGCGTCGGCTCTCATGGCGCTCGGTGGCGATGATGCGCAGGCCGCCCAACGCCACCACCTTCTCGTTGTCCGCCTTCCACTGCGCACGCAAGTCGGCGACCTGGCGCTCGCGCTCGGATTCGGACAGTGACTCGTCGGCCAGCAAGGCCGCCACGCGCTTGTCGATGTTGCCGCCCAGAACGATGTCGGTGCCGCGGCCGGCCATGTTGGTGGCAATCGTGATCGCACCGGTATGCCCCGCCTGCGCAATGATGTCCGCCTCGCGCTCGTGCTGCTTGGCGTTGAGCACCTGGTGCGGCAGCTTGGCCTTGGTCAACAGCTCATCAATGATTTCCGAGTTCTCGATCGACGAAGTCCCCACGAGTACCGGTTGCCCTTTTTCGTGGCATTCGCGAATGTCGGCAATGGCCGCCTCGTATTTCTCGCGCGTGGTCTTGTAGACGCGATCGAGCTGGTCGTCGCGCCGGCTGGGCTTGTTGGGCGGAATGATCACGGTCTCCAGGCCGTAGATGTCCTGGAATTCATACGCCT
Source organism: Comamonas sp. (assembly GCA_019912745.1). Lineage (GTDB taxonomy): Bacteria > Pseudomonadota > Gammaproteobacteria > Burkholderiales > Burkholderiaceae_C > Comamonas_C. The sequence goes on along the minus strand of JAIOIA010000220.1, from coordinate 2,953 downwards.
CGGTATCGGCCGTGCCGGTCATGCCGGAAAGCTTGGTGTAGAGACGGAAATAATTCTGGAAGGTGATCGAGGCGAGCGTCTGGTTCTCGGCCTGGATCTTCACGCCCTCCTTGGCCTCCACCGCCTGGTGCAGGCCCTCGCTCCAGCGCCGACCCGCCATGAGACGGCCGGTGAATTCATCGACGATGACCACCTCGCCATCCTGCACCACGTAGTGCTCGTCGCGATTGAACAGCTGATGCGCGCGCAGCGCGGCGTACAGGTGATGCACCAGCGAAATGTTGGACGCCGCGTACAGCGACTGGCCATCGGCGATCAAGCCCTGGCTGGCCAGAATGCGCTCGGCGCTCTCGAAGCCCTGCTCGGTCAGCGTCACCTGGCGCTGCTTCTCGTCCACGGTGAAATCGCCCGGCGTGATCACGCCCTCGCCGGTGCGCGCGTTGGCCTCGCCTTCCTGGCGCTTGAGCAGCGGCACCACCTTGTTCATTGCCACGTACAGGGCCGTCTGGTCCTCCGCCTGGCCGCTGATGATGAGCGGCGTGCGTGCCTCGTCGATCAGGATGGAATCGACCTCGTCGACGATGGCGTAATGGAGCTTGCGCTGCACTCGGTCGCGCGTCTCGTACACCATGTTGTCGCGCAGGTAGTCGAAGCCGTATTCATTGTTCGTGCCGTAGGTGATGTCGGCGTTGTAGGCGGCCTGCTTTTCCTCCCGCGGCATCTGCGGCAGGTTGATGCCCACCGTCAGACCCAGGTAGTTGTAGAGCTGCCCCATCCACTGGGCATCGCGGCTGGCCAGGTAATCATTCACCGTCACCACGTGCACGCCCTTGCCGGCGAGCGCATTGAGGTACACCGCCAGCGTGGCCGTGAGCGTCTTGCCCTCGCCGGTGCGCATCTCGGCGATCTTGCCATCGTGCAGCACCATGCCGCCAATCAGCTGCACGTCGAAGTGCCGCATTTTCATCACGCGCTTGGAGCCCTCACGCACGACGGCAAACGCTTCGGGCAACAGATCGTCGAGGGTTTCGCCCTTGGCCAGACGATCGCGAAACTCCTGCGTCTTGCCCCGCAAGGCTTCTTCGCTCAACTTCTCGTAGTCCGCTTCCATCGCGTTGATGCGACGAACCGTCTTGCGGTATTGCTTGAGCAGCCGGTCATTGCGGCTGCCGATGAGTTTGGTGAAAAAATTGGTGCCCATGCGGATGCAACCGCAGCGACGGCTGGAAAAGCCACGAGGCGGTCTTTGACCTTAAAGAAGAAACAGACGCAGTTGCAGGTTGTTGGCGCCAATTGCAAGGGTCTGCAATCGAGCGCCTGCAGGCCGATCAACGCGCGAAACGAAGCATTTTACTGTTGCGAAGGCTCGACATTATGTTCACGCGCCGCAACCATGCGCACAGGCGCCTTGCCCCGTCCGGCAAAAAGGAAATCGCCGGGGTTTTGCCACACACCATCCTTGAGCACCTCGAAGTGCAGATGAGGCCCGGTGACGCGTCCGCTGGAACCCACCGCGGCGATTTTCTGGCCCTGACGCACCAGGTCCCCCTTCTTGACGAAAACCTTGGAAGCGTGCGCATAACGCGTGATCAAGCCGCCGCCGTGGGAGATTTCGATCATGTTGCCGTATTCCTTGTGGAACTCCTGCGTCACGACCACGCCCCCCGCCGCCGCGGTGATGGTCGTTCCCGTGGGTGCGGGGAAATCCAACCCCGTGTGCCGCGCCGCGTGCCCGTTGATCGGGTCGACGCGCGTGCCATACGACGAGCCGACCGGGTGGCCCGTCACGGGCAAGCTCGACGGCACCAGGCGCGTGCGCGCCTGCTGATCCACCAGGCGGGACTCGATGGTCACCATCCGGTCATGCCGGGCATCAAGCTGCGCCCCCAGATCGTTGAGGATGCCCTCGAATTCCTGCATGGACAGAGGCCGTTCATCCCGCAGAACACCGCCTTGCCCCGGAGGACGCGACTCCCACTTCATCACGGGCAACCCCGCGAGGCCGCGCACCCGTTCATCGAGCGATTCGAGCTGCATCAGCCGAGCCTGCAACGCGCCCACCTTGCGAGCCATGGCGTCGATGCTCGCACGGGCGGCCCGCTCCTGGCGCTCCAGCAGGCGATCAGGTGTCGGCCATGACACCGGCACGCGAGCGCCGCTCTCCCCGGGCACGCCCACGGCCTGCAGCCCCAGCCACATCAGGGCAGCCCCCAGCAGGACAAATGCCACCATGGCCGCCAGCCCGTGCCACCATCCCAGCCGCAGCACGCGGCTGCGCGCCATGCGGATATCCGTAATGATCAGGTGCACAATGCACAACCTCCCTACAGCAACCGTTCCGTACCGTGCAGCGCCGCCACCATGCCATTTCCCTGGAACAGGCAAGCCAGGAAGCTCCGGCACTTGCACGGCTGGTGACACTGGTCCAGGAATCCAACGCGCGATTGCAGGCGCTTCAGGCCCTCATGCCTGCCGCGCTGCACTCGCAAGTCCAGGCGGGCCCCATTCAGGGCGACACGTGGTGCCTGCTGGTGCCCAGCAACGCGGCAGCCAACAAGCTGCGCCAGCTCACCCCCGCGTTCATTGCCCACTTGAAAAACCGAGGGTGGGAGGTTAACGCGATCCGGCTGAAGATTCAAACCCGTTGACCCTTGCCGCAAACGGGAGATCCATCGCATGCCCGACTCTGGATCCGAACAGGTCGGGCGCCCGGCCATGTACCCTGCGATGGTGCCGGTTGTCGGATTCGAACTGACGACCTTCCGCTTACAAGAGCGTTTTTGGCGTATCAGCCCATAGGCCTACAGAGACGCGCACCCCTGTAACCGGGCGCCTAGCGTAGCCCCATTTTGGCCTGCGTAGCTACGTTTTAGCTACGCTGCTGGCAAAGGCTCCCGCGTGCAAGCCCTGGCACTGCTGGGGTATGGGGCGCAGCCCCATGTTCAGGTCATGT
>JAIOIA010000219.1:0-24915 GCA_019912745.1 Comamonas sp. | reverse complement strand
GCACAGCTCGATCACGGCCTCGGGCGCGCCCTTGGCGGCCACGCGGCGCCGGCCGTCCTCGTCCAGCCAGGCCTGCGACATGGCCAGCAATTCGGGCGTGAGCGTGTATTCCTGCTCCAGCCGCCAGTCGGGGTGCAGGTGCTCAGTGTCGTCCAGCGCCTGGTCGCCGTGTGCCAGCAGGGCGCGATCCATCGGGTCGGTGCTGCCGCGGCGCGAGGCCAGCATGGCGTATTCAAGCAGCCGGTGTACCGGCTCGGGCAGCGGCGTGCCGCTCTGGACGGTGACGTCGGCCTCGGGCGTGACCAAGCGGCGCAGCGCCATGCGGTTCTCGGTCAGGGTGCCGGTCTTGTCGACACACAGCACGCTGGCGGCGCCCAGCGCCTCGACCACCGCCGGCTGGCGCGCCAGCACCTGGATGCGCGCGAGGCGCCAGCTGCCCATGGCGAGAAACACCGCCAGCGCCATCGGGAATTCTTCCGGCAGCATCGCCATGCCCAGCGCGATGCCGGACAACAGTCCCTGCACCCAGTCGCCGCCGCGCAGCCCGTACCACAGCACCAGCAGCAGGCTGCCGGCCAGCGCCAGCGTGCCGAACAGCCGCACCACGGCGCGCAGGTTCTGCTGCAGCGGGGTCGGCACCGGCTCGATGGCGGCCAGCGAGGCGCCGATGCGCCCCACCTGCGTATGGCGTCCGGTGGCGCCGACCTCGGCCAGGCCGTGGCCGGTGGTGACCAGGGTGCCGGCGTAGACCTGCGGCAGGTCGTCGCCGCCGGGCGGGCCCGCCGCCGCGTCGGCCAGCGGTGCGTCGGTGGGGCGCTTGCGCACCGGAACCGATTCGCCGGTCAGCAGTGATTCGTCCACCGTCAGCGCCTGGGCCTGGCGCAGCACGGCGTCGGCGGCCACGCGTTCGCCCTCGCCCAGCACGATCGAGTCGCCCGGCACGATCTCGCGCGTGGGCACGCGGCGCACCTGGCCGCCGCGCAGCACGCGCGTGTGCGGCGTTGCCAGTTCGCGCAGCGCATCGAGCGCGCGCTCACCGCGCCGCTGCTGAAAAATCACCAGTCCCACCGACAGCAGCGCAAAGCCGGCCAGCAGCAGGCCCTCGCCCAGGTCCCCCACCAGCAGGTAAATGGCGGCCGCCACCACCAGCAGCAGGAACATGGGCTCGCGCGCCACCTCGCGCAACGTCGCGGCGAACGAGCGCCGCTCCCGGTCCTCGATGGCGTTGGGGCCGTGTTCGGCCAGGCGCCGGCGCGCCTCGTCTTCGCTCAAGCCCTGGGGGCTGGGAGGCTGCGGCATGGTGGTGGCGTGCGAGGGTGAAACGACATCGTCCGCGAAATCATATCGGCAGCCTCCCGCCCGCCCGTGGCGCGGGAGGCGCCATGGGTCATTCCCGCAGCGGATCGCCGCCGACCGCCTGGTACAGCGCCACGGTGTCGGTGAGCCGCTGTGCCTGCGCGCCCGCGAGCTGCATGTGCACCTGCTGCGCCTGCTGCTGGGTCAGCAGCAGCTGCGCGTAGCTGATGGAGCCCAGGCGGTGGCGCTCGCTCGCGGTCTGCAGTGCGGCCTGCGCGGCGCCGTCGGCGTCGGCCAGGGCCTGCAGCGCCTGTGCGTCGTTGGCTATGGCGCGCAGCGCGTCGGCCACGCTGCGCAGAGCCTGCAGCACCACGCTCTGGTACTGGGCGGCGGCGGCGTCCAGCGCCGCGTCGGCCGCGCGCTCCTGCGCCGGTTGCGCGGCGTTGAACAGCGGCTGGGTGAGCTGTCCGGCCAGCGACCACAGCGCCGACGCGCCGCCGAACAGCGCGCCGCTGGTGAGCGCCTGGCTGCCGATGGCCGCGCTCAGGTTCAGTTGCGGGTAGCGCCGGGCGATGGTCGCGCCGCGTTCGGCGTGCGCGGCGTGCAGCAGCGCCTCGCTCGCCTGGATGTCGGGGCGCCGGCGCACGAGCTCGGAGGGCACGACGAGCGGCAGATCGGCCGGCAGCGTGAAGTCCCGCAGCGTGAACGCGGGCACCTCGGCCGCGCCAGGCGCCTGGCCGGCCAGCACCGCGAGCTGGTGATCGGCCTGCTGCAATTGCTGGCGCAGCACGGGCAGCGTGGCGCTCGTCTGCGCGGCCTGGCTCTGCAGCAGCATGGCTTCATCGGGCGCGGCCTGACCGAGCACCACGCGGCGCTGTGCCATCGCAAGTTGCTCCTGTTGCGAGAGCAGCAGTGTGTGGCTTGCGTCGATCTGCGAGGCGAGTCGGGCGCGCGTGATGGCGGTGCCCGCGATCTGCCCGGCGAGCGTAAGCCGCGCGGCAGCGAGTTCGTGGCGACGCCAGTCGCTGCGCGCGGCCAGCGCCTGCAGCGTACGCCGGTTGGCGCCCGAGAGGTCGAGCTGATAGTGCACGCCGACGCTCGCACTGTACAGGCCGAAGGTGCGGCCGTCGCCGCTTTGTCCCTGCGCGGCGGGGCTTGCGTGCTGGCGTTGCACGCCCACGCCGAGATCCACCTGGGGCAGCTCGGTAGCGCCGCTTTGCGCCTGCTGCAGCGCTTGCGCTTCGGCCAGGCGCGCCTGCGCCGCGGCCAGCGTCGGGCTGGCCTGCAGCGCACGGGCGATGGTGTCGTCGAGCGCCGCCGAGCCGAACGCGCGCCACCACCGGGCCTCGACGGTCAGGTCCTGGGCGATGCGTTGCGCGTTCCCCAGCGGCACATCGGCCTGCGTCGTTTGCGCGGTGCTCGCCCCCATCGTGTAATGCGTGACCTCGGGCGCGGCCGGGGCGGTGAATTCGGGACCGCTGGCGCAACCGGCGAGCAGGGCGGCCAGCGCCAGCGCCAAGAGTTTGGGAGACATGGCCTGCATCAGAAACTCCTTCCTTCGCCCGCTTCCTCGTGGGTCACGCCATCGCGGATGTGGTAAAGGCGCTTGAATGTCGGGATGATCTTTTCATCGTGCGTCACGACGATGATGGCCGTCTGGTACTGGCGCGCCATCTCGCCCAGGATGCGCACCACCGCCAGCGCACGCTCCGAATCGAGCGGCGCCGTGGGTTCGTCGGCCAGGATCACCGGCGGGCGGTTCACCAGCCCGCGCGCGATCGCCACGCGCTGCTGCTCGCCGCCCGAGAGCTGCGTTGGCATGGCCTGTGCGCGGTGCTGCACGTCCAGCGCCGTGAGCAGCTCCATGGCCCGCTCGCGCGCCTGGCCGTTGGGCACGCCCGCGAGCATGGGCAGCAGCGCGACGTTGTCGATCACGTCCAGGAACGGGATCAGGTAGGGCGCCTGAAAGACGAAGCCGATCTTGTCGCGGCGCAGCGCGCGCAGGTCGCGCACCTTCCAGTCGCCGTCGAAGATCACTTCGTCGCCCAGGGTCATGCGCCCGGTGGTCGGGTCGATCACCGCGCCCAGGCACTTGAGCAGCGTGCTCTTGCCCGAGCCCGACGGGCCGATCAGCCCGACGACCTCGCCCGGCGCCACGTGCATGTTCACGTCCTTGAGCGCGAGCACCGCGGTGTCGCCGCTGCCGTAGCGCTTGGAGAGGCCCTCGATGTGGATGCCGTGTCCTGTCATCTCAGCCTCCGATCGCCTCGGCCGGGTCGATGCGCAGCGCCATGCGGATGGCGACGATGCTCGCGGCCGCACAGATGCCCATCACGGCCAGGAATCCCGCCACCGAATCCTGCGGCACCAGCAGCACGTACTTGGGAAAGATCGGCGCCGACCAGGTGGCGCTGATCTTGCCCACGGCAAAGCCGATCGTGCCCAGCGCCAGGGCCTGCTGCAGGATCATCGCGGCGATGGTGCGGTTGCGGGTGCCGATGAGCTTGAGCACGGCGATCTCGCGGATCTTGTCCATGGTGAGCGTGTAGATGATGAAGGCGACGATGGCCGCGCTCACGATCGCGAGGATCGCGAGAAACATGCCGATCTGCTTGGCCGAGGTGGCGATCAGCTTGCTGACCAGAATCTCCTGCATCTGCGCGCGGGTATGCACCGTGAAACGCAGCGAGCGCTCGATGTCGCGCGCCACCGCGTCGGCATCCGCGCCGGGCGTCAGGCGCACCAGCACCGCATTGACCGAGGTGCTGGCCGATTGCGCGGCGTTCACCGCATCGAGCAAGCCGGGCACGCCCGGGCGGTTGAACGCGGGGTTGTCCGCGGTGCGTCGCCGCCCCGCCTCGATCGCGTCGTTGTCCTTGAGAAACTGCGCCTGCTGCGCATCCTTGAGCGGGATGAAGACCATGGGATCGCCGCTGGAGGAGACCATACGCCGGGTCAGGCCCACGACGGTGTAGCGGTGGCGGCGGATGGCGATGACGTCGCCCAGCGCGAAACCGCTGGCGATGTCGGCCACGGCCTCGTAGTGTCCGCGCGTGAGCTGGCGCCCGGCGACGAGGTAGGGCGGCGCGCCCGGTGTTCCGGGCGTGGCGTCGGCGGCAATGCCCACGACCATGGCGCGCACGTCGCGCCCATCGGCAGGCTCGGGCTGGCGCACCTGCATCGTGAAGTAGGTCACGTTGGCCGCGCGCGCCACGCCCGGCAGCGCCATCAGTTGACGCCAGGCATCGTCGGCGAGATTGGACGATTCAGCGTACGGCCCCATGGTGTCCTGCTGCACTACCCAGAGGTCGGCGCGGCTGTTGTCCAGCAGCGCCTGCCCGTCGTCCACCATGCCGCGGTACACACCCGCCATCACCAGCGTGACGCCGATCAAGAGACCCAATCCGACGCCGGTGAAGACGAACTTGCCCCAGCTGTGCAGGATGTCGCGCCCTGCAAGCGAGATCATGATGCGGCCCGTGCGAGTTCGGCCACCACATGCACGCGGGTGTTGTGCGCCAGCGCCTTCTCGCTGTAGACGATGATGGCCTGGCCCTCGCTCAGGCCGTCGAGCACCTGTACATGGCCGTCGAGGTCGGCGTCGCCGATCCGCACGGGCGTGAACCGCGCGCGACCATCGACGATCTTCCACACGCCCGTTCGCCCGTCCTGGCGCTGCAGCGCGGCGTTGGGCACGACCGGGGTGCTGGGGAGCGGCGGCAGGTGGATCGTCACCTCGGCCAGTTCACCCAGCGGCGGCAGCGCCACCGGGGCTTGATCGAACACCACCTTGGCCAGCATTTCCTCGGTGACGGCATCTGCCTTGGGCTCGACGCGCAGCACGTGTGCCGCCAGCGCCTGCCCGGCGCGCGAGCGCAGCGCCACGCGTGCGGGCAGATCGCGCGTGAGCCCTGTGGCATGCACCTGGTCCAGCCGCACGTTGATCCACAGGCTGCGCGGGTCCACGATCTCCAGCACCGTCTGCCCCGCGACCACGGTGCTGCCCGGCTCGACCTCGCGCGCGGTGACCACGCCATCGCTCGCGGCCACCAGGCGCCAGTGGCTGCGCTGCGCTCGCAACGCAGCGAGCTCGGCGTCCATGCGCCGCACCTCTTCGCGCGCGGCGGTGAGCTGCGCCTCGGCGCTGGCCAGCTCCTGCTGCTTGGCACGCGCCGCTTCTTCGCTCGCGGAGCGTGCGGCCAGCAGATCGGCGTAGCGCCTGGCCTGCTCGGCGGCAAAGGTCTGGCGTGCCTGGGCCTCGCGCAGAGCGGCCTGTGCCCGTGCGCGCGCCGCGTCCTGGGCGCGCAGGCGCTCGTCCAGGTCCACGGGGTCGAGTTCGCCCAGCACCTGCCCGGCGTGCACCGCGTCGCCCACATCCACGCTCAGGCTGCGCACGCGCGCCGGCAGGGTCGCGCCCAGGTTCTGCGTGTGGCGCGCCTGCACCGTGCCGATGCCGAAGAGGGCAGGCTTGATCGCCCGGGTCTGCACCTTGGCTTCGGTCACGTTCACGGGTGCGAGCGGCCCCGAGCGCAAGGCCACATAGCCCAGCAGCGCGGCCAGCGGCACGAGCACGGCCAACAGCGCCAGCGTGCGGCGCCTGGGAAGAGGAAATTTCATGCCTGCGCTCCCGTCAAGGCATCACGAAACAGGGCGAAGACTCCGGCGGCCTGGTCGCTCATCTGCCGCACGTCACCCGCGAGCAGAGACTGCATGACCAGGCCCTGCACCATGCCGACGAAGAGCAGCGCGGCCGAGGTTTCGTCCACACTGGTGCGGATCTCGCCCGCGGCCTTGCCCTGGGCGAGCAGGGCGCGAACGCGCTCGCTGTAGCGTGCGATCAGCGCCTGCACCAGGCGCTTGGGGCCGCTCATCTCGGCGCGCTGCAGCTCGCCAAAGAGCATGCGCGGCACGCCCGGGTGGATGGTGACGAACTCCACGTGGGTCATGAAGACCGCCTCCAGCGCGGCCAGCGGCGTGGCCGCCTTGCGCGTCGCCGCGTCGATGCGCGCGAGCAGCCGGTCGGCCACCCAGCCCATCACCGCTTCAATGATCGATTCCTTGGTCGGGAAGTGCTTGAACAGCGCGCCCTGGGTCACGCCCATGTGCTTGGCGATCGCGGTGGTGGAGATGTCGCTGGGGTTGGTTTGCGCGGCCAGCGCCACGACGGCTTCGACCGTCGCGGCCCGGCGCTCTTCGGCCGGCAGGTGTTTGGAAGGAGAGGGCGTTTCCATGGCTTTTAAGAAAGTAAGTTATTACTATCTTATGGAAACGCGACAGACGTGTCAACAACCTCTTTGCAAACAAGGAAAAAGCCGACGCGAGGCAGCTCACTCCCGATGGAGCGACGCCGCAGTACCCGGCATGTTGCTCAGGGCATGCTGGCCAGCACCTGCGCGACGGCGGCGGTGAGCCGCTTGGCGTAGGGCAGATGCAGGAACTCATTGGGCCCGTGCGCGTTGCTGCGGGGGCCGAGCACGCCGCAGACCATCATCTGCGCGTTGGGAAAGCCCTGACTCAGGATGTCCATGAGCGGAATCGTGCCGCCCTGGCCGATGTAGCCGCAGGGCGCGCCGAACTGCGCCTGGCTGGCCGCGTCGAGCGCGTCGGCGAGCCACGGTGCGACGGCCGGCGCATTCCAGCCGCTGGCCGCACCGTCGGCGTGGAAGGTCACGCGCGCCTGGTACGGCGCGTTGTCTTCGAGCAGGCGCTTCATCTCGGCCACGCAGGCGCCGGCATCGACCAGCGGCGGCACACGCAGGCTGAGCTTGAACGCGGTGTAGGGGCGCAGCACGTTGCCCGCGTCTTTCAGCGCGGGCAGCCCTTCGGCGCCGGTGATCGAGAGCGTGGGCTCCCAGGTACGGCGCAGCAGTGCCTGCGCCGGGTCGGCCGTCGTGGGCAGCGCCGTCTGCTCTCCGGCGCCGCAGTCGTAGTGCGCCCAGGGGTAGTTGCGGATCACCGTGTCGCCCAGGATCGCGGCCGTGGCCCGGGCCTGTGCCACGCGCTCGGGCGGAATGTCGCAGTGAAAGCTCCGAGGCAGCAGGCGCCCGGTGGCCGAGTCTTCGAGCCGGTCGAGCACCTGGCGCACGATGCGAAACGACGAAGGCACGAGGCCAGAGGAATCGCCCGAGTGCACGCCTTCGGTGAGGATCTCCACCTTCAGCGTGCCGCTGGCCATGCCGCGCAGGCTGGTGGTGAGCCAGAGCTGGTCGTAGTTGCCCGCGCCCGAATCCAGGCACACGACGAGAGTCACGTCGCCCAAGCGTGTGCGCAGCGCGTCCACATAGGGCAGCAGATCGCCCGAGCCGCTCTCCTCGCAGGTCTCGAACAGGCCGACGATGCGCGGGTGCGCCACGCCCTGGCGCTGCAGCTCCTTGATCGCGGCGACACTGGCGTAGATCGCGTAGCCGTCGTCGGCGCCGCCGCGCCCATAGAGCTTGTCGTCCTGGATCACCGGGGTCCAGGGGCCGAGCTCGCTCCTCCAGCCCTCGAACTCGGGCTGCTTGTCCAGGTGCCCATACATCAGTGCGGTCTGCGTGCTCGCAGTGTGCGCGGCCGGTACCTCGAAGTAGATGAGCGGCGTGCGGCCCGGCAGGCGCACCACTTCGAGCTTCAGGCCCGCTACCTGCTGGTGCTCGGCCCAGGCCGCGGCGTTGCGCACCACGGTATCGATGTGCCCGAGCTCGCGCCAGTCGGGCGCGAAGCCGGGGGACTTCGCCGGAATGGCGATGTAGTCGGTGATCTGGCGCGTGATGTCCTCGTCCCAGGCCTGCGCCAGGCGTCGGCCGGCGAGCGTGCTGTCGAAGTGTGGCATGCGGTGCCCTTGTGAGAGGTGGCGATGGACGCGAACTTACCGCATCCGGGCGGGCACTGCGAGGGCACCGGGCAATACATGCATGCGCGCCAATGGTGCACTTTCCACGCAGTTGCGCCCCGCGCGCTTGGCGGCGTACAACGCCTTGTCGGCGGCTTCGATCAGATGTTCTGGCTCGTCTCCCGGCCCGAGTTCCTCGGCGCAGCGACCCACGCTGATGGTGACCGGGATGGCCCGGCCCTGGTGGATACAGGGCGTTCTTTCCACCAACTGACGCAGTTTCTCGGCAACGAGTTGCGCGCCCGTGGCCGAGGTGCCGGGCAGCAGCAGCATGAATTCTTCTCCGCCCCAGCGCCCGACCTGATCCTGCGCGCGCAGGTGGCTCTGCAGCAGCTGAGCGATGTGGCGCAGCACTGCGTCTCCGCCCGTGTGGCCCAGCCGGTCATTCACGGCCTTGAAGTGGTCCACGTCCACCATCAGCACGCCATAGGGCTCGCGATGGCGCACCGCGCGGACAACGTCGCGCGTGAGCGTCTGCAGCAACTGGCGGCGGTTGGCGATGCCGGTGAGGCTGTCGCTGCTGGCCAGATGCTCGTTGGCGGCGTCGGCGCGATCCTTGGCCAGCAGCACGAATCCCAGCGAGGCCAGCACCAGCGCCGCGAGCGACGACACCAGCGTCAGCTTGCCGGTGTCGTCCCCGTGCATGAAATCGGTGAAAGGCAGAGGGTTCGCCATGAACCAGAGGGCACGCGCCAGCAGCAGTACGCATTGAAACCCGAGCGCCGCGCTGATGAGCAGCGCACCGCGCCGCTGGTCGGGCGCGCGCGGGCGCCACAATGCCCGCACGGCCAGCGCCAGTTGCGCGGCCCAGATGACGCCGGTGAACAGCAGCCGGGCGTGGTAGCTGTCGATGCTGGCGATCATCAGCGCGGCGGTGGCCACGACAGGAAGAACGGCGGTCAGGCGCGGCGGAGGCTGCGCCTGGAACTGCGCGATGGCGCACAGCAGCAGCGCCAGGGTGAGACTCATCAGGGTGTTGGAGAGCACGATGTTGAGCGTGAACGGCATCGCCCCGCGCATCAGCACCAAGCCGTGGGTGATCGCGTATATCACGAGGGCGAGCGCCCACAGCCCCAGCCCTTCACCGCGTCGCGGTCGCATGACCGCCAGGGCCAGCGCCATGGCCGTCGTGGCGACGGTGCTCATCACGAGGATCGTCGTGGTGTCGAGGAGCGGCATGACGGCCATGGTGGATGATGCAGAGGGCGCTGGTACACCTTGCGCGAGCACAGTCCGACTGTAACTATTCGTGACATCTTTGTCGAGACCTGCGCAGCGCTCAGCCGCTGGCAGGTGCCGGACGTGCCCCGCGCAGTTCGTGCGGACGCGTCAGCGGCGCATGCTCCACACGGTTGCGCCCGTCCTGTTTGGCCGCGTACAGCGCCTTGTCGGCCGCGTCGACGAGCAGGCGTGGTCGATCGCCCGGTTGCAGGATGTCGGCGCAGATGCCGATGCTGATGGTTACGGGCAGGGGGATGCCGTCGTAGTGGCCGGGCGCGTCGCAGACGCTGGCGCGCACGGCCTCGGCCAGCTGGCGCGCACCTTCGAGCGTGGTGGCGGGCAGCAGCACCAGGAATTCCTCGCCGCCCCAGCGCCCCACCATGTCCTGCCCGCGCACGCGCGCCTGCAGCAGGTGTGCGACGTGGCGCAGCACCGCGTCGCCCGCGAGGTGGCCGTGCGTGTCGTTGACGGCCTTGAAGTGGTCGATGTCCACCATCAGCACGGCATAGGGCGCGTGTTCGCGCGTCGCGCGCTCGGCATCGCGCCGCAGCGTCTGCTGCAGCAGGCGCCGGTTGGCAATGCCGGTCAGCATGTCGTAGTTGGCGAGTTCGTGGTTGACCGCCTCGGCCCTGTCCTTGGTCATGAGGATGAAACCGAGCGTCGCCAGCTGCACGACGATGAAGGAGATGAGGAAGGTCAGGCTCTGGCCCAGGCCGTTGCTGGTGATGATCCGGGGCGGGCCATCGTGTACCGCGTACCAGATGCCACGCCCCAGTAGCAGTACTCCCTCGGTGCCCAGCGCCGCGCTGATGAGCAGGGCGCCGCGCCGCTGGCGCGGTGACACGGGGCGCCAAAGGGCCCACAGGATCAGGCCGATCTGGACGACCAGCAGGAAACTGATGACCAGCCGCCGCATTTGATGGTGACCCTGGAAGATCACCAGCAGCACGGCCGTCGCGGCGATGGGAAGCAGGATGGGCAGGCGTTGCGGGGTGCGGCCGTGAAACTCGCTCACGGCGGCCAGCAGCAGCGCGAACGCCACTGCGAGCAGTGTGTTGGCCAGAACCATGCCGATCCAGTCCGGTGCCCACCCGCGCGTCATGAACAGCAGATACGTCACCGCGTGCGCCACGAGCGCGAGCGCCCACAGGCCGATGCCTTCTCGCCGATCCGGGCGCACCACGGCCATGGCAACGGCCAAGGCCATGGTGCCCGCGGTCACCATCACCATCATTGTCGGCGTGTCCAAAGGAAGCGGTATGGTCATGAAAGCTCGCCGGAAGGCCACAACGTGCTCCAACAAGTATAGTGAAGTGCCGGCCCTGCAGAGCATCGTCCACCGCCCCGGCCGTGAGCGATGGTCGGGGGCGTGGCATCTCCCTCGCGCTTGGCGCACAATCGCCCGCCCGCCACGAAACCGCGGCGGCAGGGGCACTCCATGATCAGGATCAACAGCAACTACCAGAAACTCCAGGCCAACTACCTGTTTGCCGACATCGCCCGCCGGGTGCGGGCCTTCCAGGCCGAACACCCCGAGCGCGAGATCATCCGCCTGGGCATAGGCGACGTGACGCGGGCTCTGCCCCCCGCCTGCATCGCCGCCATGCACAAGGCGGCCGATGAGCTTGCCAGCGAAGCGACGTTCCGCGGCTACGGCCCCGAACAGGGCTACGACTTCCTGCGCGAGACGATCGCCGAGCACGACTTCCGCGCGCGCGGCGCCGACATTTCGGCCGACGAAATTTTCGTGAGCGACGGCGCCAAGTGCGACACCGGCAACATCCAGGAGCTGTTCGCGCAGGACGCGCGCGTGGCCATTCCCGACCCGGTCTACCCGGTGTACGTGGACACCAACGTCATGGCCGGGCGCACCGGCGCGGCGCGGGACGGGCGTTATCCGGGCTTCACCTACCTGGACTGCACGGCGGCCAACGGCTACGTGCCCGCGCTGCCGACGCAGGACGTGGACCTCATCTACCTGTGCTTTCCGAACAACCCCACGGGCGCGACGGCCACGCGCGAGCAGCTGCAGGCCTGGGTGGACTGGGCCCGCGCGCACCGGGCGCTGATCCTGTTCGACGCGGCCTACGAGGCCTTCATCCGTGATGAGCGCCTGCCGCATTCGATCTACGAGATTGCCGGTGCCAAGGAGGTGGCGATCGAGTTCCGCAGCTTCTCCAAGACCGCGGGCTTCACCGGCGTGCGCTGCGCCTACACCGTCGTGCCCGAGGCGTGCACGGCCTGGGACGAGGCGGGCAAGCCGGTCTCGGTGCGCGATCTCTGGAGCCGCAGGCACACGACCAAGTTCAATGGTGTCTCCTACCCGGTGCAGCGCGCGGCCGAGGCCGTTTACAGCGCCGAGGGCCGGCCGCAGGTGCGCGAGCTGATCGACTTCTACCTGAACAACGCCGCCTACATCCGCAAGGCGCTGCAGGAGATGGGCCTGGCCTGCACGGGCGGCGACAACTCGCCCTACATCTGGGTCGATACCGGGCGCGACTCGTGGGAATTCTTCGACCTGCTGCTGCGCGAGGCGGGCGTGGTCTGCACACCGGGCGTGGGCTTCGGGCGCTGCGGCCAGAACCACATCCGCATCAGCGCGTTCAACAGTTTCGAGAATGTGCGCACCGCCATGCAGCGCATGGCCGACGCGCTGAAGTAAGTCACGATCGAGGTCAGACACCATGCCCATGTCCAACGCCTTCAAGCAGCGCCTGTTTCCGGTGCTGCCGCAGCTGGCCGAGCATTTCGGCACGCCGTTTCACATCTACGACGAAGCGGGCATCCGCGAGACCGGCGCCGCGCTTGAGCGCGCCTTCGCGGGCGTGCCGCGCTTTCGCGAGTACTACGCCGTCAAGGCGCTGCCCAATCCGCGCATCCTGGCCCTGATGCGCGAGATGGGCTTCGGCTTCGACTGCAGCTCTGTGGCCGAGCTCGAGCTGGCGCGCGCCGCCGGCGCGCGGGGCGAGGACATCATGTTCACGTCCAACAACACCTCGGCCGAGGAGTTCGCCGCCGCCGCGCACGATGGCGGCTGCATCCTGAATCTGGACGACATCAACCTCGTCGCCAAGGTGCCGCGGATGCCCGAGCTCGTGTGCTTTCGCTACAACCCGGGCCCGGCGCGCAGCGGCAACAGCATCATCGGCAACCCGGTGGAGGCCAAGTACGGCGTGGCGCACGACCAGTTGCTGGACGCATTTCGCGCCGCGCAGGCGCGCGGTGCGCGCCGCTTCGGCCTGCACACCATGCTTGCGTCCAATGAACGCGACCATCGCTACGTGGTGCAGACGGTGCGCATGCTGCTGGACGTCATCGCCTGGGCGGGCAAGGAGCTTGGCATTCGCTTCGAGTTCATCAACATGGGCGGCGGCCTGGGCATTCCCTACCGTCCCGAGGACGAGACCTTCGACGTGATGGCGCTCGGCAACGAGTCCGCAGCGCTGCTCGCGACCTTTCGCCAGCGCGAAGGCTACGCGCCCGCGGTGTTCATGGAAAGCGGGCGCTACATCACCGGGCCGCATGGCGTGCTCGTCACGCGCGCGATCAACCACAAGGACACCTACCGCCATTTCGTCGGCGTCGATGCCTGCATGTCCGCGCTGATGCGCCCCGGCATGTACGGCGCCTACCACCACATCGACGTGCTGGGCAAGACGTCCTCGGCCGCGGCCGCGCCCGTGGACGTCGTCGGCTCGCTGTGCGAGAACAACGACAAGTTCGCCATCGAGCGCCCGCTGCCCCCGGTGGACGACGGCGATCTGCTCGTCATCCACGACACCGGCGCGCACGGCCACGCCATGGGCTTCAACTACAACGGGCGCCTGCGCCCGCAGGAGTTGCTGCTGGGGGCCGATGGCCAGGTCGAGCGCATCCGCCGCGCCGAGACGCTGCAGGACCATTTCGCCACGCTGCAGTTCGAGTCTCGGGTCTGGTGCGGCGCCGGGCATTGAGGGAGGGAAAGCGATGAGGGATCGCCAGCGTGAAATCGCCGCGGCGCTCAGGGTCGTGCCGCCGTTTGCGGGCGAGGCGGTGCTTGCGGCCGAGTGCGAGCGTCGCATCGCCTTCATTGCCGAAACGCTGCGCGCGAGCGGCCTGCGCACGCTGGTGCTGGGCATCAGCGGCGGCATCGATTCCACGCTCGCGGGGCGGCTGGCCCAGCTGGCGGTGCAGCGCCTGCGCGAGCGCACGGCGGATGCCGCGTACCGCTTCGTCGCGGTGCGCCTGCCGTATGCCGTGCAGTTCGACGAGGCGGACGCGCGCATGGCGCTGGACTTCATCCGCGCCGACGAGGTACTGACGGTGCCGATAGCGCCAGCAGTGAACGCGCTGGCGGAGCCGATCGCAGCGCTGGCACAACTGCCGCCCGCGCGGCGCGACTTCGTGCTGGGCAACATCAAGGCGCGCTGCCGCATGGTGGCGCAGTACGCGATCGCGAACGCGCACAACGGTCTCGTGATTGGCACCGACCACGCGGCCGAGGCGGTGATGGGCTTTTTCACCAAGTTCGGCGATGGCGCCTGCGATCTGGCGCCGCTCACGGGCCTCGTGAAGGGGCAGGTCCGCGCCATCGCGCGTCACCTGGGCGCGCCGGCGCATCTCGTGGACAAGACGCCGACGGCCGATCTGGAGAACCTCGCGCCGGGCAAGCCCGACGAGGTGGCGTATGGCGTCACCTATGCCGAGATCGACGCCTTCCTGCACGGTGAGCCCGTGAGCGAGCGGGCGGCGGCGCGCATTATCGCGACCTACGACGCGAGCGGCCACAAGCGCAGCCTGCCGCTGGCGCCCTGACACGTCCCCGCGATGCGCAGACCGAGCTGGCTGCCGGACGCCTTCGTCCTGACGCTGGTCGCGCTCATCGTGCTCGCAAGCGTGGCTCCGGTGCGCGGCGAGGCGGCTCGCTGGGCGGGCAACCTCACCAACGCGGCGATCGCGCTGCTGTTCTTCTTGCATGGCGCCAAGCTCTCGTTCACCGCCGTGCTGCAGGGCCTCGCGCACTGGCGGCTGCACGGCTTCGTGCTGGCGGTCACCTTCATCGGCTTTCCGCTGCTGGGCTGGGCGGCGCAGCCGCTGCTCGCGCCCCTGCTGGGGCCGGAACTGGCGCGTGGCGTGCTTTATTTCTGCGTGCTGCCATCCACGGTGCAATCGGCCATCGCGCTCACGTCCATGGCGCGCGGCAACGTCTCGGCCGCGGTCTGCGCGGCGGCGGTGTCGAGCCTGCTCGGGGTCTTCGTCACGCCCGCGCTCGTGCTCGTGCTGCTGGGCTCGGCCGTCGAAGGCATCGATTTCGGCCAGGCGCTGGCGCGCGTGGCGGTGCAGCTGCTGCTGCCCTTTGCCACGGGGCAGCTGGCGCGCCGCTGGATTGCCGGCTGGGTCGGCCGCCACCGGGGCGTGCTCAGGCACGTCGATCAATCCTCGATCTACCTCGTGATCTACACCGCGTTCAGCAAGGCGGTGGTCGATGGCATCTGGCAGCAGTTGCCGCTCTCCCGCCTGCTGCTGCTCGTGCTCGTGTGCGCCCTGGTGCTGGCGCTGGCGCTCGTAGCTTGCCACTGGGCCACGGGACGGCTCGGGTTCGCGATGGCCGACCGCATCACCGCGCTCTTTGGCGGCTCGCAGAAAAGCCTGGCCACCGGTGTGCCTATTGCGCAGGTCTTGTTCGCCGGTGGCACCATGGGGCCCTTGCTGTTGCCGCTCATGGTCTACCACCAGGTGCAGCTCATGACCTGCGCCGCGCTGGCACGGCGGTTTCAGGCACGCCCCGGTGATTGACCTTGTGCGTGGGCGGCGACGGCACCGCAAGCAAGGAGACGCACATGGCTTGGTCTGCTCACGATGTTTTCAACCAGGTTCCGGAGCTGCATGACTATGACATGCTGGCCACCGATCCGGCGCTCGCCGAGGCGCTGCGGCGCGATGGCGCCGAATGGGCCATGCCGCAGCTCTCGGGCTACGCGCAGCTGCTGGGGCAGGCCGATACCTACGAGCTTGCGGCCATGGCCAACCGCCACACCCCCGAGCTGCATGCGTTCGATGCGCGCGGGCGGCGCATCGACCAGGTGGAGTTTCACCCGAGTTGGCACCAGCTCATGGCGATGTATCGCCGCGAAGGCCTGATTTCGCTCACCTTCAAGGAGCGCCGCGCGGGCCGCTGGACCGCGTGGGTAGCGGGCTTCTATCTGCATGGCCAGATCGAGCAGGGCACGCTGTGTCCGGCGACGATGACGCAGGCCTGCATTCCGCTGCTCAAGCGCGAGGACGCGCTCTGGTCCGAACTCGGCGGCAAGCTCTACAGCGATGCCTATGACCCGCGCGACCTGCCTGTTGCGCAAAAGGAGAGCATCTGGGTCGGCATGGGCATGACCGAGAAGCAGGGCGGCTCGGACGTGCGCGCCAACACCACCGTGGCCACGCCCGTCGGCGCGGGCGGGCGCGCTCGGGCATACCTGCTGCGCGGGCACAAGTGGTTCTTCTCGGCGCCGATGTGCGATGCGCACCTGATGGTCGCGCGCGTCGGCGAGGGCGGGCCGTTCGCCTGCTTTTACGTGCCGCGCTGGCGCCCCGATGGCAGCAAGAACGCGGTGAACATCCAGCGCCTGAAGGACAAGGTCGGCAACCGCAGCAATTCGAGCAGCGAGGTGGAATTCAACGACGCCTGGGGCATCCTCATGGGCGAGGAAGGCAAGGGCATACGCACCATCATCGAGATGGCCACCTTCACGCGCCTGAACTGCGTGGTCGGCAGTAGCGCCATCCTGCGCCAGGCGCTGGTGCAGGCCATCCACTACGCGCGCGAGCGCCACGCCTTCGGCAAGGCGCTCGCAGAGCAGCCGCTGATGCGCGCCGTGCTCGCCGACCTGGCGCTCGAGAGCGAGGCGGCGCTGGTGCTCTTGATGCGCCTGGCGCGCGCCTACGAGAGGGACGACACCCCGGCCGAGCGCGCCTGGAAACGCATGATGACGCCCGCAGCCAAGTTCTGGGTCTGCAAACGCGCGGTGGAGCTCACCGGCGAGACCATGGAGGTGCTGGGCGGCAACGGCTACATCCTCGACGGCATCGTCGGGCGGCTGTTTCTGGAGGCGCCGGTCAACTCGATCTGGGAAGGTTCGGGCAACGTCATGTGCCTGGACGTGCTGCGCGCGCTCGCGCGCGAGCCCGAGGCGGCGCAGGCACTGCTCGCGGAACTGGCGCCCGTCGCCCGGGGCGAACCTCGGTTGAAGGCGCTGCTGCATTCGCTCACAGCCATGGTGCCCCTACCGCCCGAAGAACTCGAGGCGCTGGGCCGCGTCTTCGTGCAGCAGCTGGTGCTGCTCGCGCAAGGCTGCCTGCTGCGCCAGCATGCGCCGGCCTTCGTGGCCGATGCCTTCATCGCCACGCGGCTGGGCGAGCACGCTCTGGGCGGTCGCGTGGCCGGGGCGGTGAATCTGAGCGGTTCTGACGCGCATGCGATTTTGCAGCGCGCGCTGCCGCAGTGATGGGGCGGCGCACCGGCCTCCGCGCGCGCCCTTCAGGCAGCGCCGTCCTTGTCGCCCTCGCGCGCCTTGGCCAGCAAGGGCGCGATCAGGTCCAGCGGTAGCGGAAACGCGATGGTGTTGCTCTTGTCGCCGGCAATCTCCACCAGCGTCTGCAGGTAGCGCAACTGGATGGACTGGGGCTGCCGCATCATGGTCTGTGCCGCTTCCATGAGTTTTTGCGCCGCCTGCTGCTCGCCTTCGGCGTTGATGATCTTGGCGCGGCGCTGGCGCTCGGCCTCGGCCTGCTTGGCGATCGCGCGGATCATGCCGTCGTCCAGATCGACCTGCTTGATCTCCACCGTGGATACCTTGATGCCCCAGGCGTCTGTGTGTTGGTCCAGGATGAGCTGGATGTCGTGGTTGAGCTTGTCGCGCTCGGAGAGCATCTCGTCGAGTTCATGCTGACCCAGTACCGAGCGCAGCGTCGTCTGCGCGAGCTGGCTGGTGGCCTCGCGTGCGTCCTCGACCTGAATCACGGCTTTCTCGGGGTCGATGATGCGAAACAGGATCACCGCATTGACCTTGACCGGCACGTTGTCGCGCGAGATCACGTCCTGCGGCGGCACGTCCATGACCACGGTGCGCAGATCGATGCGCACCATCTGCTGCATCACCGGGATCAGGATGATGATGCCCGGCCCCTTGACGGCCTGGAAGCGCCCGAACAAAAAGATCACGCCGCGCTGGTACTCGCGCAGCACCTTGAACGAAGACAGCAGGATGGCCAGCGCAACCAGCACCAGCACGGCAACAATGGGATAGGGGGACAGTATCACGAGGTGGACTCCTTGTCGTCGCTGGCCGGGCGTACTTGCAAAACCAGCCCGTCGCGGGCCGTCACGACGACGCGCTGGCCGCGCTCCAGCGGCGTACTGCACTCGACCTGCCAGCGCTCGCCGTGGATGTGTACCATGCCGCGTCCATCAAAAGCGCTGACCGCTTCACCCCGCGCGCCGATCATTTCCTCGCTGCCGCTGACCACCGGGTGGCGCCGCGAGCGCACTGCCAGCCACACGATGCCCGCAATCACCGCCGCACCCGCCGCGCCTATGCCCGCTGCGGTGGGCAGCGCCACGTCGTAGGCTGCCGAGCCATCGCGCACCAGCACCACCGAACCGACCACGAGCGACACCACGCCGCCGGCCCCCAGTACGCCATAGGCCGGCACGAAGATCTCGGAAACCATCAGCGCCACGCCCAGCACGATCAGCCCCAGCCCGGCGAAATCCACCGGCAGCAATTGCAAGGCGTACAGCGCCAGCAGCAGGCTGATCGCGCCCACCACGCCGGGCAGGATGGCGCCGGGGTGCGAGCCCTCGAGCACCAGGCCGCCCAGGCCCATGAGCAGCAGGATCAGCGCGACCGAGGGGTTGGCGATTACACCGAGGAAGCGGCTGCGCGCATCCGGCGCGATGCGCCGAACCTGCGCGCCGCGCGTGTGCAGCACGCGCTCGCCGCTCGTCGTTTGCACGCGCCGTCCATCGACGCTGGCCAGCAGCGCGGCGGCATCGGGCGCCATCAGGTCGATGACGCGCAGCTTGAGCGCTTGCTCGGCCGAGATGCTCACCGCCTCGCGCACCGCCTGCTCGGCCCAGTCGGCGTTGCGCCCGCGCCGTTCGGCCAGGGCGCGGATATAGGCCACGGCGTCGTTGGTCGCCTTGCGCATTGCGGCGCCAGCGGTGGCGTCAGCGGGTGCTTTCTTGCCTTTGGCCTGCACGGGGAGTGCGGGGGGCGGCGCGCCGCCCCCGGTGATCGACACCGGCGTGGCGGCGCCGACGTTGGTTGCCGGCGCCATCGCCGCGATATGGCTGGCGTAAAGAATGTAGGTGCCCGCACTGGCCGCACGCGCGCCCTGCGGCGCGACGTAGCCGATCACCGGCACGGGCGAGTTGAGCATGGCCTTGATGATGTCGCGCATCGCACTCGACAGACCGCCTGGCGTATCGAGCTCGAGCAGCACCGCGTCTGCGCCGCGCGCCTGCGCTGTGTCGATGCCGCGCACCACATAGTCGGCGCTGGCCGGAGTGATCGCGCCATCGACCGTGAGAACCACGACCACGGGCGGCTCTGGCAGTGGGGGCTGCAGGGTAGCCGCCTGCGTGGCCATCGTGAACAGCGCCAGCAGGCCGACAAGCATGGTGCGCCACGGCGTCATTTCAAGGCCTCATGCCCCGCTTGCGGCGAGGTCACCGCAATGCAAGGGCTGTCAGGCACTCTACTGCAGTTCGCAATTCGTGGCCGGCGGCAGTGGTGAAAATCGGGGCCTCAAGGCTTGGCGCCCCGCACAAAGTGGCCCGACTCGCCCCCGTGTTTTTCCAGCAGCCCCACGCTTTCGATCATCATGGCCCGGTCCACCGCCTTGCACATGTCGTAGATGGTCAGCAGCGCCACCTGCACCGCGGTGAGCGCTTCCATCTCCACGCCGGTCGGCCCCACGGTTTCGGCGCGAGCGGTGCATTGCACGGCGTGGTCTTGGGGCAGCAGCTCGAAATCCACCGCCACGCGCGTGAGCGCGATCGGGTGGCACAGCGGGATCAGCTCGCCCGTCTTCTTGCTCGCCATGATGCCGGCGATGCGCGCCACGCCCAGCACGTCGCCCTTCTTCGCGCTGCCCGAGGCGATCAGCTCAAACGTGGCGGCCTGCATGCGGATGCGGCCGCTGGCGACGGCGATGCGGTGCGTCGCGGGCTTGGCGCCGACGTCGACCATGTGGGCCTGGCCCTGGTCGTCGAAGTGGGTGAGAGTGGAATCGGACATGGCGCGCGGGCTTGAGGAAACCTTCACATGGAGCGGGCATCATACGGCTCTGCGTGGTGGCACGCCTCAAGGCACGGTGTGAAAAGTTTCAAGCAAAAACCTGTTTTGGTCCAGTATTGGCAAGCGCTGGCAGCTATTGTGTTTTTGGCATGGCTGGCGCTCTCGCCCCCGGCGGCGCGGGCACAGGGCCTGCCAGCGCTGGGCGACGGGGACGAAATGTCGCTGGCGAGCGAACGCCAGTTGGGGGAGCGCATCGTCACCGAGCTCTACCGGGACCCAAGCTATGTTCAGGATCCGGTGCTGCAGGAATACGCGCAGGGCGTGCTCGACCGCTTGGTGAAGGCGGCGCTGGCGCGCGGCGAGATGACAGGCGACATGCACGAGCGCTTTGCCTGGAAGATCCTGCTGATTCGCGACCGCACGGTGAACGCGTTTGCGCTGCCCGGCGGCTTCTTCGGCCTGCACCTGGGGCTGCTGGCGGTGGTGGATACGCCCGATCAGCTCGCCTCGGTGCTCGCGCACGAACTGAGCCACGTGACGCAGCGGCACATCTCGCGCCTGATCGCGCAGGACAAGCGCGCCACGCCGCTCATGATCGGGGCGATGATCCTGGGCGCCATCGTCGCCGGGCGCAGCCCCGATGCCGGGCAGGCGCTGATGGTGGGCGGGCAGGCGCTGGCGGTGCAGAACCAGCTCAACTTCTCGCGCGGCATGGAGCGCGAGGCCGATCGCATGGGCTTTTCGCTGATGCAGCCCGCGGGTTTTGCGCCGCAGGGCTTCGTGCAGATGTTCGACAAGCTGCAGACGGCCAACCGCCTCAATGACAACGGCAGCTGGCCCTGGCTGCGCAGCCACCCGCTCACGAGCCAGCGCATCGCCGACATGCACGCCCGCCTGCCCAAGGACCTGCCGGCCGCGCCGCCCGAGCCCCTGGCGCACGCCATGATGGTCGGGCGCGCCCGCGTGCTGATGCGCCCCGGCATCGATCTGTGGCGCCAGTGGGTGAACGAAGCGCAGGATGAGCGCCTGTCGCAGCGTCCCCTGCTCTCGCGCGTCGGCGCGCGCACGCAGGCCGTGCTGGCCGCCGAGCAGCTGAACGAATACCCCCTTGCACGCACGATCCTCACGGCCTTGCAGGGCGATGTGCGCGGCAACGGCGACGCGCTGCGGCAGGCTCGCCTGATGGACGCCGAGCTGGCGCTCGCCTCCGGGGATGCCCGGGGCGCGCTCAAGGTGCTGGGGCCTGCCGCTGAAAAAGAGCCGCGCCCCGAAATGCTGGCGCGTACACAGGCGCTGCTGGCCACGGGCGAGGCCGCGCCCATGGCGGGAGCGTTGCAGACCTGGGCGACCATGCACCCGCATGACGGCGCCGTCTGGCAGGCGCTGGTGCAGGTCTGGCGCGCCGACGGGCAGATGTTGCGCGCCATCCGCGCCGAGGCCGAGGCGCAGGTGGCGCACTACGATTACGCTGGGGCCGTGGACCGCTTTCGCGCGGGACAGGACCTGGCGCGCAAGAGCGCCGGCTCGCAGGACTACATCGAGGCCTCGATCATCGATACGCGCTTGCGTGCCGTCAAATCACTTCTGGATGAACAGACGCGTGAGCGCCGCCTCGATCAGTAAGCCCAGCGCCGAATAGATCACCGAGCCGATCAGCGCGGCGCCGAAGCCGTGCACCTGAAAGCCGTCACCCAGCAGACCCGACGCGGCCCAGAACATCAGCGCGTTGATCACGAACAGGAACAGCCCGATCGTGACGATGGTCACCGGCAGCGTCAGGATGACGAGCACCGGGCGCAGCAGGGTGTTGAGCAGGCCGATCACGAAGGCCGCGCCCAGCGCAGCGCCAAAGCTGTGCACTTCGACGCCGCTGTAGAGGTAGGCCACGCACAGCAGCGCCACCGCGTGCAGGGCCCATTTGAAGAGGGTGCGCATCACGCCAGCATAGCAGCGCTCACGAGGCCTGCGCCGCGCCCTTTTTGCCGCGGGCCAGCAACCACTTGCCCAAGGCCAGCACCAGCAGCGCGCCCGCCAGGTGGGCGCCGTAGTACAGCGCGCCGTGCACCTGCGCCATGCCATTGGCATCGAGCGTGCCGAGCTTGGGCGCCCACAGCCACTGATCCGGGTGGGTGAAGACGGGGTCCGTCACCAGCATGCCGCCCGCGATCCAGCCCAGCAGCATGCCGCCGAGCACGATCACCACCGGAAAGCGCCCCATGATCTTCATCACGAGCTGCGAGCCGCCGACGATGATGGGCACCGAGATCAGCAGGCCCAGGATGACCAGCACCAGCTCGTGCGACTGCCCCGCGTTCTTGGCCGCAGCGGCGATCGCGATCACGTTGTCCAGGCTCATCACCACGTCGGCCACGACGATGGTCTTGATGGCCGCCATCAGCCTGTCGCTGCTCTGGATGGTCTCGTGCCCTTCTTCCTGCGGCACGATGAGCTTGACGCCGATCCAGATCAGCAGCACCGCGCCCACGAGCTTGAGGAACGGCAGCGTGAGCAGCGTCATCGCGAAGATGATGAGGACCACGCGCAGCGCGATGGCCGCCGCCGTGCCCCAGACGATGCCCTGCGTGCGCTGCCTGGGCGGCAGCTTGTGGCAGGCGAGCGCGATCACCACCGCGTTGTCGCCGCCGAGCAGGATGTCGATGATGATGAGCTGACCGAGCGCGATCCAAAAGGGAAGATGCAGAAAAAATTCCAGATCCATGATTCGTCCTGAGACTGCGGTTCGCCGACGCCCCGCGTCTGGCATGACAAGGCCGGGTGGCGCGTGCGGCTGGCGATGGACCCTGCACCGAAAAGTGGCAGGCAGGAGCACCTTGAGCCGTGCGCGGGAAACCCGGGGCTCAAAGGTCTTGCTCGGCGCCGGTTCACAACCGTGCCTGGCGGGCCGGAAGCGCGCGAGACGCTTCGTGATGACGACCGGGCCATCCGCTCCTTGCGTGCCATTGGCGCCGCAGGGTGCGGTGAACTACTCCCCCTTGAAGGAACCGGATTAGACCACAAGCCGCCTATGATCGCCGCAGCGCCGCCCTTCTGGTTTCCATGCAACGTCTCACGCAAGCCCCCAACATCGCGATTGCCACCGTCTGGCGTGATCTGCTGTGCGAGGCGGGCATCCCGGCGACGGTGCAGCGCCAGTACCTGAGCTCGGCCGCGGGCCAGTTGCCACCCAGCGAGTGCCTGCCCGAGATCTGGCTGGAGCATGCCGAGCAGGAAGACAAGGCGCGCACGCTGCTGGCCCAACTGGAGCGCCTGCCGCAGCGCCACTGGTACTGCCCCTCGTGCGGCGAACTGGTGGAAGGGGGCTTCGAGCAGTGCTGGAACTGCGGCGCGCTGATGCCCCGATGAACCCGCCCGCCGCGCCGCTGTCCTCGCGCGCCGCCTGGGGCATGCTGCTGGCGCTTGCGTGCGCCTTCGTCCTGAGCCAGGCGTTCCGCTCGCTCGCGGCCATCATGGGGCCGCCGCTCACGCAAGACCTGGGTCTGAGCGCTCGTGAGCTGGGCAACTGGTCCGCCGCCTACCACTTCGCCTTCGGCGTGATGCAGGTGGCGATGGGCATTTCGCTGGATGTCTGGGGCGTGCGCCGCACCATTTTGCTGGCGTTTCCGCTGACCATCGCGGGCGCGGCACTGTCGTCGCAGGCCGGCAGCTACGGCGCGCTGATGTGGGGGCAGCTCCTGATCGGCACCGGCTGCGCGCCCGCCTTTCTCGTGTGCACCGTCTTCATCAGCCGCCACTTCGCGCCCGATCGCTTCACGCCGGTCTCGGGCACGGTGATGAGCATCGGCTACAGCGGCATGCTGCTCACCGCCACGCCGCTGGCCTGGCTGATCGCTCGGACCTCGTGGCGCTGGGGCTTTGGCGTGCTCGCGGTCGTGGCGCTCGTGACCTGGCTGTGGATCTTCTGGCGCGTGCACGAACCCGCGCCGCCGCCCGGCGCGCCGATGCGCCGGCCTTCGCCCATGGCCGCGCTCACCGGGCTGCTGGCGCTCTTCAGGCTGCCGTACACGCGCGGCCTGGTCGCCTACGCGCTCGTCGCCTATGCCACCTACATCACCATCCGGGGACTGTGGCTCGGGCCGCTGCTGGTGGACCGGTTCGATTTCTCGCTGGTGCAAAGCGGTAACGTCGCACTGGCGATGACGCTCGCGAGCATCGGCAGCCCGGCGCTCTTCGGCCGCATCGCGCCCGCCGGGCGCGGGCTGCGGCGCTGGCTCGTCCTGATGGCCGGGGGGGTGGCGCTGTTGATCGCCTCCATGGCGCTCGTGCGCGTGGCCTGGGTCGACGTGCTGCTGGCGATCTGTTTTGGCCTGCTCTCGGGCTACATGGTGCTGCAGTACGGCTACGTGCACGCCAGCTACCCCGCCGCCGTGCGCGGGCGGGCGCTGTCGCTGCTCACCATGGCGATGTTCCTGGGTGTCTCGCTGATGCAATCGGCGAGTGGCGTCGCGGCCAGCCTGGCTCCGCGCTGGGGCGTGGAGCCCTTCACCGCCGCGCTGCTGACGATGAGCGCGCTGCTGCTCGCGGGTGCGTTCGCGTTCTGGAAGTGGCCGCAGGGGTAATGGTTTTGATAGCTGCTTTCGCTTCCTATGCGGTGCTTTCAGGCAGAAAACGTGTTTATTTCCAGCGCACCGGCTCCAGCGTCACGCTCGCCGCGTCGCTTGACAGCGTGAGCTGCCCCTCCTGCACCGTGGCCTGCAGCTGCATGCTGCGCTGGGCCAGGCGCGCCAGCGCGAGCGCCTCGGCGGCGGGGATGCGCCAGGCGCTGAGCCTGTCCAGGCGCGCAAGCTTGTCTTCGCCACCGCGCCACCAGACCTCGGCCGCCGGGCCGTAGGCGTAGACCAGCACGGCATCGGCCTTGCTGCAGGCCCTGGCCAGCGCCTTCTCGTCGGGCTGACCCACTTCGATCCACAGCCGCGTGCGGCCGGTGTAGTCCTGCAGCAGCACGTCGGGCTCGTCGGGGCTGGACAGGCCCGCGCCGAAGGCTATGCGCGCGTCGCCGCCGCACAGGCCTTGCACCTGGTGTGCGTTGAGCGTCAGCGCCGCCAGGCGCACCAGCATGCGTTCGTCGGTTTCACTCGGGTGGCGCGCGAGGGTGAGCGACAGGTCGGTGTAGCAGCCGTGGTCGATGTCGGCCAGTTGCACCTCGGCCTTGAAGATGGTGGATTTGAGAGCCATGGCCAGCGGGGTGCCCGGCCGTCAGGCGCGGCGTGCCAGCTCCGTCGCCTTGCCCACATA
>JAIOIA010000218.1:0-5186 GCA_019912745.1 Comamonas sp. | reverse complement strand
GGCCCAGCGCGATGGCGGACAAGACCGCATTGAGACGAAAGGCGCGGGAAGTGGCTGGCATGGCAGTGTTTCCTTGGATGGCTTCTGGGTTGAATGAAGGGTCGACGGGTGATGGCGGCGTGTTCTGCCGGGCGCATGCGCCATGTCATTGCCGACGCATGCGCGGACGCTCTCCTCCATCCCTCGTGTAACCAATTGAAGCGATAAACCGCCGAAAGCGAAATCGCATGAACATGTGATGCGGTGCGCTGGAGTTCGGTGCAGACCGCGCTTATGCTCGGGCGTTTCGATACCTCAAGCCAGGCACACAGGGGGCATGCGTGTGGAGCGTCCTGATCGTTGAAGATGACCTGCAGGCGCGCGAGTTTTTCGCGGCCAGCGTGGCGGGCAGCGCGCAACTGGCGCTGCTGGCCGACGTCGCCACGGTGGCAGAGGCCTGCGCCTGGCTCGACCGTGCCGACCGGCGGGTGGATGTGCTGCTGGTGGATCTGGGCTTGCCTGATGGCAGCGGTCTGCAGGTGATACGGCACGCGCGACGCCTGCACCCAGAGTGCGAGCCGTTGGTGGTGTCGATGTTCGGCGACGAGGACAACGTCCTGGCCAGTATCGAGGCCGGGGCGCTGGGTTATATCCACAAGGATTCGACGCCCGAGAACGTGGCCGACACCATCGTCGAGATGAAGCAGGGCGCCTCGCCCATCTCGCCGATGATCGCGCGGCGCGTGCTCTCCAAGTACCTGAGCCTGCAGGGCGCGCGTGTGCCGCCTTCGGGCGGCGTGGCGCCGGATGCAGCCGCGCCGCCCGCGTCCGCGCTGCTGTCGGCCAAGGAGCAGGAGGTGCTGGCGTTGATCGCGCGTGGCTTTTCGTACCTTGAGGCGGCTCGCCTGCTGGGCGTGAGCGTGCATACGGTGCGCACTCACATCAAGAATCTGTACGCCAAGCTCGCCGTCCATTCCAAGAACGAGGCGGTGTTCGAGGCGGTCAAGCTGGGCCTGCTGCCGGGCTATACCCATCAACCCGCGGACTGATGGGGGGATTTGCCTCGGCGCCTGCGTTCGTGTCGGCATCCGCTGTGCTGGCTGTTGGCATGGCTTGCGTTGTGGCTGGCCATAGTCGGCGGCGCGCAGGCGACCGCGCTGGAACTGACACAGGCCCAGGCGACGGTGCGCATCGCTGGCCAGGAGCCGCAGCGCTTCGAAGTCCGCCTGCCCTATGCCTGGGACAGGCAGCACAAGGGCACACGAGGCCACGCCGAATTGCGCATGGACTTCGCGCTCGCCGAAATCCCGGATGAACCCTGGATGCTTTACTTCCAGCGCCTGGGCAATGCCTACGAAGTCCGTCTCAACAACGCGCTGCTGGAACACAAGGGTGATCTGGAAGACTTCGATGGCGACAACCATGGGCAGGTCCCTTGGTTGATTTCTATCCCCGTCGGCATGCTGCAGGAACACAACACCCTGGTTGTGAACGTGCGCGCCGATGCGGGCCGGCGCGCCGGTGTGGCCAGCCCACGGATCGGTACGCGCGAGGAGGTGCGGCCGCTGTACGAGCAGGAGTACCTGCAGCGCGTGACAGGCACCCGCGTGGTGGTGATCGCGGGCCTGCTGACAGGCACGCTGGCGCTGGCGTTGTGGTGGACGCAGGTTGATCCGACGCGCGGCTCCCGGCGCGATCCGCTGTATCTCTACGCGGCGTTGGCGGAGTACGCCTGGAGCCTGCGCATCGGGGATGCGTTGCTGGTCTCGCCGCCCCTGCCCAGATTCTGGTGGGACGTTCTGTTCATCGATGCGCTGGGCGTCTGGGTGGGCGCCATGCTGCTTTTCAGCGCACTGGCGGCGGGCTGGCCAGGGTCCGCGGCGCGCCAGTGGATGCGCCCGGTCTGGTGGGGCCTGCTGGTGCTGGGCCTGGCGGCGGCGGTGGCCGTGCAGTCGGGGCAGTTGTGGGCGCTCACGGCATGGTACGCACTGGTTGGCCTGGCCGCCATCCCTTTTGTCGCCGTGTATTGCTGGGTGGCGTTGCGGCGCGGTCATGCCATGCATCGCCTCATCGCGCTGGCGCTGTTGCTCAACGTTTTCGTTGGGGTCCGCGACTGGGTGGTTTTCCGGATTCATGTGACGCTGGGCGGCAATACGCTGATGCGTTATTCGTCGCTGGTGTTCGGCGCGGTGCTGGCGTACATCGTGCTTACTCGTTTTCGCGAGGCGAGCGCGCAGGTGCGTGGTCTGTTGTCGACCATGGGCCAGCGCATCGCGGACAGGGAGCGTGAACTGAGCGCGAGCTATCAGCAGGTGGAGCAGTTGGCGCGCGAGCAGGCGCGCGAGAACGAGCGCACGCGCATCCTGCGCGATCTTCACGACGGCGTGGGCTCGCACATCAGCGCGGCGATACGGCAATTGCAGTCCGGCAAGGCCAGCAGCGCCGACGTGCTGCAGACGCTGCGCGAATCTCTCGATCAGCTCAAGCTCTCGATCGACACCATGCATCTGCCCGATGGCGACGTGACCGGCCTGCTGGCCAACCTGCGTTACCGGCTCGAACCGCGGCTGAGGGCTGCGGGCATCGAACTGGCCTGGGACGTGGACTGGCTCGCTCCGGTGCGCCGGCTCGACGCCGCGGCCATGCGCCATTTGCAGTTCATGGTGCTGGAGTCGCTCTCCAACGTGCTGCAGCATGCCCATGCCGGCCGCTTGCGTGTCGAGGTCAAGCTGCGCGGGCAGGCGGCCGTGATCCGCATCGAGGACGATGGCGTGGGCTTCGATGTGGCGGCGGCTTCGCACCGCGGCCTGCGCACGCTGCGCGAGCGGGCCGGGGTGATCGGGGCCGCCCTGGACATACGCAGCGGCGATCAGGGCAGCGTGGTGGAGATCGTCCTGCCGGTCTGATCGCGGGGCGCGCGGGGATAATCGCGCGCCGATGTCTCCGACCACGTTTGAAAAGCCCACCCTGCTCCAGCGCATCGCGCCGCTGTTTCGAGGCTTCGACCTGATCCTGATGCTGCTGGTGCTGGTGATCATGGGCATCGGACTGGTGGCCATGTATTCCTCGGGCTACGACTACGGCAGCCGCTTTGCCGACCATGCGCGCAATCTGCTGCTGGCGCTGGGCATCCTGTTCGTGGTGGCGCAGGTGCCGCCCCAGAAGATGATCAGCTTGGCACCCCCCGTGTACGCGGTGGCGGTGGCGCTGCTGGTGGCGGTGGCGTTGTTCGGCATCACCAAGAAGGGGGCGCAGCGCTGGATCAACCTGGGCGTGGTGATCCAGCCCAGCGAGTTCATGAAGATCGCCATGCCGCTGATGCTCGCCTGGTGGTTCCAGCGCCGCGAGGGACAGCTCAGGGTGCTGGATTTCATCGTGGCGGCCGCGCTGCTGGTCGTGCCCGTGGGCCTGATCATGAAGCAGCCCGACCTGGGAACGGCCCTGCTCGTGATGGCCGCGGGCCTGTCCGTGATCTTCTTTGCCGGGCTGCCCTGGAAACTGGTGCTGCCGCCGCTTATCGTTGGCGTGGCGGGCATCGTGCTGCTCGTCTGGTTCGAGCCGCGCCTGTGCGCCGACGGGGTCAACTGGCCGCTGCTGCACGACTACCAGCAGCAGCGCGTGTGCACCCTGCTCGATCCTTCGCGCGATCCCCTGGGCAAGGGATTTCACATCATCCAGGGCATGATCGCGATCGGCTCGGGTGGCGTCTGGGGCAAGGGCTTCATGTCGGGCACGCAAACGCACCTGGAATTCATTCCCGAGCGCACCACGGACTTCATCTTCGCTGCCTTCTCCGAGGAGTTCGGCCTTGCGGGCAACCTCGTGCTCATCGTCTGCTTCCTACTGCTGGTGTGGCGCGGGCTCGCGATCGCCTTGCGCGCCAACACCCTGTTCTCGCGCCTCGTGGCGGGGGCGGTGGCTATGATTTTCTTTGCCTATGCCTTCGTCAACATGGCCATGGTCAGTGGCCTGCTGCCCGTGGTGGGTGTGCCCTTGCCCTTCGTGAGCTATGGCGGCACGGCGGCCGCCACGCTGGGCCTGGCGCTGGGCATTCTGCTGTCGATCGCCAAGGTGCAGCGCCAGGAACCCGAGGGGCTGCCACTGCCTCTATAGGCGTGTAGGACAATGGCAGGCATGATCTCACGCGAACCCACGATAGAGCGCCTGGCGATCGCCCGCGCGCTGCTGCTCGAACCCTTCGGCCTTGACGAGAGCCACCTCACGCGGGCCTTGGCGCACATCCGCGCGCACCGCGTCGATGACGCCGATCTGTATTTCCAGTACACCCGCAGCGAGGGCTGGAGCCTGGAGGAGGGCATCGTCAAGACCGGTTCGTTTTCCATCGACCAGGGCGTGGGCGTGCGCGCCGTGAGCGGCGAGAAGACCGCGTTCGCCTATTCCGACGATATTTCAGAGGCTTCGCTGCTCGACGCCGCGCGCACCGTGCGCTCGATTGCCGACGCGGGCAGGGCGGCTCGCGCCAAGGTCGGGGCACGCAAGATGGCGCGCAGCCGCGCGCTTTACCCCGCGCTGGACCCGATCTCCACCCTGAACAGCGTCGACAAGGTGCAGCTGCTGGAGCGCGCAGAACGCGCCGCGCGCGCCAAAGACCCGCGCGTGGTGCAGGTGATGGCGGGCCTGGCCAGCGAGTACGACGTGGTGCTCATCGCCCGTGCCGATGGCACGCTGGCGGCCGATGTGCGCCCGCTGGTGCGCCTGTCGATCAGCGTGATCGCCGAGCACAAGGGGCGGCGCGAGATCGGCTCGGCCGGCGGTGGCGGGCGCTTTGGCCTGGCGTGGTTCAGCGACGAGCAGATCGCGCAATATGTGAATGAGGCGGTGGACGCGGCGCTGGTCAACCTGGAATCGCGCCCCGCGCCCGCGGGCGAGATGACGGTGGTGCTCGGCCATGGCTGGCCCGGCGTGCTGCTGCACGAGGCCGTGGGCCACGGGCTGGAGGGCGACTTCAACCGCAAGGGTTCGAGCGCCTTCACGGGCCGCATCGGCGAGCGTGTGGCCGCCCGCGGCGTGACGGTGCTCGACGACGGCACGATGTCCGACCGGCGGGGCTCGCTCAACGTCGATGACGAAGGCCATCCGACGCAGCGCAACGTGCTGATCGAGGACGGAATTCTCAAGGGCTACATGCAGGATGCGCTCAACGCCCGCCTCATGGGTGTGCCGCGCACCGGCAACGGCCGGCGCGA
>JAIOIA010000217.1:0-3562 GCA_019912745.1 Comamonas sp. | reverse complement strand
GTTCTGGGCCGGCCTCGTGCTGTTGCTGCTGGCGAGCACCGCGCTGGAGTGGTCCCGCCTCTACCGTTTCGAAGGGGGACTGCCCGGACATGCCGGAGGCGTGCTGGGCTTCATGACCGGCCCGGCGGCGGTCAAGTGGCTGGGCTTCACCGGTTCGGGGCTGGCCGGCGTGGTGCTCATGGTGCTGGCGGCGGGCTGGGTGTTCGGCTTTTCCTGGGGGCACGTGGCGCAGGCGCTGGGAGCGGCCGTCGATGGCGTGGTGCAGTGGGCCAAAGTGCGCCGTGAGCGCGCGCGTGACGAAGCGGCGGGACGTCGCGCGGCCCGTGAGCGCCAGGAGGTGATGCTGGAAGAGCGCCAGGGCGAGCCCGAGGAGCGCGTGGCGCCGGTGATGCAGATCGTCGAGCCGGTGGCGGCGCAGGCGCCGCCGAGCACGCGTGTCGCGCAGGAGCGGCAAAAGCCCCTGTTCAGCGAGCTGCCCGACAGCCCCTTGCCGCAGATCGACCTGCTGGACGCGGCGCCGTCCAGGCAGGAGACGGTCTCCAGCGAAACGCTGGAGATGACGAGCCGCCTGATCGAGAAGAAGCTGCGCGACTTCGGCGTGGAGGTGACCGTGGTCGCGGCCATGCCGGGGCCGGTGGTCACGCGTTACGAGATCGAGCCCGCGACGGGCGTGAAGGGCTCGCAGATCGTGAACCTGGCCAAGGACCTGGCGCGCAGCCTGAGCCTCGTGTCCATTCGCGTGATCGAGACGATACCCGGCAAGAACTACATGGCGCTGGAACTGCCCAATGCGCGCCGGCAGATGATCCATCTGTCGCAGGTGCTGGGCTCGCAGGTCTACCACGATGCCAAGAGCCTGCTGACCATGGGGCTGGGCAAGGACATCGTCGGCGCGCCGGTGGTGGCAGATCTGGCCAGAATGCCGCACTGCCTGGTGGCGGGCACCACGGGCTCGGGCAAATCCGTGGGCATCAACGCGATGATCCTGTCCCTCCTGTACAAGGCCGAGCCGCGCGACGTGCGCCTGATGATGATCGACCCCAAGATGCTTGAGATGTCGGTCTACGAAGGCATCCCGCACCTGCTGTGCCCGGTGGTCACCGACATGAAGCAGGCCGCGCATGGCCTGAACTGGTGCGTGGGCGAGATGGAGCGGCGTTACAAGCTCATGAGCAAGCTGGGGGTGCGCAACCTTGCGGGCTACAACGCCAAGATCATCGACGCGAATACGCGCGGCGAATCCATAGGCAACCCGTTCAGTCTCACGCCCGAGGAGCCCGAGCCGCTTGATCGGTTGCCGCACATTGTTGTCGTCATTGACGAGCTCGCCGACCTGATGATGGTCGTGGGCAAGAAAATCGAGGAGCTGATCGCGCGCCTGGCGCAGAAGGCGCGCGCGGCCGGCATCCACCTGATCCTGGCGACGCAGCGCCCGAGCGTGGACGTGATTACCGGCCTGATCAAGGCCAACATTCCGACGCGCATCGCCTTCCAGGTCAGCAGCAAGATCGACAGCCGCACCATCCTCGACCAGATGGGCGCCGAGGCGCTGCTGGGCATGGGCGACATGCTCTACATGCCCAGCGGCACCGGCCTGCCGATCCGCGTGCATGGCGCCTTCGTGTCCGATGACGAGGTGCACCGCGTGGTCAGCTACCTCAAGGAACAGGGCGAGCCCGATTACATCGAGGGCGTGCTTGAAGGCGGCAACGGCGAAGAGGGCGACAGCGGTTTTGGCTCGGACGACGAGGACGGCGGCGAGAAGGACCCGATGTACGACCAGGCGGTGGAGATCGTGCTCAAGGACCGCAAGGCCAGCATCTCCTACGTGCAGCGCAAGCTGCGCATCGGCTACAACCGCTCGGCGCGGCTGCTCGAGGACATGGAAAAGGCCGGGCTCGTGAGCGCGCTCACGTCCAGCGGCCAGCGCGAGGTGCTGGTGGCCGCGCGCGCCGAGTAGGGCCGGACGCCCCGTCTGTGGACACTACAGAACATGAAACGGTTGATTTTTGCATTTTTGGTAGCTGCCTGCGCAGGTGGAGCATGGGCACAGGCGCTGAAAAGCCTTGAAAGTTTCATGCACGACGCCCGCAGCGGGCAGGCGCATTTCACGCAGACGGTGACGGCGCCGCAGCGCGACGGGCACGCGGCGGCGCCCAAGGTGTCGAGCGGCAATTTTTCGTTCGAGCGCCCGGGGCGCTTTCGCTTCGACTACGAAAAGCCCTTTGTGCAGACCATCGTCGCCGACGGTACGACGCTGTGGCTGTTTGACGCCGATCTGAACCAGGTGACCGAGCGGGCGCAGGCGCAGGCGCTGGGCAGCACGCCCGCGGCCTTGCTGACGTCAAGGCCCGATCTCGCGGCGCTGGGCAAGGATTTCACGTTGAGCGAGGCGCCCGATGCCGACGGCTTGCACTGGGTGCTGGCCCTGCCCAAGATTGCGGATGGGCAGCTCGCCAGCGTGCGCATCGGCCTGGAGGGAAACCGGCTGGCCAAGCTCGATATCACCGACCACTTCGGTCAGCGTTCACAGCTCACGTTCACCGACTTCAAGCTCAACCCCAGCCTGCCGCCCGAGACCTTCCGCTTCACGCCGCCCAAGGGGGCCGACGTGCTGCGCGAGCCCTGATCAGAGCGCCAGCGTCCTGAGCCAGGCGCGAAAGTGCGTGCCCACCTGGTGGTGTTGCAGCGCCAGCTCCACGGTGGCTTGCAGAAAGCCTTCCTTGCTCCCGCAATCGTAGCGTTTGCCGCTGTACTGATAGGCGTAGACCGCTTCATGCTGCATCAGCCGCGCGATTGCGTCGGTGAGCTGGATCTCGCCGCCCACGCCACGCGGCTGCTGGCGAATTTCGTCGAAGATGCGCGGCGTGAGCACGTAGCGACCGGCCACGCCCATGCGTGAGGGTGCAAGCTCTGGCGCCGGTTTTTCCACGATCTCGTCGATGCGCAGCAGCGGTGCGCCCGCGCTTTCGCCCTTGACGATGCCGTAGCGGCGCGTTTCTTCCTGCGGCACCTCTTGCACCGCCAGCAGCGAGCGCCCCTGCTTTTCAAAGGCGGCCGTCATCTGCGCCATCACGCCCGGCCCGCCGCCGGCGCCCACCATCAGGTCGTCGGCCAGCAGCACGGCAAAAGCTTCGTTGCCCACGAGCGGCTCGGCGCAGAGCACGGCGTGGCCCAGGCCCAGCGAACGCGGCTGGCGCACGAACAGGCAGTGCATGTCGGCGGGGCTCACGCTGCGCACGAGGTGCAGCAGCTCCTGCTTGCCCGCGACTTCAAGTTCGCTTTCGAGCTCGTAGGCGGTGTCGAAGTGGTCCTCGATCGCACGCTTGCTGCGGCCGGTGACGAAGACCATGTCGCGGATACCGGCCTCGTAGGCTTCCTCCACCGCGTACTGGATCAGCGGCTTGTCCACCACCGGCAACATTTCCTTGGGCGAGGCCTTGGTGGCGGGCAGAAAGCGCGTGCCCAGCCCGGCGACGGGGAACACGGCCTTGCGGATGGCGGGGTGGTTCATGGGTGTTTCAAATAGATGAGCATCTCGCGCTTGTCCTCTAATGATTTT
>JAIOIA010000216.1:0-8478 GCA_019912745.1 Comamonas sp. | reverse complement strand
AAACGAAGTGCTCTCGCTCTGGCAGGCGAAGAAAAAGGCCGTGCTCTTCATCACGCACGACCTCGATGAAGCCATTGCCATGAGCGACCGCGTGGTGGTGATGAGCGCGGGGCCGGCGTCGCACCCCATGGGCGAATTCGCTATCGACCTGCCACGCCCGCGCGACGTGGCCGAGGTCAAGACCCAGCCGCGCTTTCTGCAGCTGCACGCCGCCATCTGGGCCGAACTGCGGGGCGAAGTGCTCAAGGGCTATGCACAGCAACTGAAGAAGGCCTGAACGCACATGTGGAACCTGATCAAACCGCGCCCCGCCACGCTGCGCCTGTGGCAGCTGGGCCTGCTGGTGCTGCTCTTCCTGTTCTGGCACGTGATGACCAAGCCGGGGCTGATCCCGCCCTTCATGTTCGACAACGACAAGCAGGCGGCCTTCTTCTTCGGCGAGCCGATCAAGATTTTCGGCGTGATCCGCGACTGGTTCTTCACCAACGCCGACATCTACCAGCACCTGTGGGTGACGCTGGCCGAAACCGTGATGGCGTTCGCGATCGGCGCGGCGGGCGGGCTCGCAGGTGGGCTGTGGCTGGCCCTTTCACCCATGGCCTCGGCGATCCTGGACCCCTACATCAAGGCGATGAATGCCATGCCGCGCATTATCCTCGCGCCCATCTTCGCGGTCTGGTTCGGCCTGGGGATGGGCTCCAAGGTGGCGCTGGGCGTCACGCTGGTGTTCTTCATCGTCTTCTTCAACGTCTACCAGGGCGTGAAGGAAGTGAGCCCCGTGGTACTGTCCAGCGCCCGCATGCTGGGTGCCAGCGCCCGCCAGCTGCTGCGCCACGTCTACCTGCCCAGCGCCACGAGCTGGGTCTTCAGCTCCTTGCACACCAGCGTCGGCCTCGCCTTCGTCGGCGCGGTGGTGGGTGAATACCTGGGGTCAAGCCGGGGCGTGGGCTACCTCATCCTGCAGGCCGAAGGGAGCTTCGACATCAACACCGTGATGGCCGGCATCCTCGTGCTCACAGCCTTTGCCCTGGTGCTCGACGAGATGGTGGGCGCGATCGAGAAGCGCCTGATGGTCTGGCAGCCCAAGGTGGGCGAGACTGAAAAACTTTGACGCCTCGCCACCCGGCACTCACCATGTTTTACTCGCGGTGATAGGGGTGCCCCGCGTTCACCGACCAGGCGCGGTAGAGCTGCTCGATCAGCAGCACCCGCACCAGCGCGTGCGGCAGCGTCATATCCGAAAGGCGGATGCGCTCGTGCGCACTGGTGAGCAGCGCCGGATCGATCCCGTCCGGGCCGCCGATGATGAGCGCCACATCGTCGCCCGCCAGTTGCCAATCCTTGAGCCGCTGGGCCAGCGCCTGCGTGGTCAGGCGCGTGCCATGCTCATCGAGCGCCACGCGGTGCACGCCACGCGGGAGCTGCGTCTCGATACGTTCGCGCTCGGCCGCCTGCAGGCTCAGGAGCGTTTTGGAGCCTCGTGGCTCGGTCTTGACGGCCCTGAGCTCGACCTTGAGCTCGGGCGGAAAGCGCTTGACGTAATCGTCCCAGGCAGTGCGCGCCCACTCGGGCACACGCTGGCCCACGGCCACGATGGCGATGCGCATCGGCGTGCTTCTTCACGCCTTGCGGCCAGGCGCCTTCCTGGCGGGTGCCTTCTTGGCGGCGGCGCGGCGCACAGCCGCCTTCTTCGCCACGGGTTCGTTCACCCGCACGGTCTTGACGGGCGCGGCCTTCCTGGCAGGTGCCTTGCGGGTGGCCGCCACCGGCTTCGCCGTGGCCTTCTTGGCGGCAGGAGCTTTCTTGGCCGCCGCCTTCCTTGCGGGTGCCTTGCCTGCAGACGTCTTTTTGGCGGCAGGCTTGCGCGCGGGCACGGGCGCAGCATCGGCCGGCGCAGTGAGTGAGCGGGGCTTGGCATCGCCCAGCTTCAGACGCACGGGCTTGTCGCCCCAGATCTCTTCGAGCCGGTAGTACTGGCGAATCGCGGGCTGCATGATGTGGCACACCGCCGTGCCGCAATCGATGATGATCCACTCGCCGTTGTCCTCACCCTCGCTGCGCGGCTTGGCAAACCCGGCGTCGCGCACCGCATCACGCACGCTCGCGGCCAGCGCCTTGGTCTGGCGATTGGTGTTGCCGGTGGCGACGATCACGCGCTCGAACAGCGGCGAGAGGTGCGTGGTGTCGAACACGCGGATGTCCACCGCCTTCACGTCTTCCAGGCCGTCAACGATGGCGCGCTGCAGTTTGACGAGGGATTTCTTGGCGGCAGCGTCCGTGGCGGGTGCAGTGGTCATCGAGTGGTGTGGATGTAGTGATGGGAAGTGCAAAGTGTCGGGGATTTGGCTTTTCAGATCAAATTGGGCTCCAGCGCCCTTCTGGCGGGCGCTGACAGATATCAAATCCATGAACGCGGTTTGAGGAAGTGGCTTGTGAGGCGTTCTTCGGGCGTGCCCGGCTCGTCACAACGCTGGTAGCTCCACGACGCCTGCGGCGGCATCGACAGCAAAATGGACTCCGTGCGCCCGCCCGACTGCAGGCCGAAGTGCGTGCCACGATCCCAGACGAGGTTGAACTCCACGTAGCGCCCGCGCCGGTAGAGCTGGAACGCCCGCTCGCGCTCGCCATACGGCATGTTCCTGCGCTGCTGCACGATGGGCAGGTAGGCGGTGAGGAAGGCGTCACCCACGCTTTGCAGCATGGCGAAGCCCTGCTCGAAGCCCAGTTCGGAAAAATCGTCGAAGAAGATGCCGCCGATGCCACGCTGCTCATTGCGGTGCTTGTTGCAGAAGTACTCGTCGCACCAGGTCTTGAAGCGCGGATACAGCTGCTCGCCAAACGGCGCGAGCGCATCGCGGCAGACACGGTGGAAGTGCACCGCATCTTCGTCGAAGCCGTAATACGGCGTCAGATCCATGCCACCGCCGAACCAGCACGCGGGCTCTTGCCCCTCATGACCCGCCGCGATCATGCGCACGTTCATGTGCACCGTGGGCACATAGGGGTTGCGCGGGTGAAAGACGAGCGAGACGCCCATGGCCTCGAACGGCGCCCCGGCGAGTTCCGGCCGATGTTGCGTCGCCGAACGCGGCAGTGTGCCGCCGCTGACGTCCGAAAAACCACAGCCCGCGCGCTCGAAGACCAGACCGCCCTCGATGATGCGCGTGATGCCGTTGCCCTGGAGCTGCTCACCCGGCGCCTTTTCCCACGCATCGCTGAGCGCGCGCGCGCCGCCCGTGCCTTCGATTTCCCCAAGCGCATTCATGATGCGCGCCTGCAAGCCCACGAGGTAGCTGCGAACCGGCTGCACCGTGCCCGCAGGGTTGAATTGACTCATTTGATGGCCCTGTGTCCAATGTCGTTGCGGTATTGCGCACCATCGAAATGGATGCCATGCACCACTTCATAGGCACGCTGCTGCGCCTGGCGCACGCTGTCTGCCAATGCCGTCACGCACAGCACGCGCCCGCCGCAGACGCGCAGTGTGCCGTCGTCGAGCCGCGTGCCCGCATGAAAAACCATGGCGTCATCCTGTTCGGGGGCGATGCCGGTGATCGCATCGCCCTGACGCGGATTCTCGGGGTAACCCCGGGCGGCCATCACCACGCCGAGGGCTGTGCGCCGATCCCACTGCAGCTCCACGCCATCGAGCCTGCCATCGACGGCCGCGTTGATCAGATCGACCAGATCGCTTTTCAGGCGCATCAGGATGGGCTGCGTCTCGGGGTCGCCCATGCGGCAATTGAATTCGAGGACCTTAAGCTGGCCCTTGGCGTCGATCATCAGGCCCGCGTAGAGAAAGCCAGTGTAAACGGTGCCATCCTTTTCCATGCCGCGCACGGCGGGCAGGATGACCTCACGCATGGCGCGCGCATGCACGTCCGCGGTGACCACGGGCGCGGGCGAATACGCGCCCATGCCGCCGGTGTTGGGGCCCTCGTCGTTGTCCCTCAGACGCTTGTGGTCCTGACTGGTCGCGAGCGCCGCCACATGGCGACCGTCCGAAAGCACGATGAAACTGGCCTCCTCGCCTTCGAGGAATTCCTCGATGACGACGCGCGCCACGCCTTCGTCGGTCCCGCCATAAACCTCGTCGACCAGCATCGCGTCCACCGCGTCATGCGCTTCGCGCAGGCTCGTCGCCACGACCACGCCCTTGCCCGCGGCCAGGCCGTCGGCCTTGATCACGATGGGCGCGCCCAGCCGGTCCACGAAGGCATGCGCCGCCAGAGGATCGGTGAAGGTGTCGTAATTGGCCGTGGGGATGCCGTGGCGGCGCATGAAGGCCTTGGAAAAGGCCTTGGAACTTTCCAGTTGCGCGCCCGCCTGCGTCGGGCCGAAGATGCGCAGGCCCTTGGCGCGAAAGAGATCGACCACGCCCGCGGCCAGCGGCGCCTCGGGGCCGACCACCGTCAGGCCGATCTTGTTCTCCTGCGCCCAGCTGGCCAGTTGCTGCACATCGGTGATGGGCAGGTTCTGCAGGCGCGGCGAAAGCGCGGTGCCGCCGTTGCCCGGCGCCACATAAACCATGCTGGCCTTGGGTGACTGCACGAGCTTCCAGGCCAGTGCATGTTCGCGCCCGCCGGCACCGATGACTAGAATTTTCATAATGCGGCGTTGTGGTAGACGTCCTGCACGTCATCCAGATCTTCGATCATGTCCAGGAGCTTCTGCATGCGCTCGCCATCATCACCGGACAGCTCGATCGTGTTTTCCGCGCGCATGGTCACCTCGGCCACCTCGGGGGTGAAACCGGCCGCCTCCAGCGCCTGCTTCACTGCCTCGAAAACACCGGGCTCGGTCAGCACCTCGACTGCGCCCTCCTCATCGGTGATGACATCGTCCGCGCCCGCCTCCAGCGCCGCTTCCATGAGCTTTTCCTCGTCGGCACCCGGCGCAAAAATCAATTGGCCGCAATGCCTGAACTGAAACGCCACCGAGCCTTCCGTGCCCAGGTTGCCGCCGTATTTGCTGAATACATGGCGCACGTCGGCCACGGTGCGCACGCGGTTGTCGGTCATGGTGTCCACGATGATGGCCGCGCCGCCTATGCCGTAGCCTTCGTAGCGGATTTCCTCATACTGCACGCCGTCCAGGTTGCCCGTGGCCTTGTCGATGTTGCGCTTGATGGTGTCGGCCGGCATGTTGGCCGCCTTGGCCTTGTCGATGGCCAGACGCAGGCGCGGATTGGCCGTCGGGTCGCCGCCGCCGGCGCGCGCCGCCACCATGATCTCGCGCACCACGCGGGTCCAGATGCGCTGGCGCTTTTCATCCTGCCGGCCCTTGCGGTGCTGGATGTTGGCCCATTTGCTGTGTCCTGCCACAACGCTTTCCTTTGATCTACTTTGGTTTAATCTGCAACCTGCGATTCTACTTTTGAGCATGCCATGGCCGATCCACTCCTGTTGGCGCAACACGGCGCCACCCAATGCCAGCTCCTGCCGGGCCTGGCCAACCGTCACGGCCTGATCACCGGCGCCACGGGCACGGGCAAGACGGTGACGCTGCAAAAACTCGCCGAGGCGTTCTCGCGCATCGGCGTGCCGGTCTTCATGGCCGACGTCAAGGGCGACCTGACCGGCATCAGCCAGAAGGGCCAGATCGGCGACAAGCTGGCCGCCGTGCTGAATGAGCGCGGCGTGCCGTTGCCCGAGCCCGTCGCCTGCCCAACGACGCTGTGGGACGTGTTCGGCGCGCAGGGCCACCCGGTGCGCGCGACGGTCTCCGACATGGGCCCGCTGCTGCTGGCTCGCATGCTCGATCTGAACGAGACCCAGGCCGGCGTGCTCAACCTGGTGTTCAAGATTGCCGACGACAACGGCCTGCTGCTGCTCGATCTGAAAGACCTGCGCGCGATGCTGCAGCACGTGGGCGACAACGCCAAGGATTTCACGACGAAGTACGGCAACGTCAGCACCGCGAGCATCGGCTCGATCCAGCGCGGCCTGATGCAGATCGAGACCCAGGGCGGCGACAAGTTCTTCGGCGAGCCCATGCTCAACATCGAGGACTTCATGCAAACCGTGGG
The DNA here is from genome assembly GCA_019912745.1 of Comamonas sp. Classification (GTDB taxonomy): domain Bacteria; phylum Pseudomonadota; class Gammaproteobacteria; order Burkholderiales; family Burkholderiaceae_C; genus Comamonas_C. The sequence goes on along the minus strand of JAIOIA010000216.1, from coordinate 2,450 downwards.
CGGCCAGGGCGTGATCAACGTGCTGGCGGCCGACAAGCTGATGACCTCGCCGCGCCTGTACGCCAGCTTTCTGCTGTGGATGCTGTCGGATCTGTTCGAGCGCCTGCCCGAAATCGGCGATCCCGAAAAACCCAAACTGGTGTTCTTCTTCGACGAGGCGCACCTGCTGTTCGCCGACGCACCCAAGGTGCTCATCGAGCGCATCGAGCTCGTCGTGCGGCTGGTGCGCTCCAAGGGCGTGGGCGTGTACTTCGCCACGCAAAACCCGCTCGATATCCCCGACACCGTGCTGGCGCAACTAGGCAACCGGGTGCAGCACGCGCTGCGCGCCTTCACCCCGCGCGACCAGAAGGCGGTGAAGGCCACGGCCAGCACTATGCGCCCCAAGACCGGCCTGGACATCGAGGCGGCGATCACCGAACTGGCCGTGGGCGAGGCGCTGGTGAGCCTGCTCGACGCCAAGGGCCGACCGTCGGAGACCGAGCGCGTGTTCGTGCTGCCGCCCGGCAGCCGCCTCGGGCCGATCAGCGAGGAAGAACGCCAGGCGCTGCTCAAGGGCTCACTCGTCGCCGGCACCTATGACACGCCAATGGACCGCGAATCGGCGTATGAGCTGCTGGCGCAGCGCGGTGCGCAGGCCACCTCGGGCGCACCCACGACCGACGGCAGCGCGCCCGCGGCCCAGGATGGCGGCATGTTCGGCGGCATCGGCACCATGCTCAAGGAGGCGCTGATCGGGCGCACCGGCCCGCGTGGCGGGCAGTACGACGGGCTGGTGCAGAACATCGTCAAGGGCGAGGCGCGGCGCATGGGACGCGAGCTGCTGCGCGGCGCGCTGGGCAGCCTGATCGGTGGCAAGCGCCGGTAAGGGACACGCGACGCGTGCAGCGCCGCCAGAAGATAGGCCACACGATAGGCCACACTTGGTCATATTTTGATAGCTACAAGCGCACTATCCTGCTGCATCAGAGCCGTATTTATTCAAAAAACACATGAGACCATCGCCATGAATCCGACTGCCCTGCCTCTGCCCACGCCCGACGACGTCACGGCCGCCGCGCGGCTGCTGGCGGGCGTGGCGCACCGCACGCCGGTGCTGCGCTCGACCACCATCGACCGGATTTTCGGCGGCGAACTGTATTTCAAGTGCGAAAACCTGCAGCGCGCCGGTTCGTTCAAGTTTCGTGGCGCCTATTGCGCATTGGCACAATTCGACGCACGACAACGCGACAAGGGGGTGCTCGCCTACTCTTCGGGCAACCACGCGCAGGCCATCGCCTTGGCCGCGCGCCAGCACGATATTCCGGCGCTAGTCGTCATGCCCGACGACGCGGCGCTGACCAAACTGGAAGCCGCGCGCGGCTACGGCGCGCAGGTGGTCACCTACCACCGCGACACGGAAGACCGCAACGCCATCAGCGAACGACTGGCCGCCGAGCGCGGCATGAGCATCGTGCCACCGTCCGGCCATCCACAGGTCATCGCGGGCCACGGCACAGCGGCGCTGGAGCTGCTGCAGGAAGTGCCCAGACTCGACTACCTCTTCGTCCCCGTCGGCGGCGGCGCGCTGCTGGCGGGCAGCCTGTTGGCTGTGCAGGCGACAGGCAGCGGCTGCGAGGTCTTCGGCGTCGAGCCTGAGGCGGCCAGCCATGCGCGGCAATCGCTCAAGGCCGGACATATCGTCACCATCGCGCACCCGCGCACCATCGCGGATGCGGCCCAGACCCCGGCGCTGGCCCCGCTGGCGTTCGAGATCATCCGCAAGGCGGCGCCGCAGCTGCTTGCTGCTTCCGACGCGCAAATGCTGCAGGCGCTGCGCTTCCTGGCCCAGCGCATGAAGCTCGTGGTCGAGCCCACCGGGGCCCTGGCCTTTGCCGGTGCGCGCGACGGCGGCATCGCACTGCACGGCAAGCGCGTGGGCGTCATCGTGAGCGGCGGCAACGTCGATCTGCCCCGCTACGCCCGTTTCATTTCAGACTGACCTCCATCATTTCTTCCATGAGCAACATCCACGTCATCAATCACCCCTTGGTTCAGCACAAACTCACGCTCATGCGCCGCAAGGACGCCAGCACCAACAGCTTTCGCCGGCTGCTCGGGGAGCTCGCCACGCTCATGGCCTACGAGGTCACGCACGACATGCCACTGCAGGACATCGAAATCGAGACGCCCCTGGAAACCATGACGGGCAAGGTGATCGACGGCAAGAAGCTGGTGCTGGTCTCCATCCTGCGCGCGGGCAACGGCTTTCTGGACGGCATGCTCAACGTCGTGCCCGGCGCGCGCGTGGGCCACATCGGTCTGTATCGTGATCCCGAGAGCCTGCAGGCCGTGGAGTACTATTTCAAGATGCCCTCGGGCATGAACGAGCGCGACGTGATCGTCGTCGATCCCATGCTAGCCACGGGCAACTCGGCGAGCGCGGCGCTCACGCGCCTGAAGCAGACCGA
>JAIOIA010000215.1:0-30002 GCA_019912745.1 Comamonas sp. | reverse complement strand
CATCCGCGCCGTGGTGCACGACGTGCCAATGGACGCGGTGTATGCCGACGAGCAGTCGAATCTGAAGGTGTCGAGCGTGCTGCCCGAGTTCCTGGCCAAGCACGTCAAGCGCTTCTTCAAGCGTTACGTCTACGTGTACCTAGTGCGCGACTTCAACCTGGGCAGCGTCTACAGTCTGGCCGGGGCTTCGCTCACCACGCTGGGTCTGATGTTCGGCATCGGCCAGTGGATTCACAGCGTCTCCACGGGGCGGCCGGCATCCAGCGGCACGGTGATGCTGGCTGCGCTACCGCTGCTGATCGGTATCCAGTTTCTGATCGCATTCCTGCATCTTGACGTCGGCAACGTGCCAACCGAACCGCTGTCGGCCGAGCCGGACGCGTGATGCAGGCGCTGGATGCATTGCCGCACGGCGCCTGGATCCAGGTCAACGGCGTGCTCACCGACATCGACGACACCCTGACCACCGAGGGCACCGTCACGCCCGATGCGCTGACTGCACTCGCCGATCTCGCGCATGCCGGTCTGCACGTTATCCCGATCACCGGGCGACCCGTGGGCTGGAGCGAGCCGTTTGCCAGCACCTGGCCAGTAGATGCGATCGTGGCCGAAAACGGCGCTTGCGCTCTGGTACCGGGCGATGGTGGCACGCCGCAGAAGATCTATCAACAAAGCCTTGCCGAACGCACCGCCAACTTTGTAGCCATGCAGCACATCCTGGCGCGCATCGAGCGCGAGGTGCCCAGCGCGCACCGAGCGCGCGACTCAGCCGGCCGCGAGTGCGACATCGCCATCGACCATGGCGAATTCACGCATCTGCCGCAGGAGGCGATCGACCAGTGTGTCGCTATCATGCGCGAAGCGGGGATGAACGCGACGGTGAGCAGCATCCACATCAATGGCTGGTTTGGCGAGCACAACAAGCTGCAGGGCGCGCGCTGGATCGTGCGCGAGCTGTTCGGGCGCGATCTGGATGCCGAGCTCGATCACTGGATCTACGTGGGCGACTCGACCAACGACGAGCTGATGTTCGAGCATTTCCCCCACAGCGTGGGGGTGGCCAATATTGCGCGTTTCCTGCCGCAGCTCAGGCACCCGCCACGCTACGTGACGCAGGGCGAGCGCGGTGCGGGGTTTGCGGAGTTGGCACGCAAAATTCTGAACGAAAACAGGCTCTAACCCTTATCCAACAAGCGTGAGCGGCTCTACTTTCAGAAGTAATTATCCCTGCAGGATCTTGCTCAGAAAGTCCTTGGTGCGCGGCTGGCGGTTCTCGGGGTGACCGAAGAACTCGTCCTTGCTGCAGTCTTCCAGAATGTGGCCGCCCACGTCGATGAAGATCACGCGGCTGGCGACCTTGCGGGCGAAACCCATCTCGTGCGTGACGACCATCATGGTCATGCCTTCGCTCGCGAGCTTGACCATCACATCGAGCACCTCGCCCACCATCTCGGGGTCGAGCGCCGAGGTGGGCTCGTCGAACAGCATCACGATCGGGTCCATCGACAGCGCCCGCGCAATGGCCACGCGCTGCTGCTGGCCACCCGAGAGCTGGCCCGGGTATTTGTCCTTGTGCGCCATCAGACCCACGCGGTCGAGCATCTTCAGGCCACGCGTCTTGGCGTCATCTTGCGTGCGGCCCAGCACCTTGACCTGCGCGATCGTCAGGTTCTCGGTCACCGACAGGTGCGGAAACAGCTCGAAGTGCTGGAACACCATGCCCACCTGGCTGCGCAGCTTGGGCAGGTTGGTGGCCGGGTCGGTCACGCGCGTGCCGTTGACCGAGATCTCGCCCTGCTGCACGGGTTCGAGCGCATTGATGGTCTTGATCAGCGTGGATTTGCCCGAGCCCGACGGGCCGCAGACCACCACCACGTCGCCCTTGTCGACGTTCAGGTTGCACTCGCTCAGCACCTGAACGGCTCCATACCATTTGGAGACGTTCTTCATCTGGATCATGTTCTCGGCCATGTGGCGGCTCCTCTAGCGGATGATGGCGATCTTCTTGTGGATGTTTTTCACCACCGAAGACAGCGAATAGCTGATGACGAAGTACACCACGGTGGCCATCAGATAGGTCTCGATCGGCCTGCCGAAATTCTTGCCCGCGGTCTCGAAGCCCTTGAGCAGGTCGTACGCGCCGATGGCGTAGACCAGCGAGGTGTCCTGGAACAGGATGATGGTCTGCGTGAGCAGCACCGGGATCATGTTGCGAAACGCCTGCGGCAGGATCACCAGCTTCATGTTCTGCGCGTAGCTCATGCCCATGGCCTGCCCGGCGAACACCTGCCCGCGCGGAATCGACTGGATGCCCGCGCGCATGATCTCGGAAAAGTACGCGGCCTCGAACGCGATGAAGGTGATGAAGGCCGAATACTCCGCCCCCACGGGTCGGCCGATCAGCAAGGGCACGAGCAGGAAGAACCACAAGATCACCATCACCAGCGGCACCGAGCGCATGACGTTGACGTAGAACGCAGCGGGCAGGACCAGCCACTTGCGCCCCGACAGGCGCATCAGTGCGAGCAGCGTGCCGAAGAAAATGCCACCCGCCGTGGCCACGGCCGTCAAGATGATGCTGAACCACAGACCCTTGAGAATGAAGCCTTGGACAAAGGCCCAGTTGACGAAGGAAAAATCGAGGTTGAGCATCTCAATGCCCCCCTGCGCCGGTACCGGCGGCGACGAAGCCCGGCACCTGGGCGCGCTTCTCGATGAAGGTGAAGATGCGGTTGATCACGAACGCCGAGATGGCGTAGAGGATGGTGACCGCGATATAGACCTCGATCGGCCGCGCAGTTTCCTCGCCCACCTGCAGCGCGTACTGCGTCAGCTCGGGGATGGACACTGCAAACGCCACGGCCGAATTCTTGAAGATGTTCATCGATTCGCTGGTGAGCGGCGGGATGATGATGCGGTACGCCATCGGCAACAACACGTAGCGGTAGTACTGCACGGTGGTGAAACCCATCGCCATGCCGGCGTAGCGCTGGCCCTTGGGCAGCGCCTGGACGCCCGCGCGCACCTGCTCGGCGATGCGCGCCGAGGTGAACAGGCCCAGCGCCAGCACCACGAGAATGAAGGGCGGGAACGATTTCATCGGCGGAATCAGCGCCGGCACGACGAAGTACCAGAGAAAAATCTGCACCAGCAGCGGAATGTTGCGGAACAGCTCGACCCAGGCATCGCCCAGGCGCGTGAGCCAAGGGCTGTCGGGCAGCGTGCGGATCACGCCGATGATGGAGCCCGCGATCAGCGCGATGGCCAGGCCCGTGAGCGAGACCGACACCGTCCAGCCCCAAGCCGTGAACAACCAGTTCAGATAGGTGATGTCACGCCCCTGGCCCAGGCACCCCTGCATGACCTCGCCGGTCAGGGTGTCCTTGCAGAACACCGTCCAATCCATCGCCATTGCCTTCCTCCTGCCGCCTTTGCCCGGTCGATGGGCAGCTCAAACGGGCGGCTCATAAACCACGAACGCCCACTTGGATTTCAAGTGGGCGCCGTGATGATTCACGCCGCGAGGGCGCTTGACGCGATCACTTGTTGCCGTAGTCTTCCATCGGCTTGTCGTTGGGGTGGGCCCAGGCGTTCTTGGTGCCTTCGGACGCCGGCATGTTCATGTTGACGTTGTTGGGCGGAATCGGGCTCATGAACCACTTGTCATAGAGCTTGGCGAGCGAGCCATCCTTGATCTGGCGCACGATCGAGTCGTCGATTGCCTTCTTGAGCTTGGCATCGCCCTTGGGCAGCATGCAGGCGATCGGCTCGACGCTCAGCACCTCGCCGACGATCTCGAAGTCGCTAGGATTCTTGGCCTTGGCGATGTTGGCCGCCAGGATCGAGCCGTCCATCACGAAGGCATCGGCACGGCCCGCTTCCAGCAGCAGGAAGCTGTCGGCGTGATCCTTGCCCTGCACCGTCTTGAAGTCGATGTTCTGCGCGCGCTCGTTCTTGCGCAGCGTCTGCACCGAGGTCGTGCCGGTGGTGGTGGCCACGGTCTTGCCGTTCAGGTCCTTGATCGAGTGGATGCCGGACTTCTTGTTCACCGCCATGCGCACTTCTTCCACGTAGGTGGTGTACGCGAAGTCCACGTCCTTCTGGCGTGCCTTGTTGTTCGTCGTCGAGCCGCACTCGAAGTCGATGGTGCCGTTCTGGATCAGCGGAATGCGGTTTTGCGAGGTGATGACCTGGTAGTTGATCTTGAGCGGCTTGCCCAGCTGCTTGCTGATGTCATCGACGATGCGCTCGGCCATCTCGGTGTGAAAACCGACGTACTTGCCGCCACCGAGCGTGAATGCCAGACCCGACGAGTCGCGTACCCCGAGATTGACGGCACCACGTTCACTGATCTTGGCCAAGGTGTCGGTCGCCTGTGCAAATGCGGCACCGGAGGCGAGGAAAGTCACGGCTGCAGCAAGCAACAGTTTCTTCATAGGTATCACTCCTGAAAGTTGAGGTGAAATGTCATGCCGCCCATGAATTCGGCTGCCACATGGCAGCCGTTCACTGCGGCGGCGAAACGGCAGAGGCGCCTATTGTGCACGGTACGACCCGCAGGCCCCGCGCCACCCTTATCGGGTTTGCCCTTGGTTATGCAATATATGCATGATCATGCCGACAGGCCGCCGCTCACGGGCCCCTGGAGCGAGTCCAGGCGCCAGGCCATCGACTGTCCCGCCCGCAACGGCCTGAGTTCCGCGTCGCCGAAGGCAAAATGCGCCGCAACCGTCCAGCGCTCGCGGCGCAGGGTGACCGTTTGCGCATGGACCGGCAAGCCGTAGAACGCCGGCCCATGCAGGCTGGCAAAGCCCTCCAGCCTGTCCAACGCTCCCGCTGCATCGAACGCCTCGGCGTACATCTCAAGGGCCGCATGGGCGGTGTAGCAGCCGGCACAGCCGCTTGCGTGTTCCTTCAGGTGCGCGGGATGCGGCGCACTGTCGGTGCCGAGGAAGAATTTCGGGCTGCCACTGGTGGCCACCTGCACCAGCGCCTGGCGATGGACCTCGCGCTTGAGCACCGGCAGGCAGTAGTAATGCGGCTGCAAGCCGCCAGTGAAGAGGGCATTGCGGTTGTACAGCAGGTGATGCGCGGTGATCGTTGCCGCCGTGCAGGCGTCACTTTCGGCCACGTACTGGGCCGCCTCGCGCGTGGTGATGTGCTCAAAGACGATTTTCAGTGCTGGAAAACGCTGGCGCAGCGGGATCAGCTGGCGCTCGATGAACACGGCCTCGCGGTCGAAGATGTCGATCCCGGGATCCGTGACCTCGCCATGCACGAGCAGCAGCAGGCCGGCTTTTTGCATGGCCTCGAGCACCGGCGCTATCTTGCGAATATCGGAGACGCCCGCGTCGCTGTGGGTCGTCGCACCGGCCGGGTAGAGCTTGCAGGCGACGATGCCAGCCGCCTTGGCGCGCGCAATTTCCTGCACCGGCAGCGTGTCGGTGAGGTAGAGGGTCATCAAGGGCTCGAAGGCCACGCCGGGCGGCACGGCGGCGAGGATGCGCTCCTTGTACGCCAGCGCCTGCGCCGTGGTGGTCACGGGCGGGCGCAGGTTGGGCATGATGACGGCGCGGCCGAACTGTGCCGCGCTGTGCGGCACGACGGCGGCCAGTTGCGCGCCATCACGCACGTGCAGATGCCAGTCGTCGGGGCGGCGAATCGTGAGGGTGTCCATCACAGCAGCTCCAGCACGCGCTCGGGCGGGCGGCACAGCAGCGCGCCTTTGGGCGTGACGACGATGGGGCGGTTGAGCAGGACGGGATGCGCTGCGACTGCGGCGTACAACTCGTCTTGCGTGCGCGCGGGGTTGCCAAGATCGAGTTCGCCGTAGATCAACTCCTTGGCGCGCAGCAGCTCGCGCAGGGGCACGCCGATGCGCGCCACCAATGCCTTGAGCGCCGGCACGTCGAGTGGATGACCGAGATAGTCCACGATGGCGGGCTCGATGCCGCGCTCGCGCAGCAAGGTGAGCGCGCCGCGCGAATTGCCGCAGCGCGGGTTGTGGTAGATGGTGATGTCCATGGATGATTCCCCGGATCAGCGCTCGAAGGCCACCTGCCCGGCCACGACGGTGCAACGCACGCGCCCCGGCAGGGCATGACCCTCGAACGGCGTGTACTTGCCCTGGCTCACCAGCGCCTGGCCCACGACCTCGAATCGTTCGCCGGGCTCGACGATGCACAGGTCCCCCACGCCGCCCTCGACGAGGCGCCCGACACTCGCCTGCAGGGTGCCGAGCGCAGGGCCCAGCACGCCCGCCGCCGCCGAAGTCACCACGGCCAGCGCACGCCGCAGCGGCACGTTTTCCGACGCGGCCCAGTGCAGCGCCACGGGCAGCAGCAGCTCCAGCCCCGTGGCGCCGGGCTCGGCCTCGCCAAACGGCAGGGTCTTGGCGTCGTCGTCCACGGGCATGTGGTCGGACACCAATGCATCGATCGTGCCGTCGGCCAGCGCCTTTGAAAGCGCCGCGCGATCGCTGGCCTGGCGCAGTGGCGGCGCAAGGCGAGCGCGGCTGTCGAAGTAGCCGATCTCCTCGTCGGTGAGCAGGAGCGAATTGATGCTTACATCCGCCGTGACGCTCAAACCTTCGGCCTTGGCACGACGCAGCAGCTCCACGCCCGCGCTGCTGGAGAGGCGGCACAGGTGCACGCGCGTCCCGGTGGCACGCACCAGGTCGAAGATGGTCTGCAGCGCAATGGTTTCGGCCGCCACCGGCACGCCGGGCAGCCCCAGCCGCGTGGCGATCGCGCCACTGGCCGCCACGCCCTTGCCCAGGCTCATCTCCTGCGGACGCAACCAGGCGGTGTAGCCGAAGGTCGCCGCATATTGCAGCGCGCGCTGCAGCACCTGCGTGCTCGCCAGCGGCACCTCGGCCTGCCCGAAGCCCACGCAGCCCGATTCGGTGAGCTCCACCATCTCGGTGAGCACCTCGCCCTGGAGGCCGTGCGTGAGCGCGCCCAAGGGAAAGAGCCGTGCCTGATGAAGCTTTTCGGCGCGGAACTTGAGCATCTCCACGAGGCCGGGCTCATCGAGCACCGGATCGGTGTCGGGCGGGCAGACCAGGCTCGTCACGCCACCGGCCACGGCCGCGGCCATCTCGGATTCGAGCATGCGCTCGTGCTCGTGCCCCGGCTCGCGCAGGCGCGCCGCCAGATCGACGAGACCCGGCAGCACCAGACAGCCCGCGGCATCGATGACACGCGCCGGCTCGAACCCCTCGGGCATGCGGCCGATGCCGATGATGCGCCCGGCGGCCAGCGCGATACTGCCCACCGAGTCCAGGCCTGTGGCCGGATCCAGCACCCGGCCGTTGTCTATGCGAAGTTTCATGGTTTCAAGCTAAACAAGCTAAAACGCTTTCCAGTAAATCGCGTACAGCTATCAATTCAGTAGATTTCATGCACTGTTTCCAGCCACGATGGCCATGACCGCCATGCGCACCGCGATGCCGAAGGACACCTGCGAGAGGATCACGGCCTGCGGCCCGTCGGCCACGGCCGAGTCGATCTCGACGCCGCGATTGATCGGCCCCGGGTGCATCACGATCGCGTCGGGCTTGGCCCAGGCGAGCTTCTCGGGCGTGAGCCCGAAGGTCTTGAAATACTCCTCGCGCGAGGGCAGGAGCGCGCCGCTCATGCGCTCGTTCTGCAGGCGCAGCATGATGATCACGTCGGCCCCGGCGATGCCCTCCTGCAGGTTGTCGAAGACACGCGTGCCCATGCTCTCGAAGCCCGCCGGCGCCAGCGTGCGCGGCCCGACCACGCGCACCTCGGGGCAGCCCAGCACCTTGAGCGCATGGATGTCCGAGCGCGCCACGCGCGAGTGCAGCACGTCGCCGACGATCGCCACCACCAGCTTCGAAAAATCCTGCTTGTAGTGGCGGATGGTGTACATGTCCAGCAGCCCCTGCGTGGGGTGCGAATGCCAGCCGTCGCCCGCGTTCACCACGTGCACGTGCGGCGCCACATGCTTGGCGATGAGGTAGGGCGCGCCCGACTGGCTGTGGCGCACCACGAACAGGTCGGCCGCCATCGCCGAGAGATTGTCCACGGTGTCCAGAAGCGTCTCGCCCTTGGAGGTGGACGAGCGCCCGATGTCGAGCGTGAACACGTCGGCCGACAGGCGCTTGGCCGCGATGTCGAAGGTGGTGCGCGTGCGCGTGCTGTTCTCGAAGAACAGGTTGAACACGCTCTTGCCGCGCAGCAGCGGCACCTTCTTGACTTCGCGGTCGTTCACGCTCACGAAGTTGGTCGCGGTATCCAGGATGTGCGTGACGATCTCGCCGGGCAACCGCTCGAGCGAGAGCAGATGGATCAACTCGCCGTTCTTGTTGAGTTGGGGATTGCGAACACGGGTCACGCTCGAACTTCCTTCACATCGAAATGAAACGCGCCCGCCTCGGTGCGGGCCAGCGCCAGATGCAGATCGGCGGGCAAGGCGATGCGCGCCGCGGCGAATTCGGCCGCCACGGGCAGCTCGCGCCCTCCGCGGTCGACCAGCACCGCGAGCCGCACGCACGCGGGGCGCCCGTAATCGAACAGTTCGTTGAGCACGGCGCGCAGCGTGCGGCCGGTATAGAGCACGTCGTCGAGCACCAGAATATCGGCGCCATTGACGTCGAACGGCAGCTGCGTCTGCGTGCTGGCCGACAGGCCCCGCTGCGCGAAATCGTCGCGATGCATGACGGAAGACAACACGCCGGCGCGGCCCGGCAAGGCCAGGTCCTCGTGCAGGCGTTCGGCCAGCCACGCACCCCCGGACGCAATGCCGACGAGGCGCGTGGGCGGGCGCAGCAGATGACGCACCCCCTCGCGCAACTGCACGTACAGCGCCTCGGCATCGAGCGCCAGATGACCCGGCGCGGCCCCGGCCTGGTTCATGGAAGACTCCTCAGAAATTGCTCCAGAATGATGCAGGCCGAGGCCGCATCGGCATCGCGCGCGCCTTGCGCCAGCGCCTCCGTGGTGCTGTAGCGCTCATCCACCTCGAACACCGGCAGCCCGAAGCGCCCCTGCAGCTGGCGCGCGAAGCGCCGCGCACGCAGCGTGTTCTCGTGCTCGGCGCCATCCGGATGAAACGGCACGCCCACCACGAGCGCGTCCGGCTGCCACTCGCGGATGACCTCGGCCACCTGCGCGAAACGCGCCTTGCCTTCGGCATGAATGCTCTTCCTGGGCGTGGCCATGCCCAGCAACCGCGTGCCCGTGGCCACGCCGGTGCGTTTCAGGCCGTAATCGAAGGCCAGGAAGGACTGCAGGGTGGCCGCTGCGCTCGCAGTCGTGCCGCTCGCGCTCATGCGTGCCCCGTCTCGCGCGAGAGCATGGCGGCATGCACGCCCAGCAGGCCCAGCGCCCGGTCATAGCGCTCAGCCACCGGCGCATCGAAGATGACATCGGGGTCGGCCGGCGCCGTAAGCCAGGTGTTGGCCGCCAGTTCCGATTCGAGCTGCCCCCCCTCCCAGGCTGCATAGCCCAGGGTGACCAGCACACGCCGCGGCCCCGCGCCTTGCGACAGCGCTTCCAGCACGTCGCGCGACGTGGTCATCTCCAGCCCGCCGGGTATCGTCAGCGTGCAGGCGTAGGGCGTGGGATCGTCGCTCATGTCGACCACGGTGCTGGCGGGATGGGTGGATTGCAGCACCTCGGTGTGCATCACGTCGTGCAGCACGAAGCCGCGCTCCGTCTGCACCGGACCGCCGTGAAAGACCGGCTGGCGCGTGAGGTCGGCGCGGCCCAGCGACAGATCGACACGCTGGAACAGCCCCTGCATGTCCATGTCGCTCGGCTTGTTGATCATCAGCCCCAGCGCCCCATGGGCGCCGTGCTCGCACAGGTAGACCACGCTGTGCGCGAACGTGGCGTCGCGCAGGCTGGGCATGGCGATGAGGAAATGATTGGTCAGATTGACCGAATCCGTCGGGGCAGGCATGGGTGCATTTTATTGAACCCGCGGCCCCGCCGCGCGGATGCATCACCCTTGCGCCGCCGCCTGCTCCATTTCCGCGTAGCGCTGCACCAGCCCGAGCAGTACCTCGTCCGAGTAGGGCTTGCCCAGATAATGACTCACGCCCAGCGCCACCGCATGCTCCTTGTGCTTCTCCGCCATGCGCGAGGTGATCATGATGATGGGCAGGTCGGCAAGCCTTTCGTCGGCGCGGATCGCGCGTGCCAGATCAAAGCCGTCCATGCGCGGCATCTCGATGTCCGAGAGCACCACCACGGGCCGCTCCTCGCGCAGGCGCTGCAACGCCTGCAGACCGTCCGCGGCGAGTGCCACCCGATAGCCCTCGCGCTGCAACAGGCGCTGGGTGACCCGGCGCACGGTGATGGAATCGTCCACCACCAGCACCAGCGGCACCACCGCCGTGGACTGCAAGGCAGCGGCCGACTGGGCCTGTGCCCGAGTGGGCGCGGTCCTGGCGGCGCTGGGCGGACGCATCACAGCGCGCGCCTGAGCGCCGTACACCGTCGCCAGGGCCACCGGGTTGTAGATCAGCACCACGGCGCCCGAGGCCAGCACCGACATGCCGGCCAGACCCGGCAGGCTGGACAGCTGAGGCCCGAGGTTCTTCACCACCACTTCCTGGTTGCCCAGCACCTCATCCACATGCAGCGCCAGCCGCTGCGATGCCGAGCGCACGATCACCACCGGCCGTGTCTTGTCCGCGACCTCGGTGCTGTTGGCCGATGACTGCAGCAGCGCACCGGCCCAGTACAGCGGTGCGTCCAGATAGCTGCCGGCGGCATACGCCTGCTCGAGCTCGGCGGCGGGCGCGCGGCGCACCACTTCGATGATGTTGGCCGGAATGCCGATGCCCAAGCTGCCCACGCGCACCATGACCACCTGCGTGACCGCGGTCGTCAGGGGCAGCACCAGCCTGAACGCGGTGCCCTCCCCGGGCGTGCTGTGGGTCTCGATGCGCCCCCCCAGGGACTGCACCTCCGCGCGCACCACGTCCATGCCGATGCCGCGGCCCGAGAGCTCGGTCACTTCGGACGCCGTGGAAAAACCCGGCTGGAAGATAAGATCGGCAGCGCGCGCTGCATCGATCGCTTCATCCGCCGCCACCAGGCCCAGTGCCAACGCGCGCTCGCGGATGCGTTCGATATCGAGCCCTGAGCCGTCGTCGCGGAACTCGACGGACACGTCGTTGCCCTCGTAGCCCACGGTGACCACGATGGAGCCCGCCGCCGGTTTGCCCGCTGCTTCACGCACCGACGCCGGTTCGATGCCGTGGCCCACGCAATTGCGCAGCAGGTGCTCGAACGCGGGGGCCATGCGCTCGAGCACGCCACGGTCCATTTCGATGGCGCCGCCGACCAGATCCAGCCTGACCTGCTTGCCGGTCTCGCGGTTGGCCTGACGCACGACGGCGTACAGGCGCTCGGCCAGCGAATCGAACTCCACCATGCGCGTGCGCAGCAGTTCGCGCTGCAGTTCGCGCGCCTGGCGGGCCTGCGCAGTCAGATCATCCTCCGCCCCTTCCACCGAGCGCTGCAACGCGCGCTGCACCGTGGCCACGTCGTTGACCGACTCGGCCATCATGCGCGTGAGCTCCTGCATGCGCGTGAAACGGTCGAATTCCAGCGGATCGAAGGCCGCCGCGCTCTCGCGCGACTGCGCCTGGCGCGACTGCATCTGCGATTCAGCCTGCACTTCGATGTCTCGCAACTGGGCGCGCAGACGCTCCAGATTGCCGCCGAGGTCATCGAGCGAGCCTCGCATCTGCAGCACGCGCGTGGACAGGCGCGAGCGAGCGATCAGCACCTCGCCCACGTCATTGACCATGCGATCGAGCAGATGAGAACGCACACGCACCTGCTGGCCGCCGCCCGCGCGCGCGGCGGTGCGCACCAGCTCGACCGGCCGCACCACGGCCGCCGTGGCGACCAATGGCTGCACGGCACCCGATGGGGCTTGCGCACCCGCCTGATCCCCTTGCGCGGGAGTCGTCGCCTGCATCTGCGTCGCGGCAAGCGACTGCGGCGCCTGCGTGCCTATCGCCCGCAGGGCATCAAAGGTGGCCTGCAGACCGTCGAAACGCGCCAGCAGCGGATCGATGTCCGCCGCCGTGGCTGCTTCGGCGTCCACGCCCTCGACGGCCGACTCCATGCGGTGCGCCATTTCACCCAGGCGCAAGGCTCCAGCCAGGCGTGCGCTGCCCTTGAGCGTGTGCAGAGCACGCAGCAGCTCACGCCGCGCGTCCAGATTGGACGGATGCTCGAACCACTGGCGCAGCGCGCCCCCGAGCGCCGGCAGGAGCTCCAGCGCTTCTTCCTCGAAGATCGGAAACAGATCCGGGTCGATCGTGTCGATGACATCGATATCGTCTTCGTCGGTATCGGCGGCAATGGCCTGTGCAATCGCCTGGTCGATGTCGCGCTCCTGCTGGAAGGCGTCGATCCGAGCCTGCTCAGGCTCGCCAAGCCGCGGCGGATCCTGCGCCAACGGCATGACAGCGGACGGAACTTCGGTTTCGGGCCCGAGGTCAGGAGTCGGAGACTCGGCTTGCGGCGGCGGCGCCTCGGCCTGCGTCAGGAGCGCCTCGTCGCGCATGTCGTGCGTCTCATGCTCCATCCCGCCGATCTGGGAGTCCCTCCATTCCTGCAATTTGTGGATCAGCGTGGCTTCCAGATCGCCTTCATCGCCAGACCGGGCCACCAGGGGCTGGGCGCCACTGGTGATGTCCGTCTGCAACAAGACTTCCAGACGCTCGACCACGCCGGCCTGCGGCTCCTTCAGGAAGCCCGCCGCGAACTGGTGCAGAAGGCGGCGGATTTCGTCCACCGCGTCGCCCAGCACGCGCACTTCGGCAGGCTCCGCGGAACCGACCAGCTGCAGATGCTGCAGCGCGTGCTCCAGCGTGCGCGCCAGCCGCGACAGGACGGTGAATCCGACGGTGGCGGAACTGCCGGCCAGCGAATGCGCCATGGCAACGGCTTCTTCGGAGATGACTGGCGACACCACCTCGGCCCACTCCTGCACGCAATTGACCAGACGGCCAGACCAATCATCGGCTTCGCTGAGGTAGACGTTGTACAGCGCGGTTGGAACCCGCAAATCACCAATCAGCTTGAAATCACCCTCGACGATGGTCGGAAGCGGCGCCACCGGCCCGGTGGCCGGCTCCCGCCCGGCAGGCTCTCGGGCGAGGGGCTCGTGTGAGTCGGCGAGCTCGGCGGTAAGCGTATCCGCCGGCGCATACATCACGTCGGGCATCAAGGGAGCGGGCGAAGTCGGTTCTCCATCCGCCACCGCGGAGGCCGGCACTGGCATCTGCGGCTCCAGTGTGTCCTCGATGATCGTGTCGGGGAAGCCGAACCTGGAATCATGGACCGCGTCGTGCGCCCCCTCGACAGGCTGTTCGGGCGCCAGCCCGGCCGACACCGTATCCGGGGTGCGCGGCTCGGCGAGCGCGGCCTCGCCCGCGCCGGCGGGTTCCACCACTGGCGCCTGCACGCGTGCCACGGCCTCCGCGCGCGAACCGGCATGCGCCCAGGGCACGAGCACGCCCTGTGTGCGCAGGGTATCGGCGACCTCGTGAAAATCCCGGGCGCGCCATGCGAGATCCCCGCCCCGGGCCAGATCCTGCACCCACGCGCCAAAGGCCTGCATGGCATCGTGCGCGAGCGTCCTCAGATCGGCCGACGCCGGCTTCTCATGCACCAGCCAGTCGTTGAGCACCTGCTCCAGGGACCAGGCGGCCTCGCCGAATTCATTCAGACCCACCATGCGCGAGCTGCCCTTGAGCGTGTGGAATGCACGGCGCAGAGTGGTCTGTTGTTCGATGTCGCCCGGCTCATCCCTCAGTGCAGCAACCGCCGCCAGGCCGTTGGCGATGACTTCGCGTGCCTCCTCGATGAAGATTTCGAGCAGTTCCGCGTCGGGCGCCTCATTCTCGGCAGCCGGCACCGGCTCGGGCTGCGACACTGGCGCCTCAACCTCGGTTGGCTCGGGTTTCGGGAAAGGCATGAAATCGATCGCGGGCTCGACCATCGCCGTCTGGTCCCTTCCCGGATCAGGCGCCTGGACAACCTCGGGCGACACGGCGCCGGCGGTCGCTGGCTGCACCGGCTCGATCGTCGGCGCCGCCACATCGGTTTGCGCCGCGGCCTGCGCCACCAGAGCCGGCTCGACCTCGAATTCCGGGAACTCGGACGCACGCGCCGCCAGCACCTGCTCCGCTACCTCGGGCTCGTCTTCCACACGCATGCGGGTCGTGCTGCCCATCACGATCTTGAGTTCGCCCAGTTCTTCGTCGTAGACGAACAGCTTGGCCGCCATCGTCCGCTGGTAACCCAGCATGTCGACGAGAAAACCCAGGGCACCGAGGCTGTTGCCCAGCCGCTCGAAAACCAGCGGCCGCTGTGCCTCGTCGATCTCGCCCACCAGCAGCTTCTCGATCACGTCGCGCATGCGCAGGACGGCCAGCGATGCCTGCTCTATCCCCAGCACCGATAGGACACCGCGCATCTGCTGCATGCCGCCAGGCACCGTGGTCAGCGGCGTCGCGTCCGCGGGATTGCGGAAAAACTGATCCAGCGACTTTTCGACATCCGCCAGCGTCACCCTCAGTTCACCCACCACGCTGCCCATGGTCTGGTGGTCGCTCACCCGGCGGTACAGGTCCTCCATCCACGGTTCGAGCGGCTGGGATTCGCCTCCCAGGGTCACGCCATCGAGGCGCCCCGCCAGAAGCTTGGCCCGTTCGGCCATGTGTTCACGCGCCGCATCGAGTTCCTCGAATGACGCCTGCAGGTAAAGCACGGCGGTGGCCACTTCCATGGCCAGCGCAGGCGCGGGCGGCTGCGCCGCGTGCAGCGGCACCGCCACCGCGCGCATGAGCGCCTCGGCCAGCGGTTCGCTGTCGAGCTGCAGCTTGCGCAGCGAGTCGCACACGAGGCTGAATTGATCGGCGGCCAGTTTGATCTTGTGCTTGTCGCCGCCGGCCAGGGCAGACCAGGTTTCGGTGGCCGCCGCAATACGCTTGCGTGCCTGCGCGAGCTGGGCCGGATCACACAGCCCGAAGCGTGCCGACTCGTAATCGACCGGGGCCACGTGCTGCAGGCTCCATGCGTGGCGCACCGAGCGCAGCGCCGTCACGCCCGTGGCATCGTCCGGCATGCGCGCCTGGGCGCAGAAAAAAAGCAGCTCGGGCAGCAAACGGTCCGCCAGCGCCGTCTGACCACGGGCCAGCGCCGTGTACTGCATCAGCACGCGCGAGGTCGTGCGCTTGACGTAGGCATCCACCGTCAGCCAGCGCCGCGCGATCGCCTCGAAGAACCCGGCGGCCGCCTTCCAGAAGATGCGTGGCTGCGTCTCCTGCTGCGCGGCGGCAAATCCCATGCACAGATGCTGCATGTCCACCGCCGCCTCGACATCCCCGTTCTTGACGATGCGCAGGACCGCCGTGTCCAGGTGCGAGCGCACCTCGGCGCCGTAGGGCAGCGGCAGGACGGTTCCGGGAAATACCGGCTCGCGCACACGCCGCTCGGCAGGCCACAGATCCATCGGATGCACATGCGGCACCCCCGCGAGCAGTTGCACCTGACGGTACTGCGGGAACAGCGCCACGGGAGAGACGTTCTTGCCCGCGAGAATGCTGTCCAGATATTCGATGATGGCAAAGCTTGCGCTCTCGAGCACCGCCACGGCCTCGCCCCGGCACTTCTCGGGCTCCTGCACCAGGCGGTGCACCGCAGCTTCCATCGCTCGCAGCACGAGTGCCGTCTGTTCCATGCCCACCATGACCAGTGCGCCGGCGCACTGGTGCAGCATCTGCCGCACATTGCGCAAGGTAGCCGTATCGTGGGAAGTCAGGTCGGACTCGCCCGAACTTTCAATCTCGTGCGCGAAGTGCCGCAGCAGCTTAACGGCGCTGTCCAGCGTCTTGCGCAGCTCGGCATGCACCCACGCCAAGGGGCCCAGATCCTGCTCCTCATACTGAACATCACGCACCGCAGCGTGTGGTGTTCCCGTGGATGACATGGTTTGCCCTCCGAGTGTGGTGGCCTGTGGCACGATGAAGCCGCTCAGGCGATCTTGAACCGCGCCACCGACTGGCGCAATTCCTCAGCCATCTTGGAGAGTTCGCGCACCTGGTGGGCGGTGGTGCGTGTCCCCTCTCCCGTTTGTTCGGTCACGGCGAAAATATGCTGGATGTTCTCGGCCACGCCATTGGCGAGATTCGCCTCGCGCAGCGTGGCCGACGAGATGCTCTCGATGAGTTCGGCCAGTTTGCGCGACACGCTGTCGATCTCGGACAGCGCCGTGCCGGCACTGTCCGACAGGCGCGCGCCCTCCACCACCCCGCGCGTGGAACGCTCCATGGCGGCGACCGCGTCCAGCGTATCCGTCTGAATGGCTTTCACCAGCGCCGCGATCTGGCGCGTGGCGTCCGCCGACCGCTCCGCCAGGCGCTGCACTTCCTCGGCCACCACCGAGAATCCGCGACCCGCTTCACCAGCGGACGCGGCCTGAATGGCGGCATTCAGGGCCAGCAGGTTGGTCTGTTCGGTAATGCCAGAGATCAGCTCCGTGATTTCGCCGATTTCCTGCGAGGATTCGCCCAGTCGCTTGATGCGCTTGGACGTGTCCTGAATCTGGTCACGAATCGAGTTCATGCCGCCGATGGCGTTCTGCACCGCCTTCAGACCTTCATCCGCTGCCTGCCGCGATTGCTGCGCCACCGTCGCGGATGCCTGCGCCTGAGATGACACCCCGTTGATGCGCGTGGCCATGTCCAGAACCGACTGGCCGGTTTCGCGGATTTCACGCAGCTGCTCGCTCGAAGCCGCCAGCAGCTCGGTCGAGGTGCCGTCCACCTGGGCCGTTGTCTGCGCCACGCGCGTGGCGGTGTTCTGCACGCTGCCCACCAACACCCGCAGTTCTTCCACGGTGTAGTTCACCGAGTCGGCGATCGCGCCCGTGATGTCCTCGGTCACCGTGGCTTCCTGCGTCAGGTCGCCTTCGGCCACCGACTGCAGTTCGTTCATCAGGCGCAAGATGGCCGCCTGGTTGGCATCGTTGATGCGCTTGGCCTCGAGCTCCTGCAGGCGCGCTTCCTGACGCTGCTGCTCCGACACCTTCTGGCGCCGCTCGCTGTCCAGCAGCTGCACCCGGGCGATGCCCACGCCGCACAGCAGCGTGAACAGGGCCAGCACGGCGAGCAGGGCAATTTCACTGACGCCGAAGCCCGATTGCGCGGCCAATCTGCTCTGTATCCTCTCCAGGACCAGACGCGCCGGCTCGCTGTCCAGCGCCAGCACGGCCTGCGCCATGCGCGCCGTCGAGAGGTCGCCTGCGCTGTCAAGCAGCAAGGTCACACGCGGCTCGTTGTCTTCGTACAGGGCCGTCAGAGCAGCGCCGGCCGGACCCGTCATCAACTGGGGAATACGATGCATGATGGACCTGAAATCCGCGGCCGCCTGATCCAGCTCGGCCTGCACGCCCACGCCGGCGCCTCCATACACGAGATTGGCATCCAGCCCGATGCGCTGCGTCAGCATGGTCAGGCGGCTGGCCAACTCCATAGCCTGGACATCCGTCCCCTTGAATGCGCGGTCCGCGACGGCCTGCGCCGTACGCCGCCAATCTCCCGCGTCGTGATTGATCGCCGTCAGTGCCTTGGCCGCATCCACGAGGGTCGATGTGTGCGATTGCATGACCTGGACATAGCGTTCCGCACGCTCGGTACTGGCCCGGATGTTCTCCAGTTCACCGAAGAAAGCGCCCCCCAGCGGCTTCACGCCCATCTCGGCGTTGCCCTCGGACAAAGCCTTGAAGTCGCGCAGGAAGATGCGCGAACTGTCGGCCAGCACGCCGAAGGCCTTGGGCTCGCCCGCGGCCGCCTCGCCAAACGCCTGCACGAGACGCTGCGACTGGGTCAGCGTTTCGCCCACCGTCGCCAGCTGGCGCGCCGAGACCTGCGCACGCTGCACCAGCCAGCCGCCGAAGATCACCAGCACCAGCACGCCCAGGCCGAGCAGCGCAAGCAGGCGACGCTGATGAACCGCCGCACTGGCGCGCCCGAGCAGCGGCAGGGTGATCACGTCCTCCTGAGCTTGCGGGATGGCGGACTCGGGGAATTCCGATGGCTCGCTTCCCTGCACGCTGTCCACGCCGTCGGCGCGGAACACGGTGGACAAACCATCTGCCTGTTGCGGGTCGACCCCCAGATCCATGCGGCTGGGCTGCGCATCGGTGTCCGCCGGCGCGCGTCGCAAGAGCTTGTTCAAGGTATCAGCCAACGACATAGTACTTTCCCATCACGACAGTTGTGCCCGCACGTCAGGCGCCAATATTCAAAAACCCCGCATCGCCCGCGAGCACCTGCAGATCAAGAATCTGCCAGCGCCCTCCGTGCGCATCGACCTTGACGCCGCCGAGATAGATCGCCGCGCCAGACGCCGACTCTTCGTCGGCCACGAAATCCTGCTTGCCGCGCAAACCCACGAACCGGTCGATCAGCAGCGCTGCGTTGACGTCCAGCAAGGAGCCCAGTGTCACCAGCGAACACTCGGACAGCGCCTGTTCGGTGCGTATCTGTTGCGAGCCCAGCAGCATGGCGAGATCGATCACGCCCGCAAGCACCCCGCGCAGATTGGCTACTCCCAGGAACCATGGCCGCGCATGCGGCACCGGCTGGGTGCCGGACCAGGCAAAAATTTCGCCGGCCTGAGAAAGCGGCAGCAGCAACCGATGGGACGCGCATTCGACAGCCAGCCAGGAGGCCATCGCCACGTTTTCGGTCCTGGCCGCCTGCAGGCGAGCCAACAGCCGCAGTTGAACGTCCTTGAGTGATTCGCGTTCTGCCATGACGGGGGCTGCGAGCGCCTCAGCTCAGGGCGTTGATTTTTTCACGCAGCTCCGCGGCATCAACCGGCTTGGTGATGTAGCCGCGAGCACCCTGGCGCATACCCCAGACCCGGTCGGTCTCCTGGTTCTTGCTGGTGCACATGATGATGGGAATGTTCGCGTACTTCGGATCGTGGGTAAGCGCACGCGTGAGCTGAAAACCGTTCTTGCCGGGCATGACCACGTCCATCAGGATCAGGTCGGGCATGCCTTCCTCCAGCCGGCGGTAGGCCTCGTCGGCGTTTTCCGCGGTGGTCACGTCCAGGCCCTCCTTTTTCAGCAAGTCCGAAAGAAACACCAATTCGGTCTTGGAATCGTCCACGACCAATACTTTTTTGATAGCCATCACTGAGCTCCTGGTTGCACGCGGCCCAATTGCTGCACGGCCTGCAGCAACTGATCTTTGGTAAAGGGTTTTGTGAGGTAATCCTGACAGCCCACCATGCGCCCTCGGGCCTTGTCGAAGACGCCGTCCTTGGACGACAGCATGACGACGGGGGTGTCGGAAAAGCGCGGATTGCGCTTGATGATGGCCACCGTCTGGTAACCATCGAGCTTGGGCATCAGGATGTCGCAGAAAATGAGTTGCGGCTGGTAGTCGTTCACCTTGGAGAGGGCGTCGAAGCCGTCGTCGGCGAGCAAAACCTCATGACCACCCTGCTTGAGGAAAATCTCGGCGCTGCGCCGGATCGTGTTGCTGTCGTCCACCACGAGCACCTTGATCGTGGGACTGGTCGTCGCTGTCGCCAATTTGTCCCGCTCCTTTTGATTCTGTTCTCGCTTGGTCATCCGACCGGGCATGTAGGCCCGATCCGAACAAGCTTATCGATGCTCACCATGAAATGCAACGATTCTACGTAACGCAAAGCGCGCAAACGCCAAAGCGCTTCACCAATGCAACAGTTTGGCACCTCAGGATTACCCGTACGCCAGCGCCTCTGGCCTGTGCGGAATGAGCACTGCGGCGCCGCCCAGGTACCGCCGGAGGCGAAAATGCGGGCCATGACACATCGCCAAGACCTCAACGCCACCTTGTTCGACCGCGCCAAAGCCCTGATTCCAGGTGGTGTCAATTCACCCGTGCGGGCCTTCCGGGCTGTGGGCGGAACACCGCCGTTCATCACACGCGGCCAGGGCGCGCATGTCTGGGACGCCGACGGGCGCCGGCTCATCGACTACATCGGCTCCTGGGGTCCGATGATCCTCGGCCACGGACACCCCGCGGTGCTCGACGCCGTGCACCAGGCGATCGAAAGTGGCCTGTCGTTCGGCGCGCCGACCGAGCGCGAGAGCGAGCTGGCCGAGGAGATCGTGCGCCATCTGCCCTCGATCGAAATGCTGCGGCTGGTGAGCTCGGGAACCGAGGCGGGCATGAGCGCGATCCGACTGGCGCGCGGCGCCACCGGACGCGCCAAGATCATCAAGTTCAACGGCTGCTACCACGGCCACGCCGATGCGCTGCTGGTCAAGGCCGGCTCGGGCCTCGCGACCTTCGGCCACGCCACGAGCGCAGGCGTGCCCGAGGTGGTGGTGCAGGACACGCTGGTGCTCGAATACAACGACGCGGCGCAGCTCGAAGAGGCCTTCGCGCTGCACGGCGAAAAAATCGCCTGCGTGATCATGGAACCGATCGCGGGCAACATGAACTTCGTGCGCGCGAGTGTGCCCTTCATGCGCGCCGCGCGCGAGCTGTGCACGCGCCATGGCGCGCTGCTCATCATCGACGAGGTGATGACGGGCTTTCGTGTGGCGCTGGGCGGCGCGCAGAGCCTGTATGCCAGGGAAATTCCCGGCTTCGCGCCCGACCTCACGATGCTGGGCAAGGTGGTGGGCGGCGGCATGCCGCTGGCGGCCTTCGGCGGGCGGCGCGACGTGATGGAGCAGCTCGCGCCGCTGGGGCCGGTGTACCAGGCAGGCACGCTCTCGGGCAACCCGGTGGCCACGGCCTGCGGCCTGGCGACGCTGCGCGAGGTGGCCCAACCGGGCTTTCATGAACGGCTGGCGCAGCGCACGCGCTCGCTGATCGAAGGCCTCACTCAGGCGGCCCGGGCCGAAGGCGTGGATTTTTGCGGCGACAGCGAGGGCGGCATGATGGGCTACTTTCTACTGCCCGAGCTGCCACGCAACTACCCCGAAGTGCTCAAGAGCGATGGCGCGCGTTTCAACCATCTGTTTCACGGCCTGCTCGACCGCGGCGTCTATACCGCGCCGGCGCTGTACGAAGCGGGTTTCGTCAGCGGCGCGCACAGCGCCGCCGATATCGAAGAAACCGTGGCGGCCGCCTGCGAGGTGTTCAAAACGCTACGCAATTGATGGCTGGTGGCGCCGGCCCAGCAAGCGTCTCAGGCCATTTTTGCCAACTTCTTCCTGACACGCGGCCAGAGCACGTTCAGGCTCAGGCCCGCCATCACGAGCAGCATGGCCGTGCCCTTCCACGCCGGGAAGGGTTCGCCCAGCAGCGCCACCGAGCTGCCCATGCCGAAGACCGGCACCAGCAGCGCCAGCGGCGTGACGGTGGCTGCGTCGTAGCGCACCAGCAGCCAGGCCCAGAGACCGTAGCCGAGGATGGTGTTGGCCATCGACTGCCAGAGGATCGCACCCCAAGCGAGCGGTGGCGCGACGCTGATCGCATGCCAGAGCACCACCGGTCCACCTTCGGCAAGCAGCGACAGCACGACCAGCGGCGGCACGGAGAACGCGCTGGTCCAGACCATGTAGGCCACCATGTTCACGCGCCCGGCCTGGCGCCCCACCAGGTTCCCGAGCGCCCAGCACAGGCCCGAGCCCAGCACCATCACGATGCCCAGCCACGTCGTGGTGCCGTCGGTGTGCAGACCGATCACCGCGAAGCCCGCGATCGCGAGCGCCGCCGCGACAAGCTGAAAGAGCCGCACGCGCTCACCCTCGATCACGACGGCAAGGCCCACGGTGAAGAGCACCTGCGCCTGCACCACGAGCGACGCGAGGCCGGGTGAAATCTGCGACTGCATCGCCAGATACAGCAAGCTGAACTGACCCCCGCCGATCAACAGGCCGTAACCCGCCAGGTTGCGCCAGGGCACCTGGGGGCGCCTGAAGAAAAAGATGGCCGGCACGGTGGCGCTGGCGAAACGCAGCGCCGCCATCAGGAGCGGCGGAAACGACGCCAGCGCCACCTTGATGACGACGAAGTTGCTGCCCCAGATCGCGACGACGAGCAGGCCCAGCAGCAGGTGGTTGACCGAGATGACCTGCCGCGCCCCGGCAGCGGCAGGCCGGGTGTCAGTGGCGGAAATGACGTACCCCGGTGAAGACCATGGCGACGCCGCGCTCGTTGGCGGCATCGATCACTTCCTGATCGCGCATCGATCCGCCGGGCTGCGCCACGCAGCTGGCGCCCGCATCGACGACCACGTCCAGCCCGTCGCGGAAGGGGAAAAAGGCGTCGCTCGCGACCACCGTGTCCTTGAGCGTGAGGCCCGCGGCCTCGGCCTTGATGCTGGCGATGCGCGCCGAATCGAGCCGACTCATCTGGCCCGCGCCCACGCCCATGGTCATGCCGCCCTTGCAGAAGACGATGGCGTTGCTCTTGACGAACTTGGCCACGCGCCAGGCGAACATCACGTCCTGCAGCTGCTCCTGCGTCGGCTGGCGCGTGGTGACGACCTTGAGGTCGGCGAGCTGCAGCTCATGGTTGTCGGCGGTCTGCAGCAGCAGGCCCGAGCCGACGCGCTTGGCGTCCATCAGGTTGCGACCCTGGCTCCAGGCGCTGGCGCCGCCCGCGGCGGGCAGCGCGATCTTCACCAGCCGCACATTGACCTTGGCCTTGAAGACGGCCAGCGCCTCGGGCGTGAAGTCGGGCGCCATCAGCACCTCGACGAACTGTTTGGCCACCTGCTCGGCGGCCGCGCCGTCGACCGGCCGGTTGAACGCGATGATGCCGCCAAAGGCGCTGGTCGGATCGGTCTGGAAGGCCTTGGCGTAGGCCTCGCGCGCGCTCGTGCCCACGGCCACGCCGCAGGGGTTGGCGTGCTTGACGATGACGCAGGCGGGCAGCTTGAAGCTCTTGACGCATTCCCACGCGGCATCGGCATCGGCGATGTTGTTGTACGACAGTTCCTTGCCCTGCAGCTGCTCGCCGGTGACGATGGAGCCGGGCGCGGGGTACAGATCGCGGTACAGCGCCGCCTGCTGGTGGCTGTTCTCGCCATAACGCAAATCCTGCACCTTGGTGAAGATGCCATTGCTCTGGCCGGGGAAAAGCTGGCGCTGCGGCACGTAGCTCTCGCCCATCTTGTCGGCCTCGAAATCCACGGACGAGAGGTAGTCGCTGATCGCCCCCGCGTACTGCGCGATGCGGTTGAACGCCGCCACCGCGAGTTTGAAGCGCAGCGCGTCCGAGAGCCTGCCCTGGGCTTTCAGCTCAGCCAGCACCTCGGGGTATTGCGCGGCATCGGTCAGCACGCCCACATCCTTCCAGTTCTTGGCGGCGCTGCGCACCATGGCCGGGCCGCCGATGTCGATGTTCTCGATCGCGTCGGCCAGCGTGCAGCCCGACTTGGCCACCGTCGCCTCGAACGGGTAGAGGTTGACCACCAGCAGGTCGATGGTGTCTATGCCGTGCGCCTTGAGCGCTGCCATGTGCTCAGACACATCGCGGCGCGCGAGCAAACCGGCGTGCACCTTGGGGTGCAGGGTCTTGACGCGCCCGTCGAGCATTTCGGGAAAGCCCGTGACCTCGGCCACCTCGGTCACCGGCAGGCCTTCGGCGGCCAGCAGCCTGGCCGTACCTCCGGTGGAAATCAAGCACACGCCCTGCGCATGCAAGGCCCGGGCAAAGTCCACGATGCCGCTCTTGTCCGAGACGGAAATCAATGCGTTGGTCACTCTTCAACTCCAGATTTTCAAACAAAATACGGCTCAAACGCTTGTCCAGCAAGCGCGGACAGCTATCAATGCACTATTCGGCTCATAACAGCCGATGGTCGACCAGCTTCTTGCGCAGCGTGTTGCGGTTCAGCCCCAGCCACTCGGCCGCGCGCGACTGGTTGTTGCCCGCATGCTGCATTACCACTTCGAGCAGCGGCTTTTCCACCAGCCGCAGCAGCATCTCGTACATGTCCTCGGGCGCTTCGCCGCCCAGGTCTTCAAAGTAGCGCAGCAGGCTGTCGCGCACACAGACTTCGATATTCGCGTGGGTATGGGCAGGGCTCATGCGTGCGCTCCCTTCTGACGTTCATGGACTGACACTTGACTCGCCTCATCGGGGCGCGGCAGACGCTGCATCTGCTGCTCCAGCCGCTCGAAATAATCCCGCACCGCGCTCCACTGGGCGCCGCTGTCCGTGATCTGATTGATGCGGCGGCGCAATTCGTCTCCGCCCGGCAAGCCATGCACATACCAGGCGATGTGCTTGCGCGCGCTGCGCACGCCGGTGGATTCGCCATAGAGACTGTAGTGCTCCTGCAGATGCGCGAGCAGCAGGCGCCGGACTTCGGCCACCAGCGGCGGCGCGAGCTCTTCACCCGTGTCTAGAAAATGCGCCACCTCGCGGAAAATCCACGGCCTGCCCTGCGCCGCGCGGCCGATCATCAAGGCGTCCGCCCCCGTGGCCCGCAGCACGGCGTGCGCCTTGCGCGCATCGGTGACGTCGCCATTGGCCACCACTGGGATGGTCACCGCCCGCTTGACGGCAGCAATGGTGTCGTATTCGGCCTCGCCCCGGTAGCCCTGCTCGCGCGTGCGACCGTGCACGGTGAGCATCTGAATGCCTGCGCCTTCAAACTGGCGCGCCAAGCCCACCGCGTTCTTGTGCGCATCGCACCAGCCCGTGCGCATCTTGAGCGTGACGGGCACGCCACGCGGCGCGCAGACTGCGACGACGGCCTCGGCAATCTCCAGCG
The DNA here is from genome assembly GCA_019912745.1 of Comamonas sp. GTDB lineage: Bacteria > Pseudomonadota > Gammaproteobacteria > Burkholderiales > Burkholderiaceae_C > Comamonas_C. The sequence goes on along the minus strand of JAIOIA010000215.1, from coordinate 5,262 downwards.
CCAGCGGCTCGTTTTGCATCAGCGCCGAGCCGGCCCACTTGTTGCAAACCTTCTTGGCCGGGCAACCCATGTTGATGTCGATGAGCTGCGCGCCGCGATCGATGTTGTAGCGCGCGGCCTCGGCCATCATGGCCGCATCGGTCCCCGCGATCTGCACGGCGATGGTGCCCGGCTCGCCCTCGTGGTTGGCGCGCCGCGAGGTCTTGAGGCTGTCCCAGAGCTCCTTGCGCGAGGTCACCATCTCGCTGACCGCGTGGCCCGCGCCGAGTGCGCGGCACAGTCGGCGAAACGGCCGGTCCGTCACGCCCGCCATGGGTGCGACAAAGACGCGGTTGGCGAGAACAACGGGGCCGATGCGCAGCGAAGTCATGGGGGGAGTCAAACGGCAAGCACACCGGCTTGCGAAGCCACTGATTGTAGTTGCCTGCTTTTTGTGCAACCGTCCGTTCCCGCACACCTGGCCCTGGGGTTCAAGACCTTCCTTAAACTTGCCACCCCATGCCGCCATGGATGATCGATCTCGCCAACTGGTTCGCGCTGCCGCACAACGGCCTGGCGACGGTCTTTGTCGTCGCGCTGGTGTCGGCTACCTTGCTCCCGTTGGGTTCGGAGCCCGCGGTGTTCGCGCTGGCGCAGCTCAATCCCGAACTGTTCTGGCCCGCCATCGGCGTAGCCACGCTGGGCAACACGCTGGGCGGCGCCATCACCTGGTGGATGGGACTGGGCGCGCACCGGGCGGTAGAGTACTGGCTCGGCAAACCCGCGCCGTCACGCGCACTGGGCTGGCTGCGGCGCTTCGGCCCGGCGGCCTGCCTGCTGAGCTGGCTCCCGGTCGTCGGAGACCCGCTGTGCGCTGTGGCCGGATGGCTGCGCCTGCCCTTCTGGCCCTGCGTCTTCTACATGGCCGTGGGCAAATTCGCACGCTATCTGTTCATGACCACGGCCTTGCTGCACCTGTGGCCACGCGGCGCAATCTGACGCCAGGCCGCGCGGGGCGGCGCGCATACGCATATAGCAGCGATGCCTAATGCGCGGCGCACATATCGTTCAAGCAAACAAGTCGTTCGTTTTGCCGCCACGCCTTCCTAAGCTCCTGGGCTTTCCAACCGCAAAGCCCGTGCATGCTGCGTCGCCAATGGCTCACCCTGCCCCTCGCCGCCGCGCCCCTGATGGGGGCGCGGGCGGCTGATCGCACGCTGCTCAACGCCGCGTACGACGCGACGCGCGAGTTCTTCGTGGCGTTCAACGCCGCATTCACGCGCGGCTGGGCCCGGCAACATGGCGAGCACATCGCCATTCACCAGTCGCACGGCGGCTCGAGCAAGCAGGCGCGCTCGGTGCTCGACGGCCTGCACGCGGACGTGGTCTCGCTCGCGCTTCCGCCCGACATCGACGTGCTTGCGCGCAGCGGCCTGCTCAGCGCACGCTGGCGCGAGGCACTGCCGCGGCAGGCCTGCCCCCTCGGCTCGACCATCGTCTTTCTCGTGCGTGCGGGCAACCCACGGCGCGTGCGCGGCTGGGACGACCTGCTGCAGCCGGGCCTCGCGCTGCTCACCCCCAACCCGAAGATTTCCGGCGGCGCGCGCTGGAACTACTTTGCCGCGTGGGGCCATGCGCTGCGTGCCTCAGGCGGCAGCGAACGCGCGGCGCGGGCCTTCGTCGGCGCGCTGTTCCAGCAGGTGCCCGTGCTCGATGCGGGCGCACGCGCGGCCACGATGAACTTCGTCACGCGCGGCCTGGGCGACGTGCTGCTGACCTGGGAGAGCGAGGCGCTGCTGGCGCTGCAAACCTTTGGCGCAGAGCAGATCGAAGTGGTCTGGCCCGCCCAGAGCATCGCCGCCCACCTGCCCGTGGCGGTGGTCGATCAGGTGGCCGAACGCCGGGGCAGCACGGCGCTGGCGCACGCCTACCTGCGGGCGCTCTACGCCCCCGAGGCACAGGCGCTGGCGGCGCGGCACTTCTTTCGCCCGATGCAAGCGAGCCCGGCCGAGCTGCCTCGGCTCGAGACCTTCACGCTCGAAGACGTGGCGGGCGACTGGGCCGATGCACAGCGCACGCACTTCGCTGACGGCGGCGTGTTCGACCAGATCTACCAACCGGCCACGCGCCGGGCGGCCTGAAACACGCATGCCAGCCGCCGCCCTGCCCTTCGTTTCGCGCCGAGCACCAGACGTGCTGCCGGGGCGCGCGCTCACACTGGGCCTGACGCTCACCTGGCTGTGCCTCATCGTGCTGCTGCCACTCTCGGCCGTCACACTGACGGCCGCCGCGCCGGGCTGGGAGGCGTTCTGGCATGCGGTCTCTTCGCCGCGCGTGCTCGCCGCGCTCAGGCTCTCGTTCGGCAGCGCACTGCTCGCCGCGCTGGTCAATCTGGTCTTCGGCGGGCTGACCGCTTGGGTGCTGGTGCGCTACCCCTTTCCCGCCAGGAAACTCATCGACGCCTTGGTGGACCTGCCGTTCGCATTGCCCACGGCCGTGGCGGGCATCGCGCTGACCGTGCTGTACGCGCCGCAGGGCTGGGTCGGGCGCTGGCTTGCGCCGCTGGGCCTGCAGGTGGCGTTTCAGCCCGCGGGCATCGTCGTCGCGCTGATCTTCATCGGGCTGCCGTTCGTGGTGCGCACGGTGCAACCGGTGCTCGAAGACCTCTCGCCCGAATATGAAGAAGCGGCGCGCAGCCTGGGCGCCTCGCGCGCGCAGGTGTTCGTGCACGTGGTTCTTCCGGCCATGCTGCCCGCGCTGCTCACCGGCTTTGCGCTGGCGTTCGCGCGAGCGGCGGGCGAATACGGCTCGGTGATCTTCATCGCGGGCAACATGCCCATGGTCTCGGAGATCGCTCCGCTGCTCATCGTCACGCAGCTGGAGCAGTACAACGTGGCGGGCGCGACGGCCATTGCCGTGGTGATGCTGGCGATCTCGTTCACGCTGCTGCTCGCGATCAACCTGCTGCAGGGCGCGAGCCGCGCGCACGCGCTGGGCCGGAGGAGCGCATGAAGGCCGTCAACCACCGCACGACGGACCACGGGCGCTGGCTGCCCCGCGCCCTGATGGCGCTCACCTTCGGCTTTCTCTCGTTGTGCCTCTTCCTGCCTTTGATCACGGTGTTCCACGAGGCGCTGGCCGAAGGCTGGGCCGCAAGCTGGGCCGCCGTCGCCGAGCCCGATGCGCTCGCCGCCATCCGGCTCACGCTCACCGCCACGCTGATCGCCGTGCCGCTGAACGTGGTGCTGGGCGTATGCGCCGCCTGGGCGATTGGGCGTTTCGAGTTTGCCGGCAAGGGCGTGCTCACCACGCTGATCGACCTGCCGTTCTCCGTCTCGCCGGTGATCGCGGGGCTGGCCTATGTGCTGCTGTTCGGCGCGCACGGCTGGTTCGGCGCCTGGCTCGACGCGCACGACGTGCAGATTCTGTTTGCCGTGCCGGGCATCGTACTGGCCACCGTGTTCGTCACCTTCCCCTACGTCGCGCGCGAACTGATCGCGCTGATGCAGGCGCAGGGCTGCGAGGAGGAAGAAGCCGCCGTCGTGCTCGGCGCCAGCGGCTGGCGCGTGTTCTGGCACGTGACGCTGCCCAACATCCGCTGGGGCCTGTTCTATGGCGTGGTGCTGTGCAATGCGCGCGCCATGGGCGAGTTCGGCGCGGTTTCGGTCGTCTCGGGCCACATCCGGGGTCTGACGAACACACTGCCGCTGCATGTGGAAATTCTCTACAACGAATACAACGGCGCCGCCGCGTTTTCCGTCGCCTCGCTGCTGGCGCTGCTGGCGCTGGTGACGCTCACCCTCAAATCCATCGCCGAGTGGCGCCTGCGCGCGCAGACCGCCCGGCACCTCCAGGAGCGGCTCGCATGAGCATCGAAGTACGCCACATTCACAAGCAGTTCGGCGCCTTCACGGCGCTTGCCGACGTTTCACTCACCTTTGCCGACGGGCACCTCACCGCGTTGCTCGGCCCCTCGGGCTGCGGCAAGACCACGCTGTTGCGCATCATCGCGGGGCTGGAACGCCCCGACAGCGGCCAGGTGCTGCTCGCCGGCGAGGACGCCTCGCACGCCGACGTGCGCGAGCGCCAGGTGGGTTTCGTCTTCCAGCACTACGCGCTATTCAGGCACATGACGGTGTTCGACAACATCGCCTTCGGTCTGCGCATGAAGCCGCGGCGCGCTCGCCTGAGCGAGGCGAAGATCCGCGCCAAGGTGATGGACCTGCTGCAGCTCGTGCAGCTGGACTGGCTCGCCGACCGGCGCCCGGCCGCGCTCTCGGGCGGGCAGCGCCAGCGCATCGCCCTGGCGCGCGCGCTCGCGGTGGAGCCGCGCGTGCTGCTGCTCGACGAGCCCTTCGGCGCGCTGGACGCCCAAGTGCGCAAGGAACTGCGCCGCTGGCTGCGCCACCTGCACGATGAGCTGCACGTGACCAGCATCTTCGTCACGCACGACCAGGAAGAGGCGCTGGAGGTGGCCGACGAGATCGTCATCATGAACCGCGGCCAGGTGGAGCAACGCGGCGCGCCGCAGGCGGTGTACGACGAACCGGCCACCGCCTTCGTCTGCGGTTTTCTCGGGCACATGAATCTGTTTCATGGCCGCGTGCACGGCGGCACGCTGCAGTCGGGCAGCATGCGCTTCGCGCTGCCCGGCGCGGGTGCTCCCGACGCGCCAGGCACGGCCTACGTGCGCCCGCACGACATCCAGATCGAACCCTGCGAACCGCAGCGCCGCCCGGCGCAGGCGAGCGAGCTGCGCGTGAGCCTGCACCGCGCACAGGCGCTCGGGCCGCTGGCGCAGCTCGAACTCACACGCGAGGACACGCAGGAAATCATCGAGGTCGTGATGCCCAGCCAGGAGTTCGACCGCCTGCGCGCCCGCGGCTGCCAGCACTTCATCGCACGGCCGCAAAGAGCACGTGTCTTTTTTGGCTCCAACGCTTGATACGCAAGCGCCGCCAGCTCTCCATTTCCTTATTCATCCCGCTGCTTAAGTTATGAAAAATCAATTCTTCCCCTGCACGAGGTCGCTCACTACATTCAGGAACGTGCCTGCCCAGCCGCAAGCATTGTTCGCATAAGAAGCAAGAGAGAGTCTTCATGACACAGATTGCAGACGCCGTGCTCGACGTATTGCCCATTTCGCGCGAGAAGGCGCAAACCGCCGCCGACCTGGTACAGGGGCTGGACCGCCCGGCACTGGAGTGGCTCGCGGGCTTCATGGCCGGCGCGGCCGCCTGCGGCGCGCCGTGGCCGTCGCGGTCGGCACGGCCGTGCAGGCGC
>JAIOIA010000214.1:0-8831 GCA_019912745.1 Comamonas sp. | reverse complement strand
ACGGCGCGCGCGCGCGCCGTGGGCATCAATTTCCTTCTCTCCGTGCTGTGCCTGGTCTGGGCCGCGGACATCTGCGCGTACTTCGTGGGCCGCGCGTTCGGGCGGCGCAAGCTCGCCCCGGCGATCAGCCCCGGCAAGAGCTGGGAGGGTGTCTGGGGCGGCATGGCGGGCGTGCTGGTGCTGGCGCTGGTCTGGGCCTGGGCCGACGGCCGCTGGCAGGCAAGTGTCCCCAGCCTGTACACGCAGCTCGCGGGCCTGGGCTGGCTGCTCGCGCTGCCCGCCTTGCTGTTTCTCACGGCCATGAGCGTGGTCGGCGATCTGGTCGAATCGCTGGTCAAGCGCAGTGCCGGCGCCAAGGACAGCAGCCAGCTGCTGCCCGGTCACGGCGGCGTGCTCGACCGGGTCGATGCGCTGCTGCCCACGCTGCCGCTGGCGCTGATGATTTCCAATTTCGCCTCACGATGAAACAACGCCTCACGATTCTGGGGTCGACCGGCTCGATCGGCACCAACACCCTGGACGTCGTGGCTCGCCACCCCGACCAGGTCGACATCTTCGCGCTCAGCGCCGCCACGCGCGTCGATGCGCTGCTCGCGCAGTGCGCGCGCTTCAAGCCGCGCTACGCCGTCATGGCGAGCAGCGCGCATGCGCGCGAGCTGGCCGAAAAACTCAAGGCCAATAGCCTTCCAACGCAAGTGCTGCAAGCGCAGGATGCTCTCGAACAGATAGCGTCGCATGAGGGCGTCGATGCCGTCATGGCCGCCATCGTCGGTGCCGCCGGCCTGGCGCCGTGCCTCGCCGCCGCGCGCGCGGGCAAGCGCCTGCTGCTCGCCAACAAGGAGGCGCTGGTCGTCGGCGGCGAGGTGTTCCTGCGCGCGGTCAGGGAGGGCGGCGCGACGCTGCTGCCCATCGACAGCGAGCACTCGGCCATCTTCCAAAGCCTGCCCGAAGACCGCGCCACCTGGGCGCGCCGCGTCGATCACATCCTGCTCACCGCCTCGGGCGGGCCGTTTCGCACGCGCGATCCGGCCACGCTGCGCAGCGTCACGCCCGACGAGGCCTGCGCGCATCCGAATTTCGTCATGGGCCGCAAGATCTCGGTCGATTCGGCGACGATGATGAACAAGGCGCTGGAGGTGATCGAGGCGCGCTGGCTGTTCGACCTCGCGCCCGATCGGATCAGGGTGGTGATCCATCCGCAGCAGATCATCCACTCGATGGTGCAGTACGTGGACGCCTCCATCATCGCGCAGCTGGGCACGCCCGACATGCGCGTGCCCATCGCCGTCGGGCTGGCCTGGCCCGAGCGCATCGCCAGCGGCGCCGCGCCGCTCGACTTCGCCCAGATGGCCGCGCTCACGTTCGAGGAGGCGGACGAGCGGCGTTTCCCGGGCCTGCATCTTTCGTGGCGGGCGCTGGCGGCGGCGCCGGGCACGACGGCGGTGCTCAACGCCGCCAACGAGGTGGCGGTGGCGGCGTTTTTGCAGCGGCGCATCCGCTTTGACCAGATCCATGCGGTCAACCGTGCAACTTTGGAGGCCGTCACGCCCTCCAATCCGGATTCGCTGGCGGCGCTGCTGGCGCTGGACGAGCGCAGCCGCGCCGCCGCATCCGCGCAGGTGGCACGCTTTCAATAAGAGAGCTGCTTGCGCAGTGCCAGCAATGACTTTGGATACGAATGCATTTGAATTCAAATGTTTATAAGCGTTAGTAGCTCATATTTTTGAAAAATCATGGCCCTGACCGTTGTCGCTTTCATCGTTGCGCTGGCCGTTCTGATCGCGGTGCATGAATACGGGCACTACCGCGTGGCGCGGGCGTGCGGTGTCAAGGTACTGCGGTTTTCCATCGGTTTTGGCAAGCCGCTGCTGCGCTGGCAGCCCAAGGGCTCGCCCACCGAATACGTGATCGGCATGTTCCCGCTGGGCGGCTACGTGAAGATGCTCGATGAGCGCGAAGGCCCGGTCGCGCCCGAGGAGCGCCATCTGGCGTTCAACAACCGGCCGCTGGGCGCGCGCGCGGCCATCGTCGCCGCCGGGCCGCTGGCCAACCTGGTGCTGGCCGTGCTGCTGTACGCGCTGGTCAACTGGATGGGCGTGACGGAGCCCGCGCCCTACCTGGCCCGACCGGCCGAGGGCACCGTGGCTGCGCAGGCCGGCGTGCAGGGGGGCGAGCGGGTCTTGAGCGCCGCCATGGCGCAGGACGCGCCCGAAGCCGTGCGCTCGTTCGACGATCTGCGCTGGTTGCTCGCGCGCGGCGCCCTGGATGGGCGCAATGTGCGCCTGACCGTGCAGGACGGGCCCGGCGGCGCCACGCGCGAGCTGACCTTGCGTCTCGATCGCCTGGACACGCGCGAGCCCGACACCGAGCTGCTCAAGGAGATCGGCCTCACCGGCCCGTGGACGCGGCCGGTCATCGGCGAGGTGATGCCGCAAGGCGCGGCCGAGCGCGAGGGGCTCCAGCCGGGCGACGTGGTGCTGCGCATCGGCGCGCAGGCGGTGGCCGACGGCCAGCAGCTGCGCCACCTGATCCGCGCCAGCGTGAAGGACGGCCAAGCGCTCACGCAGACCTGGCGGATCGAGCGCGCGGGCCAGGTGCTCGAACTCGCCGTCACGCCCGACCTGCGCGAGGAAGACGGCGCGCCCATCGGGCGCATCGGCGCCTATGTGGGCGCGGCGCCCGAGATGCTGATGGTGCGCTATGGCCCGCTCGAAGGTTTGTGGAAGGGCGCGCGGCGCACCTGGGAGGTCTCCGCGCTCACGCTGCGCATGATGGGGCGCATGGTGATCGGCCAGGCCTCGGTCAAGAACCTGAGCGGTCCGCTCACGATCGCGGACTATGCCGGCAAATCGGCGCACATGGGGTTCACGGCCTACCTGGTGTTCCTGGCCCTTGTCAGCGTCAGCCTCGGGGTGCTCAATCTGTTGCCGCTGCCCGTCCTCGACGGGGGGCACCTGATGTATTATCTTTGGGAGGGAGTAACCGGCCGTGGCGTGTCCGACGCCTGGATGGAGCGATTGCAACGCGGTGGCGTCGCGCTACTCCTGGTGATGATGTCCATCGCCGTGTTCAACGATTTCACCCGGTTGTTCGGCTGACGTTTTTTTCGCGGGCGCCACCATGCGGCGGCCAGCACCTCATTCATGAAAAACAAATTCCATCGTCTGGGAGTGCGCACCGCATTGGCTGCGGCCACCCTGGTTCTCGCGGCGCAGGCCGCCTGGGCGCTGCAGCCCTTCAAGGTGCAGGACATCCGGGTCGAGGGCCTGCAGCGCGTGGAGCCGGGCACCATCTTCGCCTCGCTGCCGCTGCGCATCGGCGACGAATACACCGACGAAAAAGGCGCCGCCGCCATCCGGGCGCTGTTTGCCCTTGGCCTGTTCAAGGACGTGAAGCTCGAAGCCCAGGGCAGCGTGCTGGTCGTGGTCGTGCAGGAGCGCCCGACCATCGCCGAAGTCGAGTTCGCCGGCATCAAGGAATTCGACAAGGACCAGCTCAAGAAGGCCATGCGCGAGGTCGGCGTGGTCGATGGGCGGGCGTTCGACAAGGCGCTCGCCGACCGTGCCGAACAGGAGCTCAAGCGCCAGTACATCAACAAGAGCCTGTACGGCGCCGAGGTGGTGACCACCGTCACGCCCGTGGAGCGCAACCGCGTGAACCTCACCTTCACGGTGACCGAGGGCGAGCCCGCGCGCATCAAGGAAATCAGCATCGTCGGCAACCATGCGTTCAGCGAAACCACGCTCACCGATCTGTTCGATCTCGACACCGGCGGGTGGCTGAGCTGGTACACCAAGAGCGACCGCTACGCGCGCACCAAGCTCAATGCCGACCTGGAAACCCTGCGCTCGTACTACCTGGCGCGCGGCTACATGGAGTTTCGCATCGACTCCACGCAGGTGGCGCTGTCGCCGGACAAGCAGTCCATTTCCATCATCGTGAACATCACCGAGGGCCCGCGCTACGTGGTCTCTGGCGTGACGCTCGCGGGCAATTACCTCGATCGCGAGGACGAGTTCAAGTCGCTGGTCACGATCAAGCCGGGCGAGCCCTACAACGCCGACTTGGTGACGCAGACCACCAAGGCCTTCACCGACCACTTCGGCAGCTTCGGCTACGCCTTCGCGCGCGTGGAGGCGGTGCCCGAAATCGACCACGAGAACAACCGCGTGCAGCTCGAACTGCGCGCGGATCCGTCGCGCCGCGCCTATGTGCGCCGCATCAACATCGAAGGCAACAACCGCACGCGCGACGAAGTCGTGCGCCGCGAGTTCCGCCAGTACGAGGCCTCCTGGTACAACGGCGACAAGATCAAGCTCTCGCGCGACCGCGTGGACCGCCTGGGCTATTTCACCGAAGTGAACGTGGAGACGCAGGAGGTGCCCGGCGCGCCCGACCAGGTGGACCTCGTCGTGCACGTGACGGAGAAGCCCACCGGCATGATCCAGATCGGCGCCGGCTATTCCACGGCCGAAAAGCTCTCCTTCACCTTCGGCATCAAGCAGGAAAACGTCTTCGGCTCGGGCAACACGCTGGGCATCGACCTGAACACCGGCAAGTACAACCGCACGATCGTGCTGTCCACCACCGACCCGTATTTCACCCAGGACGGCATCTCGCGCACGCTGGACGTGTTCTACCGCACGCAGCGCCCCTACCAGTACCAGGGCGGCGACTACAGTCTCGTGAGCGAGGGCGGCAGCATCAAGTTCGGCGTGCCGTTCAGCGAAGTCGACACGGTGTATTTCGGTGCCGGGCTGGAGCGCACCAGGATCAAGGCCGGCACCAACATCCCCGCGGCCTACCTGGCGTATGCGGACAAGTACGGCAGTTCCAGCTTCGCCGTGCCGCTGACCATCGGCTGGTCGCGCGACGATCGCGACAGCGCGCTCGCGCCCAGCACCGGTCGCCTGATGAAGCTCACGAGCGAGCTCTCGCTGGCGGGCGATGCGCGCTACGCCAAGGCCGGCGCGCAGTACCAGCAATACATTCCCCTGACCAAGCGCTACACCCTGGCCTTCAATGGCGAGATCGGCTATGGCAAGGGCCTGGGCGGGCGGCCGTTCCCGGTGTTCAAGAACTACTACTCAGGCGGCCTCGGTTCGGTGCGCGGCTTCGACCAGGGCACGCTCGGCCCGCGGGACGTGACGGGCGCCATCCTGGGCGGCACCAAGAAGATCACGCTCAACACCGAATTCATGGCGCCGTTCCCCGGGGCCGGCAACGACCGCACGCTGCGCTGGTTCACTTTCATCGATGTGGGCAATGTCTACGGCGACAACGAACCGTGGTCGCTCAAGGGCATGCGCGCCTCGGTGGGCATCGGTCTGAGCTGGATCTCTCCGCTCGGGCCGCTGAGCCTGGCGTGGGGTCAGCCCATACGCAAGTTCGCGGGCGATAAAATCCAGCGCCTGCAATTCCAGATTGGAACTTCTTTCTAATGCTTCTCAAACATTCATTCTTCCGCGGCCTTTCCATCATTGCCCTGGTTGGCTGCGTGGCCACGGCCATGCCGGTGGCGGCGCAGGCCCAGAGCTTCAAGGCCGGGTTCGTCAACACCGACCGCATCCTGCGCGAGGCCGACACGGCCAAGGCCGCGCAGGCCAAGCTCGAGGCGGAGTTCTCCAAGCGCGACAAGGAACTGCGCGACATGGGCGCCGCGATGAAGGCGGCGTCAGACAAGTTCGAGCGTGATGCACCCACGATGTCCGAGAGCCAGCGCCAGGCACGCCAGCGCCAGCTTGCCGACCAGGATCGGGATCTGCAGCGCAAGAACCGCGAGTTCCAGGAAGACCTGAACGCGCGCAAGAACGAGGAGCTCGCGCACGTGCTGGACAAGGCCAATCGCGTCGTCAAGCAGATGGCCGAGTCCGAGAACTACGACGTCATCCTGCAGGAAGCGGTGTACGTCAACCCCAAGCACGACATCACCGACAAGGTCCTCAAGGCGATGAACGCCTCGGCGGGCAAGTAAGCGGCAGGTTCTGACGAGGGCCTGAGGTGAGCTTGCACCTGGGTGCCATCGTCGACGCCTTGGGCGGTCGCCTCGAAGGTGGCGAGCGCGACGCGCTGATCGAGCGCATCGCGCCGCTGCAGACGGCGGGAGCGGCCGACCTCTCCTTCCTCAACAATCCGCGCTACGTCGCGCAGCTGGCCGCCAGCCGGGCGGCCTGCGTGATCGTGGGACCGAGCTTGCGCGAGCAGGCCCTGCGGCGCGGCGCCTGCATCATCACCGAAGACCCCTATGCCTACTTCGCGCGCGCCACGCAGCTGTGGGCGCGCGTGCATGGGCTGCTGGCCGAGCCGGGCATTCACCCGAGCGCCGTCGTGCACCCCGAGGCGCAGGTCGATGCCAGCGCCAGCATAGGCCCGCTGTGCGTTGTCGAGCGCGGCGCGGTGATCGGCGCGCGCACGGTGCTCAAGTCGCGCGTGACGGTGGGCGCGCGCTGCCGCATCGGCGCGCGCTGCATCGTGCATGCGGGCGTGTCGATTGGCGCCGACGGCTTCGGCTTCGCGCCCGAGGCAGGTAGCTGGATCAAGATCGAGCAACTGGGCGCGGTCGCCATCGGCGACGACGTGGAGATCGGCGCCAACACCTGCATCGATCGCGGCGCGCTCGACGACACGGTGATTGGGGATGGCGTCAAGCTCGACAACCTGATCCAGATCGCGCACAACGTGCACATCGGCCGCCACACGGCCATCGCGGGCTGCACGGCCATCGCGGGCAGCACGCGCATCGGCGCGCACTGCACGATCGCGGGGGCCGCATCCATCGTCGGGCATCTGACGATTGCCGAGCGCACGCACATCTCCGCCACGACGCTGGTGACGCGCTCGATCACCGAGCCCGGACGCCACGTCACGGGCGCCTTCCCCATGGACGACAATGCGGCTTGGGAAAAAAACGCGGCCACCTTGCGCAAGCTCTATCAGCTGCGCGAGCGCGTCAAGGCCCTTGAACAACAATTGCAGGACGATTCCAGAGCCCGAAAACCATGATGGACATCCAATACATCCTCAAACAATTGCCGCACCGCTATCCTTTTTTGCTGGTGGACAAGGTGGTCGAGCTCGAGCGCAACCAGCGCATACGCGCCGTCAAGAACGTCACGTTCAACGAGCCGTTTTTCACCGGACACTTTCCGGGGCGCCCGGTCATGCCCGGCGTGCTCATCCTTGAAGCGCTGGCGCAGGCCGCGGGCCTGCTGGCGTTCGACGCCATGGGGCAGGTGCCGGACGAGAACAACATCTACTACTTCGTCGGCATCGACGGCGCGCGCTTCAAGCACCCCGTCGTGCCGGGCGACCAGCTGATTCTGGACATCACCATCGACCGCGTGCGCGGCGGCATGTGGAAGTTCAACGGCGTGGGCCGCGTGGGCGAGGAAGTGGCGGCCGAGGCACAGCTCATGTGCACCATGCGCCACCTGGGCGACGACACGGGCAAGTGAGCGTGAGCCTCGTTCACCCGACGGCGATCATCGAACGCGGCGCCGAGCTGGGCGCGGGCGTGAGCGTCGGGCCCTACACCGTCATCGGGGCGCGGGTGAAGGTCGGCGCGCGCACGCGCATCGCCGCGCACTGCGTGATCGAGGGTGACACGACGATTGGCGAAGACTGCGCCATCTTCCAGTTCGCCTCGCTCGGCGCCGTGCCGCAGGACAAGAAGTACGCCGGCGAGGCGACGCGCCTCGAAATCGGTGCGCGCAACACCATCCGCGAGTTCTGCACCTTCAACCTCGGGACCGCGCAGGATCGGGGCGTGACCACCGTCGGCGACGACAACTGGATCATGGCCTACGTGCACATCGCGCACGACTGCGTGGTGGGCAACCAGACCATCCTCGCGAACAACGCGACGCTGGCGGGCCACGTGCACGTGGGCGACTGGGCCATCGTCGGCGGCCTCACCGGCGTGCATCAGTTCACGCACATTGGCGCGCACGCGATGGCGGGTTTCGGCAGTCACATCGCGCAGGACGTGCCGCCCTTCATGATGGTCGACGGCCATCCGCTCGCGGTGCGCGGCCTCAACGTCGAAGGGTTGCGCCGGCGCGGTTTTTCGGCCGAGCGCATCGCCGCGCTCAAGCAGGCCTACCGCGTGCTCTACCGCGAGGGGCTCACGCTCGCCGCCGCGATCACGCAGATCGACGAGCTGGCCGAGAGCCACCCCGATTCCGAGGATGACCTTGTGCTGCTCGGCGGCTTCCTGCGCGGCGTCACGCGCGGCATCGTGCGCTGACCGCGATGACCGACGCACCCCGCGTGGCCATGGTGGCGGGCGAGATCTCGGGCGATCTGCTCGCGGGCCTGCTGCTCGATGGCCTGAAGGCCCGCTGGCCGGGCCTGGCGAGCTTTGGCATCGGCGGCGCGCGCATGGCCGAGCAGGGCTTTGACGCCTGGTGGGAGAGCGAGCGCCTGGCCGTGCATGGCTACAGCGCGGAACTCCTCGTGCGCCTGGCGGGCATCGTGCGCATGCGCCTGCAGTTGCGCGCGCGCTTGCTGCGGCACAGGCCTGATGTGTTCGTCGGCGTGGACGCGCCGGACTTCAACCTGGGTCTGGAAGCGCGTCTGCGTGCGGCGGGCATCAAGACGGCGCACTTCGTCTGCCCTTCGATCTGGGCCTGGCGCCCCGAGCGTGTCGAAAAGATCCGCGCCGCCGCCGATCACGTGCTGTGCCTGTTCCCGTTCGAGCCCGAGCTGCTGGCGCGCCACGACATCGCGGCCACGTTCGTGGGCCACCCGCTCGCCAGCGTCATTCCCCTGGCCCCCGACCGCGACGGCGCCCGCGCGCGGCTGGGCCTGGCGCCGCACGACGAGGTGCTGGC
>JAIOIA010000213.1:0-2645 GCA_019912745.1 Comamonas sp. | reverse complement strand
GTCCTTTATTGCCAGCGCAGCAGCCAGCGTTCCAGCCGCGCCATGCCCTTGACGACAACCATGCCCAGGCCGGCGAGCAGGAACAAGAGCGCCATCACGCCGTCCATGTTGAAGTTCGATTGCAGGTAGGCCAGCGTCTGGCCCAGGCCGTGCTCGGCGGCGATGATCTCGGCGCCGACCACGCCCAGCATCGAGAAGATCAGCCCCAGGCGCAGGCCCGAGAAGATCACCGGCACGGCCGAGGGCAGCGTGACCTTGTAGAACAACTGCAACGGCGTCGCGCCCAGCGAGCGGCTGAGCGTGAGGAAGTCCTGCGGCACGCCGCGGATGCCGGCCACCGTGTTGGCCAGCACGATGAAGAAGCTCAGGCTGGTGCCCATGGCCACCTTGGACGACAGCCCCAGCCCGAACCACAGCAGGAACAGCGGCGCCAGCGCGAAGCGCGGCATGGCGTTGATCACCGTGAGGTAGGGGTCGAGCGCGCGCTCCATCGGCGGCCACTGCGTGAACGCCAGCCCGAGCACGATGGCCGCGACGCTGCCCAGCAGAAACGAGATGAAGGTGCCCGCCAGCGTGTAGCCCAGCTCCAGCCACAGGTCGCCGCGCACGAAAAAGCCGCGCCACAGGTACAGCGCGATCTCGCTGGGCTGGCCGAACAGCGTGCGGTCGAGCCAGCCGGCGCGGCTGCCCCATTCCCACAGGCCGAAGAAGGCGAGCAGAAACACCAGGTGGCGCAGCGCGCTGGCACCGCTGGCGGTGCGTGGGGATGCTGCGGGCAGCGCGGCGTTCAGCGGTGGGGCGGTGCTCATGCCGGTGCTCCTTCGGTCGATTCCTCGGACAGGCGGATGCCGCGTTCGAGCTGCTCCCACACCTGCGAGTACAGCTGCAGGAAGGCCGGGTCGCGTTGCAGCTTGCGCACCTGGCGCGGGCGCGGCAGGGTGATGGCCATGTCGGCGACGATGCGCCCGGGGCGCGCGCTCATCACCACCACGCGGTCGGCCAGCGCCACGGCCTCGGCCAGGTCGTGGGTGATGAAGACCACGGTGCGCTTTGTTTCGCCCCAGAGCTGCAGCAGCAGATCTTCGAGCTGGATCTTGGTCTGCGCGTCGAGCGCGCCGAAGGGCTCGTCCATCAGCAGCACGTCCGATTGCAGGCAAAAGCCCCGCGCTAGGGCGCAGCGCTGGCGCATGCCGTGCGACAGCGCCTTGGGGTAAACGTCGGTAAAGCGCCCAAGGCCCACGCGCTCCAGTTCGCGGCGCGCCAGTGCCTCGCGCTCGGGCCGCGGCACGCCGCGCAGCTCCATGCCAAAGCAGACGTTCTCCAACGCCGTGCGCCAGGGAAACAGGCAGTCGCGCGCCATGGTGTAGGTCACGCGCGGGCTGCCGGCTTGCGGCGCTTCGCCGCCGATGGTGATGTGCCCGCGCTGCACCGGCAGCAGCCCGGTGAGGTGGTTCAGGATGGTGGTCTTGCCGCAACCGCTGGGGCCGACGATGGCGACGAACTGCCCGGAGGGGATCTTCAGGCTGACGTGGTCCACCGCCAGCACCGCGCCGCCGAAATCGACGCACAGGTCATGGATCGAGATGGCTGCCATGGCGCGTCTCCCTGGAGTGTGAGCAGCTTGGATTCACTCTTGCGGCGCGCCGTCCCAGACCAGGTCTTCGACCTGGGGCATGCCCGGCAGCTGCTTGGTTTGCTGCAGATAGGTGAGCGTGGACTGCACCGCGCTGCGGCGCACCATGGCCTTGTAGGCGTGGCTGTCGATGCCCAGCTTCAGCGCATGCCGGGCGATGGCGTCGCCCTGCGGCATGTCGTAGGGGAAGTACTGGGCGGAGATCTTCAGTACCTCGGCCTCGTTGGCGGGGTGGTTGACGAAGTCGGCCGCCTGCTGCGACACCTTGACTACCGCCTGCACCACCTGGGGCTGGGCGGCGATCTGCTCGGCCCGCATCACGAGGGCCACGCCGGCGCCGTACATCGAGCGCAGCAGCGCAGGCTGGTCCGCGGTGGCGCCGCGGTAGACGACGCGGCAGGCCTTGCTCATCTCGCACATGGTGCCCGCCGGCTCGAAGCTGACGATGGCGTCCACCTGGCCCTGGCGTAGCGCGGCGAACGCGGTGTTGGGCGCGCCGACGGCGACGTAGGTGACGTCTTCCGCCTGGTGGCCGGACTGCTGCATCAGCCAGGCGAAGAACGATTCGCTGGCCGAGCCGCGCGCGGTCACGCCGATTTTCTTGCCCTTGAAGTCCTGCATCACCGCGGGGTAGCCCTGGCTCTCGTGCGCCAGCGCGAGGCCCGCGGCCGCATCGATCTGGAAGATGTTGGTCACCGCCGAGCCGACGACGGCCTGCAGCTTGGCGCCACGCAGCACGGCCGAAGCCAGCACCTCGATGGGCGTTTGCGCCACGTCGATCGAGCCGCCGATCAGCGCCTGAATGCCCAGCGGCGCCTGCGGGATGGGTTTGAGCTCGCAGGTGATGCCCGCGGCCTCGCACCAGCCCTTGCTACGCGCCACGCGGATCAAGAGGTTGCCGTGGCCGGGGTAGTCCTGAAAGCGCACCACGGGCGGCGCGCTGGCGGCCATCGTCGGCAGGGGCAGGGCGGCGGCCCCGGTGGCCAGGGCCAGTGCGGGCAACAGCCGGGTG
>JAIOIA010000212.1:0-6910 GCA_019912745.1 Comamonas sp. | reverse complement strand
GCGCCCGCCCCGGTCGAGGTCGTGCATGAGGTGCCCGAAGCGCAGGCGCGGGGGGCGCAGGAACTCCCCGCCGCGCCCGTGTCCACGCTGGTGATCGACAAGCCCGTGCGCTCGGGGCAGCAGATCTATGCGCGCGGCGGCGATCTCGTGGTGCTGGCCATCGTGAATTTTGGCGCCGAGGTGATCGCCGACGGCAGCATCCACGTCTATGCGCCGCTGCGCGGGCGGGCGATGGCGGGCGCGCGCGGCGACGCCACCGCGCGCATCTACACCACCTGCCTGGAGCCGCAGCTGGTCTCGATCGCCGGCATGTACCGCACCACCGACAATGAGCTGCCGGAGAACGTGCGCGGCAAGGCCGCGCAGGTGCGTCTGGAAGGCGAGAAACTGATTTTTGAACCGCTGTAGGGCAGCGGGCACACAACGCAAGGAAACCGCACACATGGCCAAGATCGTCGTCGTCACCTCCGGCAAGGGAGGCGTGGGCAAGACCACCACCAGCGCCGCCTTCGCCGCTGGCCTGGCGCTTGCCGGGCACAAGACCGCCGTGATCGACTTCGACGTCGGTCTGCGCAACCTCGACCTCATCATGGGCTGCGAGCGCCGTGTGGTCTATGACTTCATCAACGTCATCCAGGGCGAGGCCAACCTCAACCAGGCGCTGATCAAGGACAAGCAGCTCGAAAACCTCTTCATCCTCGCCGCCAGCCAGACGCGCGACAAGGAAGCGCTCACCATCGAGGGCGTCGAAAAAGTGCTCAAGGACCTGGCGGAGATGGGTTTCGAGTACATCGTCTGCGACTCGCCCGCGGGCATCGAAAGCGGGGCGCTCGCCGCGATGCACTTTGCCGACGAGGCGCTGCTGGTCACCAACCCCGAGGTGTCCTCGGTGCGCGACTCCGACCGCATTCTGGGCATGCTGTCGTCCAAGACCCGCCGCGCCATCGAGGGCGACGAGCCGATTCGCGAGCACCTGCTCATCACCCGCTACAACGCCAATCGCGTGGAAGACGGGCAGATGCTGAGCCTGCAGGACATCCAGGACATCCTGCGCATCAAGCTGATCGGCGTGATCCCGGAATCCGAAACCGTGCTGCAGGCCTCCAACCAGGGCATGCCGGCGATTCACATGGAGGGCTCGGACGTTTCCGAGGCCTACAAGGACGTGATCGCGCGCTTTCTCGGCGAAGACAAGCCATTGCGCTTCACCGACGCCGTGAAACCCGGCTTCTTCAAACGCATCTTCGGGGGGAGGTGAAGCGTCATGTCCCTGCTGTCATTTCTGCTGGGCGAGAAGAAGAAATCGGCCGCCGTCGCCAAGGAGCGGCTGCAGATCATCCTCGCGCACGAGCGCAGCGGCCGCAATCCCGGCCAGCCCGACTACCTGCCGGCGCTGCAGCGCGAACTCGTGGCCGTGATCTCCAAGTACGTGCGCATCAACCCCGAGGACCTCAAGGTGCACTTCGAGCGTCAGGATGATCTCGAGGTGCTGGAGGTCAAGATCGAACTGCCCGAGGCCGCGCGAGGCTGATCAGGCCCGCGCGGGCGGCGGGTAGCGCACGCCAAGCACCTCCAGCGTGCGCGGTCCCGCGGGCGTCTGCAGTGCCACCTCGTCGCCCTCGCGCGCCTTGAGCAGCGCGCGCGCCACCGGCGAGACCCAACTCACCTGTTGGCGGCTCGTGTCCACCTCGTCGATGCCCAGGATGGTCACGGTGCGCTCTTCGCCCAGGTCGTCGACGTAGGTCACCGTCGCGCCAAAGAACACTTGGTCGCTGCCCGCGTGCACGCTCGGGTCGACCACCTCGGCGATCTCCAGGCGCTTGGTCAGGAAGCGGATGCGCCGGTCGATCTCGCGCAGGCGTTTCTTGCCATAGAGATAGTCGCCGTTTTCCGAGCGGTCGCCGTTGAGCGCGGCCCAGTGCACCACATCCACCACCTTCGGGCGCTCCTCGTCGATGAGCTGCAGCAGCTCGGCACGCAGGCGCGCGCAGCCCTGCGGGGTGATGTAGTTCTTCGCTCCCGCAGGAATCTGCGGTGCGGGAGCGGCACCGTCGTCCTCATCGCCGTCGCTTTCCCGGGTGAAGGCCTTGTTCATGACCGGGTCCGTACGCCCGCGCGATCCGTGCCGTTGCCCAGCGGGTGCTCGGTGTAGAACAGGCCGCTGTGATAGAGCAGGGGCGCGCCGCCCATGTGGTGTGTGCTGTGCAGCACCTCACCCACCAGAATCGTGTGGTCGCCCCCGGGATACTGGTGGCGACTGGCGCATTCGAAGACGGCCGCAGCCCCTGCGAGCACCGGCACACCGGTTTTGCCGGGGTGCCAGGTGGTGCCGATCCAGCGGTCGGCGTTGCGCGTGGCAAAACGCACCGCCAGTTCGTGCTGCGCGGCGGTGAGCACGTGAATGGCGTAGTGCGTCGCCTGCGTAAACACTTCCAGTGACAACGCCTTGTGCGCCAGGCTCCAGAGCACCAGGGGCGGCGCGAGCGAGACGGAGTTGAACGAATTGACCGTGAGCCCTACCGGCGTGCCGTCGGGCGCGAGCGTCGTCACGATGGTCACGCCCGTGGCGAACATGCCCAGCGCGTCACGCAGCGCGCGCTGCTCGTCGGCAGGCATGGCAAGGTGCGCGGGGTGCAGAGGTTTCACGATGGAGTGGCTCAGGCGTGGAGAAGGTCTGGCCTGTGATTATCCCGGCCTTGCGTCTCTCATGCAGTCGTGTGGACTGCCACCCGCGTTGCTCGCCGGGGCAGCGCTCAGCGGCTCGTGCGCAGGCGCCATTCGGCGCGGGCCAGCTCGTCGCGTGCCATGGCCAGGCGCAAATCCAGATCACGCAGGCTGGCGCGCAGCCATTGGCGCCGCGCCTCGTCTCTTTCGCCGTTCAACTGCCACTGCAAGCGGTCTTGCTCGCGCTGCAGCTGCTGGAGGGCCTGCTCGGCGTCGTACACGCGCCGCCCCGCCCGATAGCGATCCAGAAACCCGGCCTCGATCTGCGGCGGACAGGAGTTGTGGTAGCTGCGGCCATCACGTCCCCAGCGTTCGCCGTTTTCCGGGGTGCAAAAGCGCGCGATGCCCGCGTTCCAGCCCTTCCAGTACAGCGACTCGATGGGCACCACGCCCGCTTCGGCGCAGGCCTCGCGGATATCCGCCAGGCGCGAGCGCGGATGGCCATTGAGCGCGTCGCGCATGCCTTGTTCGCCCCAGTCGGCGGTGCGGCATTCTTCCTGGCTCATCGCGGCGCAGCCCGCCAGTGCCACCGCGGCGCTCAGGGCCAGCAGCAGGGGCGTATGGCGCAGTGGCTTCACGTCGCCTCGGTCAACGCACCAGCAGCACCGGCACCTCGCACTTGGCCAGCACCTTGGTGCTGACCGAACCCATCACCAGTTTGCCCAGCGCGCCGTGGCCGTGCGTGCCCATGACGATGAGGTCGAACGGTGTCTGCGTGGCCACGTCGGCGATGGTGTCGGCGATCAGGCCGACCTTGGCGAGGGTCTGCACCTGAACGCCCTTGCGCGCGAGAAATTCACGCACAGGTTTCATCACCGCTTCGGCCTCGTCCGCGTAGTATTGATCGACGGCTTCCTTGCTCAAGGCCCCGCGGGCACGGGGCGGCAGGGGCAGTTGCACGGTGATCGCGGTGTACTGGTGCTCAGGCCCCAGCATTTCATTGTGGCTGGCGAGGTAGTCCAGCATCTTGCGGGTGTAGGCGCTGCCATCGACAGCAAGCAGGATGTTCATCGGGCCTCCGACGTGGGTTGCAGGCAGGGTGTGGGCGCCATCATACGGCGCGTGCCCGCGCGTTCATGGCTTCAGTGCCTGCGCGAGCGCGGCGAATTCGGCATGGGCGATCAGGAAGTCGAGCTGCTGGCCGCGCGGCGTCGTGATGCGCAGGCGCCAGTTGCCAGGCACGCCTTCGCGGTATTGGCTTGCCAGCTGGTCCACCAGGGCCATCGGCAGCGGCAGGCTCAGTTCCTCGTGGTACTTGCATTGGCCCGAGAGCAGGTCGCGCACGCTGCAGGTATTGCTGTCCGACAAGGTCTTGAGCGGCGCGGTCTCTTCGCCCTTGATGCCGTCGAACTGCGCCTTGTCGTAGCGGTGGATCACCTCATCGACGTAGGTGAGGGCCATCATCACGCTGACGTGCGTCGCCGACTCGTCCGGGCCGCGCTGGGCGTACAGGTACACGAGGTTCTGCTCGTCCGGGTTTTCCTGCGGGTGCGCGGCCTGCAGGCTCCAGATGGTGCCCTGTGCCGTCGATGTCTTCCGCAGGTGTCCGGCGTAATAGCTGCTGCGGTAGCGCAGGGCCAGCGCGTCGAAGAGTTCGGTGTTGTCCACCGATTTGAAGCTGTATTGCCCGTCCTTCCAGCCCGTGCGTTTCTGCACCAGCGCATAGCTGTCCGTCGAGCCCTTGGCGAAGAAGGCCAGATAGCTGATGCGCTCGGCGGCGGCGCCCTTCTCCTGTACCGTGCTGCGATCCGTTCCCCGGCACGGCACGGGCGTGCTGCCATCGGGGGCAGCCAGCGTCTCTATGGTGGCGCTGCAGGCGCCGTCGCTGCCGGTGGTGCACGACCAGGACGCCTGGTGCTTGGTGGGGTTCCAGAACGAACCCAGGCGCGATTCGCAGGTGCCCGAGAGGGTCAGGCCCGCCATGGGCAGCTCGTTACCGTCGAGAAAAAGAAAGTGAATCCGGCCCTGGACCGTGGGAGCGGCAGCCCGTGCGGGAGCCAGGGCGCTGGCCGCGACAAGCGCGGCGGCGAGAAGGAAGGAGCGGAGTTTCATCGCGCAAAGGGTCGGCATCGCGCAGTCGATGGGCCGCGCAAGGCAGGGATGGTAGCGGTCTCGCCGTAAAGGTTTTGCGGGATAGCCCCGCGCGCGCGCCGGGAATCGCCGCCCGGCGCGTGCGGCCCCCGCTTCAGGCGTGGATGCGCTGCGCCAGCGCCGCACGGATGTCCAGCAGTTCCTGGGGCAGGTGGTGGGCGAGCTTGTCGAAGTGCGCGTCGTGCAACTTGAGTTCTTCGTCCCAGGCGGCCGTATCCAGGCGCGTCACGGTCTCGAACTGCGCCGGCGAAAATTCCAGCCCCTGCCAGTTGATTTCGCCGTAGCGTGGCGCCACGCCGAAGGCGGTTTCGTGCCCCTGGACCCGACCTTCGAGCCGATCGAGCATCCACTTGAGCACGCGCATGTTCTCGCCGTAGCCCGGCCAGACGAATTTGCCGTCCGCGTCCTTGCGAAACCAGTTCACGCAATAGATGAGCGGCAGCGTCGCGCCCCGCGCCTTGAGCTGCCGGCCCAGGTCGAGCCAGTGCTGGAAGTAGTCACTCATGTTGTAGCCTGTGAACGGCAGCATGGCGAAGGGATCGCGGCGCACCACGCCCTGCTGCCCGACGGCCGCGGCCGTGGTTTCGCTGCCCATGGTGGCGGCCATGTACACGCCTTCCTGCCAGTTGCGCGCCTCGGTCACCAGTGGCACGGTGGTCGAGCGCCGCCCGCCGAAGATGATCGCGTCGATCCGCACGCCGGCAGGGTCGTCCCAGGCTGCGTCCAGTGCCGGGTTGTTGGTCGCGGCGGCGGTGAAGCGCGCGTTCGGGTGCGCGGCCTTGGCGCCGGTTTCCTTCGCGATCTGTGGCGTCCAGTCCTGGCCCTTCCAGTCGAGCAGGTGCTCGGGCAGGTGGCCGGTGTCTTTCTCCATGCCTTCCCACCAGACGTCGCCGTCGTCGGTCAGCGCCACGTTGGTGAAGATCACGTCGCGCTTCAAGCTCAGCATGCAGTTGGGGTTGGTCTGCATGTTCGTGCCCGGTGCCACGCCGAAATAGCCCGCTTCGGGGTTGATCGCGCGCAGCGAACCGTCGGCCTGCGGCTTGATCCAGGCGATGTCGTCGCCGATGGTCGTGACCTTCCAGCCCTCGAACGCCTTGGGCGGCACGAGCATGGAGAAATTGGTCTTGCCGCAGGCGCTGGGGAAGGCGGCAGCCACATGGTACTTTTTGCCCTCGGGGTTCTGCACGCCCAGGATCAGCATGTGCTCGGCCAGCCAGCCTTCGTCGCGTCCCATGGTCGAGGCGATGCGCAGTGCCAGGCATTTCTTGCCCAGCAGCGCGTTGCCGCCGTAGCCCGAGCCGTAGCTCCAAATCTCGCGCGTTTCGGGGTAGTGCACGATGTACTTGGTTTCGTTGCACGGCCAGGCGGTCCGGTCCTTCTCGCCGGGCGCAAGCGGCACGCCCACCGTGTGCATGCAGGGCACGAAGGCACCGTCCGTGCCGATCACGTCATGCACCGCTCGGCCCATGCGCGTCATCAGCTTCATGTTCACGGCCACGTAGGCGCTGTCGGAGAGTTCCACGCCGATCTGTGCGATCGGGCTGCCCAATGGCCCCATGGAAAACGGGATCACGTACATCGTGCGCCCGGCCATGCAGCCATCGAACAGCGGCGCCAGCGTGGCGCGCATCTCGGCGGGCGCCATCCAGTTGTTGGTCGGGCCCGCGTCTTCCTTCTTCTCGGGGCAGATGAAGGTGCGGCCTTCGACGCGCGCCACGTCCGAGGGGTCGGACCAGGCCAGGTAGGAGCCGGGGCGTTTGGCGGGGTTCAGGCGCTTGAAGGTGCCCGCGTCGACGAGCTGCTGGCACAACCGCTCGTACTCTTCTTGACTGCCGTCACACCAGTGAATGCGTGCGGGCTTGCACAGCGCGGCCATGTCGGCGACCCAGGCGATGAGCCTGGCATTTTTCACGTAGGCGGGGGCCTGGATGTTCAGGTCGGGATCGGAGTGGGCGTTCATCGGCGGGCTTCCTGGAGTTGAAAACGGTCTTTTCAAAGGAAGCGAACCAAGGGGCACCCGGCCTGGGCCGTCGCCTGGCGAGGTGCATGCGCGCTGCCTTTGAAAAAAGGCTTTCCATCAGCCAGCGTGCACAGC
>JAIOIA010000211.1:0-10375 GCA_019912745.1 Comamonas sp. | reverse complement strand
GCGTGGATCCCTGGAACCAAGCCATGTTTAATGGGATACCCAGGGGGGGTACAAATCCAGCAGGATGCGCTGCGGCTTCGGAGCGGCGTTCGGCCAGTGCCACGGGGCCGTGGTCAATTGGCCGATGCGCCGGCAATGACTTGAGCGGTGGCCGGACTGCGTCGCCGCGCGTGTTCCCAGGGAGCAGGGCCCTCTGGATCGACTAGACCACGTGCGACTGACCTGCCCCGTTCCCGTACTTCAGAGGCGCTGCGCGCGCAAGTCCAGGCGGAGGCTCCTGCGCCTGCACGCATTCGCTTTTCTTTGCTTACGGCATGCGTGCTGGTTTACATCCTGCGGCGGCCTGTGCATCAATGCATCGGCCCGCCGAGCCGCTGGCTTGCCCTGGATATCGCGTAATTCACGAGGCAGTAAAGCAGCGCCACGACGAGGTACACGGGCACCAGCGCGTGGTAGTTGGCGATGAGCACCTTGGCGTTTTGCATCAGCTCGCCATAGGTGACGACGTAGCCGAAGGTGGTGTCCTTGACCACGATGACCAGTTGCGCGACCAGTGCCGGGACGATGTAGCGTAGGGCCTGAGGGAAAACGACGAGGAAGAAAACCCGGGCTTCGGTCAGCCCCAGGCTGCGCGCGGCATCGGTCTGGCCACGGGGAACGGCGAGCACGCCAGCGCGGTAGACCTCGGCCACCACGGCGGCGGCGCTCAGGCTGACGGGCAGCGTCAGCATCCAGTAGGTGCTCAGCTTGATGCCGATCTGCGGCAGCACCAGAAAGCACACGTAGATCAGCAGCAGCGATGGCGTGCCGCGCAAAAATTCGATGGCGGCGATGCTGGGCCAGCGCACGAGACGCGCCTGCGCCAGACGCCCCGCCATCAGCAGCAGCCCCAGGCTGAGCGCAATGACGGCGGCCATCGCCGCCGAGGCAACGGTGCCCAGCAGCCCCTGGCCGATGAAGACCCAGGTTGTTGGCCAGGCGAAGTAATGCCAGAGCCGGGCGTCAAGCTGCCCTGCGGTATGAAACCGCCATGCTACGCCCCCGGCCAGCAGCAGCAGCGCGGCCACCGCGAAAGTGCTGGCCATGCGCGTGAGCGTCCGGGTGCGGGGGCTGGGCGCGCCGAACAGGGCGTCTTCCAGAGTGCGGCTCATCGCAGGATGCGCGCCTTCTTTTCCAGGGCGGCGCCGGCCCAGGCGATGAGCAGGCCCGTCGCCACGTACATCGCGGCGGCCACGGCGAACGCAGCCATGCCGGCGGCGGAGTCGGTAGCGATCTTGGACACGAGCGCGGTCAGCTCGCGGCCCGGAAACGGCACCTGCGACGCCAGCGAGGTCGACAGCATCAGCGCAATGAGCAGCGAGGTCAGCGGCTGCACCACCGAGCGCAGCGCTTGCGGCAAGACCACTGCCGTGATGACGCTCATCGGCCGCAGCCCCAGGCTGAGCGCGGCCTCGATCTGGCCGCCGGGGATGGTGTTGATGCCCGAGCGCAGGTAGTCTGCCGTGAACGCCGAGCAGACCAGCGCCAAAGTCAGGATCACGCTGGGCTCATAGTCGATCACGACGTCGAGATCGGGCAGCGCGAACACGATGAAGATCAGCAGCGCCACGCTGGGAATGTTGCGGAAGATCTCGACGTAGGCGGTCAGAGCCAGGCGCAGTGGCGGCAGCGGTAGCAGCCGCAGCACCGTCACGACCACGCCCAGCAGGAATCCGGGAACGAAGGACAGGACCGTGAGCTTCCAGGTCAGCAAAAGGGCCTGCCCGAAGGCAGGCCCGTAGTCGGTCAGAAGCCTGGTGATGTCGCCCATCGGTCAGGGGAGGGCGGGTGGCGTCGGAACAGAGGTGCTGCCCGTGCGCTGTCCGATGGAGATGATCCAGAGCTTGGCCCAGATGCCGTCGGCTTCCAGCTTCTTCAGGAAGGCATTGATGAAGGCCACGCCGTCCGAGCCCTTGGGCAGTCCGACGCCGTAGGGGTCTTGCGCGCCAAAGGGCGCACCCGCCAGCCGGGTGTCGCCGGTGCCCAGACTCAGGGCGTTGAGCAGCAGCGTGTGATCGGTCACGTAGGCGTCCACGCGGCCCTGACGCAGCGCATCGAGCGCTTCCTGGTGCGTCTGGAACTCCTGCACGGCCGCCTTGGGCGCGTACTGCGCCAGGATCGCGGGTCCCGTGGAGCCCGCCTGCGTCGCGACCTTCTTGCCGGCCAGATCGTTGTACGACTGAATCGCCGCGTTGTTCGCCTTGACCAACACCCCGGCCTGTGAGGTGTAGTAAGGGCCGGCAAACGAGATTTTCTCGGCGCGGGCCGGGGTGATGGAGTAGGTGGCGAGCACCATGTCCACTTGGTCGTTGATGAGCACCTGCTCGCGTGTGGACGAGGTCACTTGCGTGAACTTGACCTTGGCCCCGTCGCCCAGGATGTAGCGCGCGACGAGCTGGGCCAGACCGGCGTCGAAGCCGCGCATCCTGCCGTCCTTTTCGTTGAGCAGCGAGAAGAGATTTGAGGTTTGCGTCGCGCCCAGGCGCAGCACGCCGGCCTGCTTGACCTTGCTGGCCCAAGTGCTCGACGCGATGGTCTGCGCGTCTGCAACGGGGCCCTGCGCGACCAGTGCGTCGAATGCCGCCGCGTCGATGGGCGTGCCCTGCGCGAAAACCGACCCACCGGCCACGAGCGCCAGTGCCACCACGGTGGATTTCAGAATGGATTTAATCGACATGCGGTCCTCTTGGATGGGGTGTGATGCAACAATATATGGCAGCCATGGAATGCGCAAGCCGCTTGCCTGGCCTGACGCATGCCGAGAGTTATATCGAGCAACGCTTTCCCGCGGCAGCCATTGCCTGGCGATGGAATATCGGAATGGGGGTCGAGTGCCTGCCGTACATGCGTTGTCTGGGTTCCAGCCAGGGCGCATTCGAACACTTGGGAATATGCGATATGCTCTGACGACATCGCTGTACATCGGATCGGTTCGAACCGCATCGAGGTATTGCGTGTGGTCATGCTCGGCGTGAATATTCATGAGTGGCTGACCCCGCCGGGCCATGTTCCGATGCGGCGAAGGTGAATCCTGTTCAGGGCGCCAGCCGCTGCAGATGCGCCGCCAGCCCCTGCAGGTTCACGAAACTCAGCTCATACATCGCCGACAGCCCCGCAGCCTGTTCATCGGTCAGGTCGGCCGCGCAAAGGATGAAGTGGCTCTTGTCCAGCCCCAGGCGCTTGCGCAGTCGCAGGTACTTGTCGATGTCGCGGCGGAACTCGCCTGACTTGCATTCGATGCAGATGGGCGTCTGGCCCGCAGGCAGGCACATGACATCCAGTTCGTGCAAATCTTCATTGGGGAAGGTGACTTTCACACCGCGCGCGCACGAAAAATCCTGGCGCTTGCCCTGCAGGTGCTCGGTCAGCGTCATGAAGGCGTACCACTCAAGCCAACCGCCGTCGAAGAACTGGCGCACCGCCGGGGCGCTCTGCAGGGTCAGACGTACGATTTTTTCGGGCTTCTGGTAATGGTAGCGCGCAAAGAAGGTGTGGCTGTAGAGCTGGCGGCACAGGGCGTTGATGGCCTGGGCTTCTTTTTGAGAGAGTTGGCCCAGTTCCAGGTTCACCCAGCTGTGGCTCTTGCGGTAAGCCCAGCGCACGCGTTCGAGCAGATCACCAAAGAGCGCGTGGTTGGCGCCAATGATCTTCGCGGCGTCATCGAAAAAGCCCCTTGTGTCGGCCAGCGTGTAGTCGAATGTCGCCTCGACCTGGTGTTTGGCGAACCATTGCTGCAGCGGTGCGTGCTGCTCCGCCGTGGCAAGTAACTGCGTATTGTGCAGATTGGTGTCCTGCAGGGCGCCAGGCTCGCTGGCTGCGCTGGTCTGTGACGGTGTTTCGGGCGCTGCATCCGCTTCGTCCTGTTGCATGGCCTTGAGCTCGCGCAGAGTGGCAAAGTAGCGCTCCAGCAGCTTTTCCACGTAGAACACGGTGCCGAATACGGTCGATGCGGTGCCGCAGCGGGCACAGGACATGGTCGAGCCGATGGCGGCGCTCGCTTCCTCGGAAACAAAGCCACATTGATTGCAACGGTAAATCGGCATGGTGAAGTTCGGCGGTTGGTCCGGGCGGAATGCGATCAGGCAGCGGGATCGTGACCGCGCGCAAGTGTCTGCAGCAGCAGCGCGTGAATGCCGCCGAAGCTGCCATTGCTCATGCACACGATGTGGTCACCTGGGCGTGCCGCCGCGCTGATGTGCGTGACCAGCCCGGCAAGATCGGCGCCGCACACGGCGCGCTGGCCCATGGGGACGAGCGCCTCGGCCGCGTCCCAATCCAGGCCGCGCGTGTGGCAGAACGCCAGATCGGCCGTCTCCAGCGCCCAGGGCAGTTGCGCCTTCATGGTGCCCAGCTTCATGGTGTTGCTACGCGGTTCGAAGACTGCGAGGATGCGTGCCTCGGGTCCGACGCGCCGGCGCAGGCCGTCCAGCGTGGTACGGATGGCCGTGGGGTGGTGCGCGAAGTCGTCATACACCGCGATGCCGCCCACCGTGCCGCGCAACTCCATGCGGCGGCGCACGTTCTGAAAGCCCGCCAGCGCCTCGGCCGCCTGCGCGGGGGTGACGCCCACGTGCTCGGCAGCGGCGATCGCGGCCAGCGCGTTCAGCTGGTTGTGTTCGCCCGTCAGGTCCCAGTGCACGTGACCGGCTGCCTGGCCGTGGCGCAGCACCTCGAAGTCGTGCGGCTCGCCGCGCGCGGCAAAGTCGCTTTGAGGCGTGCCGAAGCCGGTGACTTCGCTCCACGCGCCTTGCACCAGCACGCGCGCCAGGCTCTCGGCGTGGCGGTTGACGACCACGCGGCCGGTGGCGGGCACGGTGCGCACGAGGTGATGGAACTGCCGCTCGATCGCGGCGAGATCCGGAAAGATGTCGGCGTGGTCGAACTCCAGGTTGTTCAGCACCGCGGTGCGCGGGCGGTAGTGCACGAACTTGCTGCGCTTGTCGAAGAACGCCGTGTCGTATTCGTCGGCCTCGATCACGAAGAGCGGGCGCGTCTGTCCCGGCACCTGCCGGCCCAGCCGCGCCGAAATGCCGAAGTTCAGCGGTACGCCGCCGACGAGAAAGCCGGGTTGCTGTCCGGCGGATTCGAGGATCCACGCGAGCATGGACGTGGTCGTCGTCTTGCCGTGCGTGCCCGCCACGGCCAGCACGTGGCGGCCTTGCAGCACATGCTCCGAAAGCCATTGCGGCCCGCTGGTGTAGGGCAGGCCGGCGTCGAGAATCGCCTCCATCAACGGAAACTTCGGCGCGCCGTCTTCCAGGTGCACGCGGCTGACCACGTTGCCGATCACGAACAGGTCGGGCCTGAGTGCCAGCTGGTCGGCGCCATAGCCCTCGATCAGGTCGATGCCCAGCGCGCGCAACTGCTCGCTCATCGGAGGGTAGACGCCCGCGTCGCAGCCGGTCACGCGGTGCCCGGCCTCGCGCGCCAGCGCCGCCAGCCCGCCCATGAAGGTGCCGCAGATGCCAAGGATGTGGATGTGCATCGGGGGGATTCTACGAGGCGGGGAGGATGACCAAAATTTGATTGAAAAGTGGCCGGAGCGCCCGTTTTTTCTGCGTAAACAGCTATCAAATATGGAAATGATCTCGATGGCGGCTGTTCCCCTGCCGGCCGTGCAGGCGATATGCTTGAACCCAAAAACGGGGAACAGGGGCCATGGACAGCAAGCAAACCAGCGAGATCCTGCAGAGCGCGGCCCGCCTCGCGGTGGACGAGGGCATGGACTGGGGCGGCGCCAAGCGCCGCGCGCTGCGCGAGCTCGGCCTGCCGGCGCGCACGCCGCTGCCGGACAACTTGCAGATGGAGGACGCGGTGCGCGAGCACATTGCCCTCTTCCACGCCGACACCCAGCCGCGCGAGCTGCACCTGCTGCGCGTGCTGGCGCTCGAATGGATGCGGCGCATGCAGGCGTTTCGCCCCTATCTCGGGGGCGCCGTCTGGTGGGGCACGGCCACGCGGCGCAGCGACGTGGTGATCGCGCTGTTCTGCGATGACCCCAAGTCGGCGGAAATCGAGCTCATCAACCAGCGGGTGTGCTACGAACCCGGCAGGACCATCGGCCTGCGGGGCGAACCCGTGGATGTGCTGGCGGTGCGGGTGCGTTCGGCGCAGCTGAACCAAGATGTCACGGTGCAGCTGCTGGTGTACGACCTGGACGACCTTCGGGGCGCCTTGCGTGCGGACCCGAGGGGGCGTGCGCCGCGTGGAGACATCGCCGCCGTGCAGTTGCTGCTGGAAGGGGGCTCGGCGTCTGCTACCCTTGCGCCATGACCACTCCTGACCGTGCTCCTGCGGCCGATGCCGCGCCCTTGGCGTCGCGCCGCCATGCCTTGATGCTGGGCGTGGCTGGCGCCGCGGCCGTGGCGGGCGCAGGGCTCGCCTGGTGGCGGCTCAGCCCCAAAAGTGCCGATGCACAGGCGATCGACCACTGGTGGGCCAGCGCGTTCGAGACTCCCGAAGGCACGGTCGTGCAGATGGCGGCGTTTCGCGGTCGCCCGCTGCTGCTGAATTTCTGGGCCACCTGGTGCCCGCCGTGTGTGCAGGAGCTGCCGCGGCTCAACGCCTTTTACGGGTCGCACAAGGCCGATGGCTGGCAGGTGCTGGGTCTGGCGATCGACCAGGTGGCGAGCGTACGCGGCTTTCTGCAGCGCAGCCCGCTGGCGTTTCCCGTGGTGTTGGGCGGTGCGGCGGGCATGGGCTTGGTGCGTGGCTTGGGTAATCCCAACGGTGCTTTGCCCTTCTCCGTTCTTTTTAACGCGAACGGTACCATCGCTGAGCGTAAAATCGGCGAACTTTCTGAAACCGATCTGCAGCAATGGCGGGCGTCCGTCTGATCGCCCTAGCTTCATACTCTGCATTCAATACGCCTGATTTTGGCAATTGCATGTCAATTGCTGTAAATTAGCGCTTCATAGCCTCTTTTGGAATCTTTATGGATCTGCGAAAACTCAAGACCCTGATCGATCTGGTGTCCGAGTCGAATGTGTCTGAACTCGAGATCACCGAGGCCGAAGGCAAGGTTCGCATCGTCAAGGGCGGCACAGCCGCTCCTGTGCTCGCGCAACCCGCAGTGGCGCCGCCCGTGGCGGCGGCGGCCGCCGCCGTGGCGGCCGCCGCGCCTGCCGCTGAGGCGGCGGAGGGCAATACCGTCAAGTCGCCCATGGTCGGCACCTTCTACCGCTCCTCCAGCCCGGGCGGTGCACCGTTCGTCGACGTGGGCAGCCAGGTCAAGCCGGGCGATGTGCTGTGCATCATCGAGGCGATGAAGATACTCAACGAAATCGAAGCGGAAACCGCCGGCACGGTCACCCGGGTGATGGCGGAGAACGGCCAGGCGGTCGAATACGGTCAACCCTTGTTCGTCATTGAATGATGTTCTCGGCTCCCGCCCGAGCCGGGGGGTTCCGATCCATAAAACCGTAAGGACATCATGTTCAAGAAAATTCTGGTCGCCAACCGGGGGGAGATTGCCCTGCGTATCCAGCGCGCCTGTGCCGAGCTCGGCGTCAAGGCCGTCATGGTCTATTCCGAGGCCGACCGCGACGCCAAGTACGTCAAGCTCGCGGACGAGGCCGTGTGCATCGGCCCGGCACCCTCGGCGCAGTCCTACCTCAACATGCCCGCGATCATCTCGGCCGCCGAGGTCACGGACGCCGAGGCGATCCACCCCGGCTACGGTTTCCTGTCGGAGAACGCCGACTTTGCCGAGCGCGTGGAACAGAGCGGCTTTCAGTTCATCGGCCCGACGCCCGAGTCCATCCGCACCATGGGCGACAAGGTCTCGGCCAAGCGCGCGATGATCAAGGCGGGCGTGCCCTGCGTGCCCGGCTCCGACGGCGAGTTGCCGGATGACCCAGCGCAGTGGCGCAAGATCGCCAAGAGCATCGGCTATCCCGTCATCATCAAGGCCGCGGGCGGCGGCGGCGGGCGCGGCATGCGCGAAGTGCATACTGAGGCGGCGCTGGTCAATGCGGTGCAGCTGACCAAGGCCGAGGCCGAGGCCGCCTTCGGCAATCCGTCGGTCTACATGGAGAAATTCCTGCAGAACCCGCGCCACATCGAAATCCAGATCCTCGCCGACAAATACAAGAACGCGGTTTATCTGGCCGAGCGCGACTGCTCCATGCAGCGGCGCCATCAGAAGGTGATCGAGGAGGCCCCGGCGCTGGGCATTCCGCGCAAGCAGATCGAGAAAATCGGCGAGCGCTGCGTCAGCGCCTGCAAGAAGATCGGCTACCGCGGAGCGGGCACCTTCGAATTCCTCTACGAAAACGGCGAGTTCTATTTCATCGAGATGAACACGCGCGTGCAGGTCGAGCACCCGGTGACGGAGTGGATCACGGGCGTGGACATCGTGCGCTGGCAGATCATGGTGGCGGCGGGGGAGAAGCTCAGCTTCTCCCAAAGGCAGGTGCAGGTGCAGGGCCACGCCATCGAGTGCCGCATCAATGCGGAGGACCCGTACAAGTTCACCCCCTCGCCCGGGCGCATCACCAAATGGCACGCGCCGGGCGGCCCGGGTGTGCGCGTCGATACGCACATCTACACCAATTACTACGTACCGCCGAACTACGACTCCATGATTGGCAAGATCATCGTGCACGGCGACACGCGCGAGCAGGCGCTGGCGCGCATGCGCACGGCGCTGCGCGAGACGGTGGTCGAAGGCATTTCCACCAACGTTCCGCTGCACAGCGAGCTCATGGTCGATGCGCGCTATGTCGCGGGCGGCACCAGCATTCACTATCTGGAAGAGTGGCTCGCGGCGCGCAAGCGTTGAAGGTCTGCTGGATCCATCGTGAGCCTGTTCGAGCTGCGCCTGGTCTGCCCCGAGGATCGCGTCGAGCCGCTGAGCGAGGCGCTGGAGGCGCTCGATGCGCTCAGCGTCTCGGTGGAAGACGCCGATGCGCTCACGGAGCATGAGCAGCCTCTGTTTGGCGAGCCCGGCCTGCCCGTGCGGCAGCAGGGCTGGCAGCGCAGCCGCATCAGCGCGCTGTTCACCGACGAGAGCCAGGCCGGGAATGCCGCGCGGTTGCTGCCTTTGCAGGATTTTTTTGCCGATTGCGCCATCATCGGCGTGGTGGCGGTGGCTGAGCAGGACTGGGTGCGTCTCACGCAGTCGCAGTTCAGCCCCGTGCAGATCACGCCCGACTTCTGGATCGTGCCGAGCTGGCACCAGCCGCCTGCCGCCGCGCGGCGCTGCATCCGGCTCGACCCCGGCATGGCGTTTGGCACCGGCACGCACCCGACCACGCGCATGTGCCTGCGCTGGATCGCCGCGCATGAGGCGGACGTGCGCTCGGGGCGTGTGCTGGATTACGGCTGCGGCTCGGGCATCCTGGCCATTGGCGCAGCCAAGTTCGGCGCGCCCGAGGTGGACGCGGTCGACATTGATCCGGCCGCCGTGCAGGCCACGCTCGCCAATGCCGAGGCCAATACCGTGCAGTTGCGCGTGGGCCTGCCCAAGCTGGCCGATGGCCAGTACCGAACCGTGCTGGCCAACATCCTGGCAACGCCTCTCAAGGTGCTGGCTCCCCTGCTGTGCGCCCGCGTGGCCGAGGGTGGGGCCCTGGTTCTTGCCGGGATCCTGGAGCGCCAGGCCGAGGAGCTGCAGCAGGCCTATGCGCCATGGGTGCGACTCGAAGTCGCGGATGGCGAGGACGGCTGGATATTGATGACGGCCCGGCGCTGAGCAGCACCGGACGGGCCATGGCGTTCCCTACAATCGGTTGCCGATGAGTCAGATCACACGCTGTCCCCATTGCCAGACTTCGTTCAAGGTCGTTGCCGATCAACTGCGTCTGGCCGAGGGTTGGGTGCGTTGTGGTCAGTGCAAGCAGATTTTTGATGCGTTCGAATCCCTGGTCGATGACGAGGCATGGATTCAGCCGCCGCCACCCCTGTTGTCCTTGCCGTCCGAGCTGACCCGACCGAATGGGACCTTGGCGCCGGCCTCGCGTCAGTCGCCCGAGGCGCCGCCGCCTCCAGAGCCGTTACCGCGTGTGCCTGAAGAGGGCGACGAGCGCGAGACGAACGAGTCCTCACTGACCTGGCGGGGGCATATGCATGATCTCGTTGGCGTGCCGGCAGCGATGCCGACGCACCCGTTCGCCCTCCATGTGTCTGAACGGCTTGACGGCCAGGACAGGCGGGAACCTGCCTTGTGGCCGCTTGCGCAGGGTGTGCCGGTCGACCCTTCGACGCCTGAGCCCGAGTTCGAGCCCCTCATGCAGTCCGGCCCGCTGCCCGAGATGGAGATCAGGCCGACCCTGGAGCCCAGGCTTGACCCTGTGCCGGAACCGGAACCGGAACCCGAGCCAGAGCCAGAGCCAGA
>JAIOIA010000210.1:0-23355 GCA_019912745.1 Comamonas sp. | reverse complement strand
CATGGGCCCGGTGCGCCGCGCGGCCGCCAAGGCGGGTGATGGCGAGCACATGGCGCTGTGGGCGGGGCAAGGGGTGGGAAAGGCGCGGGCCATGCCGGCGGCGGAACTCATGCGCACCCTGGTCCGCGAATCAAACGCGTGAAACACCCGGAACCAGGCCGCGCCGCGCCTGCAGCATGGCAAACACAATCGCGCAGAAAAACAGGTAGAACATCGCCCCGCTGTTGTGCGCGAGAAAGACCTGGGTGAGACCAAATCCCGCGTACGAAAGCGGCAGCAACACCCCCCAAAGACACAGTACCAGCGACTCGCGATCGACCCGCCCGGCGCCGTCGCGCACGCGCGCCGCCGCGGGCCGAAACAGCCATAGCGGAATACCATAAAAGACCAGCAGCAACGCCAATCCTGGCAGCCCCCGCTTGGCAAAGGCATCCAGAAATTCGTTGTGCGCATGGTGCAACGACAACACGGCGGCGGGAAGTTCTCCCGCTTGCACGCGACGCGCCTGTTCGGCGTCATAGCCCGTCTGTCCCCAGCCGCAGCACGGGCGCTGCGAGCCAAGCTGCCAGGCCATGCGCCACAAATCCAGGCGATAGCCGACCGAGTTCTGCATATCCTTCTGATCGAAATACGTCTGCCCTTCGTTCCACGCGAGCGCCACGCGCTGCTGCACGGTGGCGTTCTGCCCGAGCAGCGCCAGCCCCATCACGCATGCGGCCACCCACAGCGGCGCCCATTTGACCGCGCGGCTGCGCGCCAGCAACCAGAAACACGCCGGCACAAGCAACAGCAGCAGCGCAAGCCACCCCCCTCGCGTTTGCGAGACCACGGAGCCGGCGACCCCGAGCACGGTGCCCGCGCCAAGCAGCAGCCGCTGCCACCAGCGCCACCCGGACCACAGCAGGCTCAGGCCGAGCAGCGCCAGGGTCGCGAGCAACAGGCTCAGATTGCCGTATTCGATCGCGTTGGTGTAGCCGGTCGCGCGGTCGATGTGCTGCCAGTCGATCTGGTACAAGCCCATCACGCCCGCGCCAATGCCGCCCACCGCGACCCCCATCGCCAGCCACGCCAAGCGCGGGGTACAGGTCAGCAGAAACAGGAGGCACGGAACGACGAACAGGTACTTGGACGGCCGATCGAACGTGCGCCACGCCCAATCGCCATCGGCCTCGAGCAGCCACAGCGCGGCCATGGCCATGAAACTGACCACCAACCACCACGTGCCGCGCGGCAGGGGTCGGCCCCACCACGCCCGCACGCTCGCGCATGCCGTCAGCAACAGCAACCCGGCTCCCCACGAGTAGCCCGAAGGCAGCCACAGCGCCAGCCCCGGCACCATGAAGACACCCAACCGGGCCGCCCACAGCCGGGCTTCAGACACCGTCATGATGCAGCGCGCCCGACCGATGAAGCGAGCTCGTCGCGGTCGTAGCGCAACGCGGCGTAACGGAAAAATCCTTCCAGCGCGATGAACAGGCAATAAAGAAACCCGGGGCCACCGCACAGGAAACCGAGCCGCAACACGTACAGGCGCAAAAACATGGCCCCGCCCGACGCCAGCCCGCGCAGCACGCCGCCGCGGCGCCCGTGTTGCGCCTTCTTGGCCGCGCCGAGCATCGCATACTGCGTCAGCTTGATCAGGCTCGAGTGCACCGTGGGGCGGGCGTGGTGCAGCAGGCGCGTGCGGATCGCATGTCGGGGCACCGGCTCGCCTTCGAGCACCGCTTCTTCATGCACCGCACCCGTCCAGTGGTGCAATTGGTCGCGGCAGAACAGGCGCTCCACCCAGGTGCCGCCGCGCAAATGGCGCAACTCCCTGCCAAACGCCACGATGCGCCAGCGGATTTTCCATACGCCCCGAGCACGGCTGTCGACGATTTTGCGCAGTTCCTCGCCAAACGCGGGGGACATCACCTCGTCGGCATCGAGAAAGAAGACGTAGTCACCCCGGGCATGCGCAATCTGATGGTTGCGCTGCACCGCGAAACCTTGCCAGTCGGGATAGACGCAGACCTCCGCTCCCAGCGCGCGCGCCAAGTCCGCAGTGCCATCCGTGCTGCCACCATCGATCACCAGGAGCTGGTCGGCAAACGCCGCGCTGCGCAAGCACGCCTCGATGTTCGCCGCCTCATTGAAGGTCAGTACCGCGACGGTCAGCGTCAGCGCGCGCACCCCGGCAGTACCTGGCTCTGGCGGCGTCAATCAATGCCCACCCTTGACCACCTCGCCCTCCTTGAGGCGATAGACCGTCCCGCAATACGGGCACTTGGCCTGATGCTGGCGGGCGATCTCCAGGAAGACGCGCGGGTGGCCGTTCCAGATCTTCATGTCGGCCTTGGCGCTGGGGCAGTGAATGCCTCCGTTGCCGTCCAGATCCTTGGCGAGCAGTTCAACGACGGTTTCAGGCATGGCGCTCAGACCTTGGTGAGCCAGTGGGCGTACTTGGCGTTGCGGCCGTTGACGACGTCGAAGAACGCCGTCTGGATCTTCTCGGTGACCGGACCGCGGCTGCCCGCGCCGATTTGCAGACGGTCGTATTCGCGGATCGGGGTGATCTCGGCGGCGGTGCCGCTGAAGAACATTTCGTCGGCGATGTAGCACTCGTCGCGCGTGATGCGCTTTTGCACCACCTCGATGCCCAGATCCTTGCACACCTGCAGCACGGTGGAACGCGTGATGCCGTTGAGCGCACCCGCCGACAGGTCGGGCGTGTAGACCACGCCATCCTTGACGATGTAGACGTTCTCGCCCGAGCCCTCGCTCACGAAACCGGCGTTGTCCAGCAGCACGGCCTCGTCGTAACCGTCGTCGGTGGCTTCCATGTTCGCCAGGATGGAGTTGGTGTAGTTGCTCACCGTCTTGGCCTGCGTCATCGTGATGTTCACGTGGTGGCGCGTGTAGCTGCTGGTGCGCACGCGGATACCGCGCTTCATGCCCTCTTCGCCCAGGTAGGCGCCCCAGGCCCAGGCGGCGACCATGACGTGGATGTCGTTGCCCTTGGGCGAGACGCCGAGCTTCTTGTCGCCGATCCACACCAGCGGGCGGATGTAGCACGACTGCAGGCCATTGGCGCGCACCACGGCGCGCTGCGCCTCGTTGACCTGCTCGATGCTGAACGGAATGGCCATGCGCAGGATCTTGGCGCTGTTGAACAGGCGCTGGGTGTGGTCCTGCAGGCGGAAGATCGCCGTGCCGCCCTGGGCGTCGTAGGCGCGCACACCCTCGAAGGCGCCGCAGCCGTAGTGCAGCGTGTGGGTGAGCACATGGATTTTGGCATCGCGCCATTCGACCATCTGGCCGTCCATCCAGATCTTTCCGTCACGATCGGCGAGCGAAGGAGCTGTGGGACTCATCTGTATCCTCTGTGAATGAATCAGAATAGCCCGCCATTCTACGATTCACCCACGCCAGGCAGGGTTGCGGAGCGCAGCAATTGCCAGCGCGCGAGGCGCCCGGCCTCGAATTCGCAGCGCACCTGCGTGCCGCCCGTATCGCGCCAGCCATAGACCTCGGGCTCCGCGCCCTCCGCGCTCAATCGCTCGCCCAGCGAACGCGTGAGCGCCACCACGTGCAGCAGGCTCACGCCGCGCCTGAGCCGCGCGTTCAGCATCACGGCGCTGGCCACCGTTCCCATGGGGCTATCGGCCGCTCGGCGCATGACCTGCAGCAGGCGCGTGAAGTGCAGCAGCAGCCAGAGCAGGCCGGCGCCCGCGCCCGCGAGCACGCCGGGCCAACCCCAAGCCTGCCAGCATAGGCCCAGCAACACGGCCAGCGCCAGCGGCGCGGCGAGCGAACGCAGTCGGTCCATGCGCGTCAGGACAGCGTGCGCACGGCGTCCATGGCCTGCTCGACGCGTTCGACCGCATGGATCGTGAGGCCCGCGATCGGCTTCTTCGGCGCATTGGCCCTGGGCACGACGGCCACGGCAAAGCCGAGCTTGGCGGCCTCCTTCAAGCGTTCCTGCCCGCGCGGCGCTGGCCTCACTTCACCCGCGAGGCCGACCTCGCCAAAGGCGATGAAGCCCTTGGGCAGCGACTTGCCGCGCAGGCTGGAGGTGATGGCGAGCAGCACGGCCAGGTCGGCCGCCGGTTCGCTGATGCGCACGCCGCCCACGGCGTTGACGAACACGTCCTGATCCGCGCAGGCCACACCGGCGTGCCGATGCAGCACCGCCAGCAGCATGGCCAGGCGATCGCGGTCGAGCCCCACCGAGAGGCGCCGGGGGCTCACGCCACCGCCATCGACGAGCGCCTGGATTTCGACCAGCAGCGGGCGCGTGCCTTCGAGCGTGACCAGCACGCATGAGCCGGGCACGGGCTCGCTGTGCTGCGACAGAAAAATCGCGCTGGGGTTGGAGACGCCCCTGAGGCCCTGCTCGGTCATCGCGAAGACGCCGATCTCGTTCACTGCGCCAAAGCGGTTCTTGATCGCGCGCACCAGGCGAAAGCTGCTGTGCGTGTCGCCCTCGAAGTACAGCACGGTGTCGACCATGTGCTCGAGCACGCGCGGGCCGGCGATCGCCCCTTCCTTGGTGACGTGGCCAACGAACACCACGGCGATGCCACTGGCCTTGGCCAGGCGCGTGAGGTGGGCCGCGCATTCGCGCACCTGCGCCACGCTGCCGGGGGCACTGGCGAGCTGGTCGGAAAAAATGGTCTGAATGGAGTCGATCACGCAGACCGCGGGCTGCACGGCATCGACGGTAGCGAGGATTTTTTCGAGCTGGATTTCGGCCAGCACCTGCACCTGGCTGCCCGCCAGGCCCAGGCGGCGCGCGCGCAGCGCCACCTGCGCGGCGCTCTCCTCGCCCGTGACGTAGAGCACCGGCAGGCCCAGGCGCTGCAACGCATCGAGCGCCTGCAAGAGCAGTGTGGACTTGCCGATGCCCGGATCGCCGCCCATCAGCACCACGCCGCCCTCGACGATGCCGCCGCCCAGCACGCGGTCGAGCTCGGCGATGCCGCTGGCGGTGCGCGCCACCTCAGCCGCCTCGATGGCCGAGAGCGGCACCACCTGCTGCGCCGGGGCCAGTCCCGCGTAGGGTGCGCTGCCGAGCCGGTTCTTGCCGGCGCCGGGCGTCTCGGCCACGGTTTCGACCAGGGTATTCCACGCGCCGCAGCCGGGGCACTTGCCGAGCCAGCGCGGGCTGCTCGCGCCGCACTCGTTGCAGGTGTAGAGGGTCTTGTCCTTGGCCACGGCGCTCAGTCTCTCAAGCCTCGACGCGCACCGGCACGCGCGGCGCGAGCGCGCACAGCTGCTCGTAGCCTATGGTGCCCGCGGCCGTGGCCACTTCTTCCACCGGCAGCAGCGCGCCGTTGCCCGCGCGCCCCCAGAGCGTGACCTCGCTGCCCACGCCCGCCTGCGGCAGCTCGGTGAGGTCAACCGCGAGCATGTCCATGCTCACGCGCCCCAGCGTGCGCGTGCGCGTGCCGTTCACCAGCACCGGCGTGCCAGTGCCGCCGTGGCGCGGATAGCCGTCGGCATAGCCGCAGGCGACGGTGCCGACCACCATTGGCCCGTCGGCCGTGAAAGTGGAGCCATAGCCCACGGTGTCGCCCGCTTCGAGATGCTGCACACCGATGACCCGCGAGGCGAGCGTCATCGCCGGCTGCAGACCCCAGTGCGTCGCATCGTGGGCCGGGTAGTCGGGCGAGCTGCCATAGAGCATGATGCCCGGGCGCACCCAGTCGCCGCGCACGCGCGCCGCGTCGGCGTGACGCAGCAGCGCGGCGCTGTTGGCCACGCTGCGTTCGCCCGGCAGATCGCGCGTGGTGGCCTCGAACACGTCGATCTGGTGCGCGATGCCGCGATCGCCGTCGGCATCCGAAAAATGCGTCATCAGGGCGATGTCGTCGACCTGCGGCAGCGCGTTCAGCCGCGCCCAGGCGGCGCGGTAGCGCGCGGGCGTGAAGCCCAGGCGGTTCATGCCCGAATTCATCAACAGGAACACGCGGTGCGGCGCCTGCGTCTTGTGCTGGCTGAGCCAGTCGATCTGCGCGTCGGTGTGCACCGCGTGCCACAGCGACAGGCGCGAACAGATTTCGAGATCGCGCGGCTCGAACACGCCCTCGAGCAGCAGGACGGGTCCGCGCCAGCCGAGCTGTCGCAGCTGCTGCGCCTCGGCCAGATCGAGCAGCGCGAAGCCGTCTGCGATGCGAAAGGCGTCGAACACGCGCTCGATGCCATGCCCGTAGGCATTGGCCTTGACGACAGCCCAGACGCGCGCGCCCTGCGCGCGCTGGCGCGCCACGTCGAGGTTGTGGCGCAGCGCGCTGGTGTGGATGGTGGCGAGGATGGGACGTGGCATGGGACAGATGCAATCAGGGCAGCGAAGAGCGCGGGCATTCTCGCACCGGCCCCAAGGGGCAGCGCGTGATATAAACCCGCGCGTCGCTCCTCGGAGTAACCAGATTTAACATCGGCACGCCTGCCCCATGGCGTGCCTTGCCAGCTCCCGATGAAGCGCGGTTTCTACACCATCATGTCGGCGCAGTTTTTCAGCTCGCTGGCAGACAACGCCTTGTTCGTCGTGGCCGTGGAGCTGTTGCGCACCAACGGCGCCGCCCCTTGGCAGGCCGCCGCATTGGTGCCGATGTTCGCGCTGTTCTACGTGCTGCTGGCGCCCTGGGTCGGCGCCTTCGCCGACTCCATGCCCAAGGGGCGGGTGATGTTCTACAGCAATGCGATCAAGGCGCTGGGGTGCCTCCTGATGCTCGCGGGCTCACACCCGCTGCTGGCCTACGGCGTGGTGGGGCTGGGCGCGGCGGCCTATTCACCGGCCAAGTACGGCATCCTGACCGAGCTGCTGCCCGCCTCGCTGCTGGTGAAGGCCAATGGCTGGATCGAGGGGCTGACGATCGCCTCGATCATCCTGGGCGTGGTGCTGGGCGGCCAGCTCGTGGCGCCGCACGTCGCCGAGCTGCTGCTGGCCGGGAACTGGCCGGGCATCGATCTGCCGGCCGAGGGCGCGATCCTGGCGCTGATTCCGGTGTACCTGCTGGCGGCCTGGTTCAACCTGCACATTCCGCTCACGCGCACGCGCCGCCAGCGCATGCCGCGCAACCCGCTGGCGCTGCTGCCGGACTTTCGCGAATGCAACAAGCGCCTGTGGCGCGACAAGCTGGGGCAGATCTCGCTCGCCTCGACGACGCTGTTCTGGGGCGTTTCGGGCAACCTGCGCTACGTGGTGCTGGCCTGGGCCGCGGCGGCGCTGGGCTACGGCACGACCGACGCGGCGGCGCTGGTGGGTGTGGTGGCGGTCGGCACGGCCAGCGGCGCGGTCTTCGCCTCGATGCGCATCCGGCTGGACCGCGCACCGCGCGTGATCCCCTGGGGCATCGCCATGGGCGGCCTTGTGATGGCCATGAACCTGATCCACAGCATCTGGGTTGCCGTACCGTTCCTCGTGTTCATGGGCGCGCTCGGCGGCTTTCTGGTGGTGCCGATGAACGCGCTGCTGCAGCACCGCGGCCACCACCTGATGGGTTCCGGCCGCTCGATCGCGGTGCAGAATTTCAACGAGCAGTTGGCCATCCTGCTCATGGGCGGCGCCTACAGCGCGGCCAGCAAATGGGGGCTGTCGGCCTTTGGCGCGGTCACCGCGTTCGGCGCCAGCGTGGTGGTGGTCATGTGGCTCATCGGGCGCTGGTACAAGTGGAACCTGCGCACCTTCCGCGAAGAGATGTCGCGGCTCAAGGTGGTCGCGCGGCGTGACAAATAGTCACTCTCGTTTTGATAGTTAATAGCGCTTTTATTGCTGAATTCTTTGCCTGTCCTCGCCCTGCTGTGCAATGCCCTGATCTGGGGGCTGTCGTGGTGGCCGCTGCGCCTCATGCAGGGCGCGGGGCTGCACCCGCTGTGGGCCACGGCGCTGATGTTCACGATGATCACGGCGGTGCTGGTGCTGGTCCGCCCCCAGGCCGCGCGCGGGATGGCGCGCACGCCATCACTGTGGCTGCTGGTGCTGGTGGCGGGCCTGACCAACATCTGCTTCAACTGGGCCATCACGGTCGGCGATGTCGTGCGGGTGGTGATTCTGTTCTACCTGATGCCGGCCTGGTCCATCCTGCTGGCCTGGCGCTTCCTGGGTGAGCGCCCGACGGCCGGCGCGCTGGGGCGCCTGCTGCTGGCCTTCGGCGGCGTGGTGCTGGTGCTCTGGCCCGCCGATGGCGACCTGGGGCACTTCACGCGCGGGTTTTCGCTGGCGGATGCGCTGGCCCTGATGGGCGGTTTCATGTTCGCCGCGACCAACGTGGCGCTGCGGCGTCTGCGCGACGAGCCCACGCAGGCACGGGTGCTGGCGATGTTCGCGGGCGGCGCGCTGATGGGCCTCGCCGTGGCGGCCGGCGGTACGTCGCTCGGCGTGGTGCCGGCCCTGCCAGACGCGGCACCCGACTGGATCGTCCCCGTGGTGCTCTGGGGCACGGCACTCATGCTGGCCAACTGGGCGCTGCAGTTCGGCGCCACCCGCCTGCCCGCGGGCACGACGGCGCTGGTGATGCTCTGCGAGGTGCTGTTCGCCAGCGGCTCCTCCGTGCTCGCCGGCGCGGCTCAGCCCAGCGCCAGCACCTGGGCGGGCGGCGCGCTCATCATCTCGGTATCGCTGCTGGCGGCGCTGCCATCGCGCCGGTGAAGGCGCACGGCCTCAGGCCCCCGCGGTATCCGTGCCCAGGCGCTGCAGCTGGCGCGCACGGGTCAGCGCGCGCTGCACCACGGGCACGGCCAGGCCGTACATCGCGGCAAAGTCCGCCACCTCGGCCCGACTGGCCTCGAAGGCGCGCAGCAGCGCCTCGGCGCGCGCATCGTGCTCGGCCACTTCAGCCAGCGCCGCGTCCAGCGCCTCATTGGCGCGCTCGTCGCGTCCGCGCACGCGCTCGGCATAGGCTTCACGCGTGAGGCCGCTGGCCTCGCAGGCGCGCGCGATGCGCTGGCGCAGCTGCGGCGCGAGGTCTTCCTGGCTGCGCCGCTGGCGTCGGCGAAACACCTCGCACAGCGCCTGGTAGACGTGCTCGGGCGCCACGGCTTCGACGCTGTTGCCGTCCAGGTCATGGCGCGGCTGGCCGCCGGCCACGGCGACGAGGTAGCGCGTGGAACGCGTGTGCCAGGCCAGCGCCTGCTTGAGCGCGTCCTTGTCGGGCGCGCGCGCCGCCATCAGGTCGTGAAAGATGCCGCGCTTGAGCGGCAGCGGCCGCTCGCCGAACAGGCGCGGATACCACTGCGCCAGCTCGGCGAGCAGCGGCGGCGCGGTGCGCGCGGGGTGGGGCTTGCGCGCGCTGGCTTCGGCGGCGGGTTTTTCGGTGGCGGGTGGGGTTTCGATCTCGTCGGTCATGAGGTGAGCGCTTCGTCGAGCACTTCGATCCAGTGGCGCACCGGCGTGTCGGTGCCGCTTTGCAGGTGGGTGATGCAGCCGATGTTGGCGGAGAGGATGGCTTGAGGCGCTCCGTCGGGAAACGACTCCTGAAGATGCGCGAGTTTACGGTCTCTGAGCTGGTGCGCGGTCTCGGGCTCCAGCACCGAGTATGTGCCCGCCGAGCCGCAGCACAGGTGCGATTCGCTCGCGGCCAGGCGCAGCGTGAAGCCCAGTGCCGCCAGGCCCTGCTCCACGCCGCCGCGCAGCTGCTGTCCGTGCTGCAGCGTGCACGGCGGGTGATAGGCAAAGGGCTGGCCCTGCGCCTTGACCTTGCCCTGGAGCAGCGGCACGAGGTCGGGCAGCAGCTCGGAGAGGTCGCGCGTGGCGGCGCTCACCTTGGCTGCCTTGTCGGCATACGCCGGGTCGTGGCGCAGCGCATGGCCGTACTCCTTGACGGTGACGCCGCAGCCCGAGGCGTTCATCACGATGCACTCGGCCTCGCCGCTTTCCAGATACGGCAGCCAGGCGTCGATGTTGGCGCGCATCTCGTCCTTGCCGCCCTCCTGGTCGTTGAGGTGGAACTTCACCGCGCCGCAGCAGCCGGCCTTGGGCGCGATCAGGGTCTGGATGCCGGCGGCGTCGAGCACGCGCGCCGTCGCGCCGTTGATGTTGGGCGCCATCGAGGGCTGCACGCAGCCCGCGAGCAGCAGCACCTTGCGCGCATGCACGGCGGTGGGCCAGTGGCCAGCGCTCTGGCGCGGCGGCACCTTCTCGCGCAGGCGCTCGGGCAGCAGGCCACGAACCGCCTGACCCAACTTCATCGCCGGGCCGAAGAGCGGCGAGGGCAGGCCCTGCGCCAGCGCCCAGCGCACGGTTTTCTCGACCGGCGGGCGCGCCACTTTTTCCTCGACCACGCGGCGGCCGATATCGAGCAGCTTGCCGTACTCCACGCCGCTGGGGCAGGTGGTTTCGCAGTTGCGGCAGGTCAGGCACCGGTCCAGGTGCTCCTGCGTCTTGCGCGTGACTTCCTGGCCTTCGAGCACCTGCTTCATCAGGTAGATGCGCCCGCGCGGGCTGTCGAGCTCGTCGCCCATCAGCTGATAGGTCGGGCAGGTGGCCAGGCAGAAACCGCAGTGCACGCACTTGCGCAGGATGGCCTCGGCCTCCTCGCCGTCGGGCGTGCCGAGGAATTCGGGGGAGAGATGGGTTTGCATGCGTCAGGCCCTCCCGGTATTGAAGATGCCCGCCGGGTCGAACGCCTGCTTGAGCCGATCAAGAATGGCCCGCAGCGCCTGAGATTCGGGATAAAAATCGGCTGTAGCGCCCACCCCATCTGCGCCAGGCGCTCTGAAAAGAGTTGCGCTGCCGCCCACGGCGCGGGCCGCGGCGCGCAGGTCATCCCCGGCGGCAAGCGGCGCCTGCACCCAGCGCAGGCCACCGTGCCATTCGATCAGCGGCACCTCCACGCCCCCGGGCAGCGCCAGCACCGGCGCCGTCTGCGGCA
Source organism: Comamonas sp. (assembly GCA_019912745.1). Taxonomy (GTDB): domain Bacteria; phylum Pseudomonadota; class Gammaproteobacteria; order Burkholderiales; family Burkholderiaceae_C; genus Comamonas_C. The sequence goes on along the minus strand of JAIOIA010000210.1, from coordinate 12,502 downwards.
CCGACAGGCGCCACAGGGCGTGATCCCCGGTCATGCCGGTAAACCATGGCAGGCGCTGGTCGCGGCAGGCCTGCCAGTCGTCCGCCACATCGTCCAGCCGCTCGCCGCCCATGACGCTGGTCGCGGCATCCACGGCCGCACGAGCGCCGCGCAGACGCACATAGAGCAGCTCCTGGCCATCGGCGCGCACCCAGCAGCTTGCATTGAGCGGCAGGGGCTGGCGGCCCCACGCGGCCAGGCGGCGCAACGCCTCGTCCCGCGCGCATTCAAAGCGCAGGCTGGCCTCGGCCACGGGGCGTGGCAGCACCTTCAGGCTGACCTCGGTGATCACGCCGAGCTGCCCCCAACTGCCCGCCATGAGGCGCGAGACATCGTAGCCCGCCACGTTCTTCATCACCTGCCCGCCAAAGCGCAGCAGTTCGCCCTTGCCGTTGATGAGCTCCACACCGAGCACGAAGTCGCGCAGCGCGCCCACGCTGGCGCGCGCCGGGCCCGAGAGGCCGCTCGCGACCATGCCGCCTACGGTGCCACCGGGCGCGAACTGCGGCGGCTCAAATGCAAGGTATTGGCCGTGGCCCGCGAGCGTCTCCTGAAGCTCGGCTACGCTCGTGCCCGCGCGGGCGGTGATGACGAGCTCGGTCGGCTCGTAGTCGAGAATGCCGCTCAGCATGCCCAGCTCCAGCGCCTGCCCCCGCACCGCCGCGCACTGCGGATGAAAGGACTTGCTGCCCCCGCCACGGATGTGCAAGGGGGCCGCGCGCGCCGCGCTTTCGCGCACGCGATCAACGAGGGAATCGAGTGTGGCCGTCATGGCGCCGATGGTACTGCCGCGCCGCCACCCCCGCGCCTCGATCAGCGCGTGTCGGAACAGCCCGATCAGCGCGCGTAGGCAGACTCGCCGTGCGAGGAAATGTCCAGGCCCTCGCGTTCGGATTCTTCGTCCACGCGCAGTCCCACCAGCAGGTCCGCCACCTTGTAGGCGATCAAGGACGAAACCGTGGACCACACCACGGTGAACAGCACGCTCTTGACCTGGATCCAGACCTGCGTGGCCATGTGGAAGGTATCGGGCGTTGCGCCGCCCGTGCCGCCCAGGCCCTGCGCCGCGAACACGCCGGTGAGGAGGGCGCCAACGATGCCGCCCACGCCATGCACGCCGAAGACGTCGAAGGCGTCGTCCACGCGCAGCAGGCGCTTGAGGCCAGTCACCCCCCACAGGCACACGAGCCCGGCCACCAGGCCGATGATGAGCGCGCCCATGGGGCCGACGAAGCCCGCCGCCGGCGTGACCGCGACCAGCCCCGCCACCGCGCCCGAGGCCGCCCCCAGCATCGAGGCCTTGCCCTTGTGCAGGCCTTCGCCCGCGCTCCAGCTCAACGTGGCGGCGGCCGTGGCCAGCACCGTATTGACGAAGGCCAGGCCCGCGACGGCGTTGGCCGCCCCGGCAGAGCCCGCGTTGAAGCCGAACCAGCCCACCCACAGGAGCGACGCACCCACCATGGTCAACGCGAGCGAATGCGGCGTGAACGCCTCGCGGCCAAAACCGATGCGCCTGCCCACCATGTAGGCGCCCACCAGGCCCGCCACGCCAGCGTTGATGTGCACCACGGTGCCACCGGCGAAATCCAGCGCGCCATCCGCCCCGAGCAGGCCGCCGCCCCAGACGATGTGCGCCATGGGCACATAGCTGATCGTGAACCACAGCACGGCAAAGACCAGCACCGCGCGGAATTTGACGCGCTCGGCGAGCGAGCCGACGATCAGCGCCACCGTGATGGCCGCGAACGTCCCCTGAAACGCGAAGAACACGTACTCCGGGATGGTGGTGAGCGCGCCAAAGGTCTGCATGTTCACGCCCCGCAGGAACAGCTTGGACAGGTCGCCCACGAAGCGCCCCTCGCCCGAGAACGCCAGGCTGTAGCCGTAAAGCGCCCACAGCAGCGACACCAGCGCGAATACCACGAACACCTGCACCAGCACCGACAGCATGTTCTTGGCACGCCCCAATCCGCCATAGAACAGCGCCAGACCCGGTATGGTCATGAGGATCACCAGCAGCGTGGAGGTCAGCATCCATGCCGTGTCGCCAGAGTCGATCCGGGGCGCGGGCGCGGTCTGCGCCAGCGCGGCGCCGCTTGCGAGCAAGGCCAGGGCCACCGGAAACATTCGCTTGTTCATCGTCATTCTCCGTGCGGGAATCAAATGGCCTGGGCGCCGGTCTCGCCGGTGCGAATGCGGATGACCTGCTCCAGGTCGGCCACGAAGATCTTGCCGTCGCCGATCTTGCCGGTGCGCGCCGCGCCTTCGATGGCATCGATCACACGCTCCACGAGCTCGTCGACCACGGCGGCTTCCACCTTGACCTTGGGCAGGAAGTCCACGACGTACTCCGCGCCGCGGTACAACTCGGTGTGACCCTTCTGGCGGCCGAAGCCCTTGACCTCGGTGACGGTGATGCCCTGCACGCCGATGGCCGAAAGGGCCTCTCGCACCTCGTCGAGCTTGAAGGGTTTGATGACGGCGGTGATCATTTTCATGACGGACTCTCCTTGGAAGAAATTACAGGGTCTTGGTCAGGGTGACGATCAGTCGCGCCTTGTTGGCATCGCCGAAGAATCCCCTTCGGCTGGCGCCCGCCACGACCGCGGACAGAGACAAGCCATCACCAAGATCGTGGGCACCGCCCAATTGATAGTCCATGTAGTTGGGTACGCCCAGACCCCTGATGTCGCTCGCAAAGCGCGTGTAGCCCATGGCCGCCCTGAGGGTGTATTTCGGCGCCACCTCGTGGACAAAAGCCAGATTCAGATAGCCCGTGTTGCGACCGCGTTTGCCGGACGTCCCGGCGCTGGCCCAGCCGAAGTAGTCACGGGAAACGGTATGCGAATACTTGACGGTGAACGGACCCCGGGTGATCGAACCATAGAGCTCGGTGGTGTTCCCGCTACTGTTGCCCGGGTACAGATAGGTCAGCGCGCCGACGTCCAGATCGAGCCCGCCCGCCTTGAACCGGTAGCCGCCGTACAGGTCCGACTCGATGGCGTTGCCCGCCAGCCAGTCGACGCTGGAGTTCCAGTTGCCCACGTAGAAGCCGCTGGCTCCAAAGGCGTAATCGAGCCCCCCCTGAACGGCGGGGCTCACCGCCTTGACGCGGTTCACGTCCTGATCCTGGCCGCGCACCTTGTAGTTGCTCGTCAGCGACAGATTGGCCGTGAGCTGCGCGTTCGCCAACATGGGCGCAGCGGCTACGGCGAGCGCCAGGCAAAAGGACTTCAGGAGAGCGCGGAGCATGGTTCTTCCTTTGGATGGGTGATCAGACGAGTCAGGCAATGCACGGACCGTGCCAGCACGCTTGCAAGTACATTTGCCTGCGAAAGCGCCGTCCTGACCAGGAACGGTGCGCACCAGATTGGGGAGGTTTCACACCATGAGTCTTGCTTTGGTGCAAAGCCGCGCCCTGCTCGGCCTGCAAGCGCCCGCCGTGACGGTGGAGGTGCACCTGGCCAATGGGCTGCCCTCGTTCACGCTTGTTGGGCTGGCGGATGTGGAGGTCAAGGAAGCGCGCGAGCGCGTGCGCGCCGCGCTGCTCAACAGCGGACTCGAATTTCCGTCGAACAAGCGCATCACGGTCAACCTCGCGCCGGCCGACCTGCCCAAGGATTCCGGCCGCTTTGACCTGCCAATCGCGCTCGGTGTGCTGGCCGCCAGCGGCCAGATCGACGCGACGCAGCTCACGGGCTGGGAGTTTGCGGGCGAGCTCTCGCTCTCCGGCCAGCTCAGGCCGGTGCGCGGAGCGCTCGCCACGGCGCTGGCGCTGCGCACCCAGGGCGAGCAGGCCCGCATGGTATTGCCCACGGCCAGTGCGCAAGAGGCAGCACTCGTGCCCGATGCGGCGATCTACGGCGCCGATCATCTGCTGGACGTGGTGGCGCAGTTTCTGCCATCGGGCAGCGGCGACGCTGCGCCTGCCGAGGCTGCGGGCTGGCAGCGCGTGCAGCCTGCGGCGCCGCAAGCCGCCGCAGTCGGGCCGGACCTGGCCGACGTGAAGGGCCAGGCCGCCGCCCGGCGCGCGCTGGAAATCGCCGCCGCCGGAGGCCACGGGCTCCTGCTCGTGGGCCCACCGGGTTCGGGCAAATCCATGCTTGCACAGCGCTTCGCAGGCATCTTGCCGACCATGCGGATCGAGGAGGCGCTGGAGAGCGCGGCGATCGCCAGCCTCGCGGGGCGCTTCACACCCGGTCACTGGATGCAGCGCCCCACGGCCAGCCCGCACCACACCTGCAGCGCGGTGGCGCTGGTGGGCGGGGGCTGTGAGATATACAAATTCCTGCGACAGGCTAAAAATAGTTGCGACAAGCTTGTAACTGTCGCCCCACCCGAACAACGCCACCCCTGCTGATGCAGAGGTGGCGTTTCTTTTGCCATGTCTCTATGCCCATTCCTCTTAGACAAAGACTCAAACGCATCAGCAAAGTAGTCCGGCTTGAGAATATCCTGCCTAACAATCACAAGGATTGGATTGTCTGGTGGTACTGCGGTATCTACAAAAATCACAGTGCAAACTCGCAACCGAACGCACTCGTCGCATTTCGTTCGCTGCTAAATGATGGGAACTTGTCCGATGAAGTGATCCATCGGAGAATGCCGCTTACGGCTCTTGGCCAGGTCAGAGTCGGCACCGTCTGGCGGGAGCGTCTATGCCGCGCTGAGGTAATTTTCAATATCGAGAAATTTACCGTTGATTTCACGAAACCAAACTGGAAACTCACTTCGTTCCATCAAGCGACTGAAGACGGAAGTCCGCCACCTTATCCGCACAGCATCTATCCCTTGGCGTATCCAAAGGACCAAAACTGGCTTCTTGAATTCACACTACCCGCTGGCGGAAGACTGATTGTCCCTTGTCTCGAATTTTTCACACGCTGCTATGGACGATCAGCAGAGTTGCGCCGAGTACTCGCCACCTATTCTTGGAAAGCGTGTCTGGAACAACGGCTGTATGCCCCTCTGAACGAGCCGGAAGAGTCCGACAATGGCAGGTGGAAGGTTAAGCTGAGAAAGCGCCTTGTGAACGGAGACGTTGTTCTCCTTGCTCACGCCAAGTACCAACCCTACACGGAGAAGGCGGTCAAGAGCATCTACGCACAGATCGAAGCCTTCCATGACCCTGCTGGCAAGAGGCCCGCTTTCATCAAGGTTGCCCCCTGGTTTCGTGGCCCAGCCGAGTTGAAAGCAAAAGGCATCTGGTTCGATGAAGTCGATGGAAGCAGGTCCTTCCTCGCCTTGCAGATTGTCGGTTGCAGCCAGCCGGCGGGCCCCCAAATCCTGCGCGGCCGGGAAAATGCTAACACCGCAAGTCAGCTGTCGGATAGCGATGAATCTGGGCGCGCATGGGCCGGCGCACCGGAGCGGACGCTCATCAAACCACCAGAGATTGTTGACCTCACAGGCGATGTGGAGCCGGACCCACACGCGATTTCCGCCGAAATCGAAGATCCGGTTTTCGAGGAGCTGGGTGAACCACGTGTCATCATCAGTATGAGAAATGACCGAGCCAAAGGCACTTCCGGACCCAAGGTAAAAGGAGCGGATGCATCGGCGTTTTCCAGTGGCGAGCCACATGGCAGCGGTCAAGGCGTTGGGTACGCCTCTATCCATGCCAAGACAGTCATGGAGTCCCAGGGCATGTTGCGTGACATGTGGAACGCGATGCTGTTCCTAAAGAAGGAGTTACCAAGCCAGATTCAGTCTGTGGAGTGGTTCACCTTCAATGAAGGGTACAGGGGTGAGGCCGAGCCAAGACTAATCGGACTCCAACCGTTCGACGAGACGGACGAAGTGGACGGCACGACCCGGAAATGGCCCTACATGGACATCACCACGCTTCAGGAAATAAGAGGCATTTTGGTCGCCCGGATAGTTGCCCAGGGCATGCCTATCCACATTGTCGAGATTCAGCGTCGACCACAAAAAAAGAAGGGCAAAAATGGCGTCACAGAAAATGCTGAAGAGTCCTTTAAAGGGCTCGTGTTTCTTCTCGATGACCAAGACAATTTAGAAAAATGGCTGCAGCATTTTCTTTCAGAGATCCGCTATGCAAAGGGCGTGGTACAGAAGGTCGTCAGCAGATGCCCAGGAAGGGCGGCCACTTTCAAGCATTCGGCCGCCAGCGGTGACAAGGTGCCATGCAAGGCAGCAGTAGTGAACGCGCTCGACAAAATGGGCATAGAAATAATGAAGCAACTTCAGGAATCTGAACCAACCTAAGATCGCGAATTCTCGACAATCGAATTTCTAGGGACAAAATCCAAGGCCACGGCGCTTTGAGTGCGCACAGGACCCTGCGACATGGGTGTGGCTCAGTTCCGTGTCACTAGAAGCATTTCCGTGCCGCGAAACAACCCAATTCTGTGCCACGTGGGCGAAACAGCGAGTGCGCAGGACTGGGTTAAGTGTGTAACAACTACCGATATCCTCAAGTCGAGGATGCATTGAAAAACTACGATGACCCTACCCAGCACTGCGAGAAAACAGGCTACCACGCGCTAACCACTGCAACTGGCTGGCGGCATGCCGTACAACCCAGTCCGCCCAGTCACGCGAACACCTGCCCTTGCCCAATAGTGCCTCAAACAGAGTGCCGGGTGCAGCTTCCTGGTTCCCATGAAAGGCGCTCCGCTTGCGCTGGCAATAGAGAAGCATCTGCTGCAGGAGATTTTCACAGACTACGAGCGCGTCCTGAAACTTCTGGGGGGCAGTTCAAACCCGGGGCGGTTCAACATCACCCCCGATCATTCACTATGGCGCGCATATCATTTATGCCGCCAGACGCACCTTCAGGAGGCTGCCTTGAAGCTGCTCGCTAGGCCTTCGCGTCCCTCCGGTGTAGATGGAACCCTATGAAAAACCCACACTATGAATTTCTGGGCAGGCGCATGCGCGAGTATCACCGCACGCACCAGTGGCGTCTTTCAGATGGCGGCCTGTACATCCCACACGTCTACGGGGACATGGAATCGGAAACTCTGTCTTCCTGGGATGACGTGGGCTTCATCCTCAACGGGCGGCGCATCATCGTCTGGTGGAAACACCCTCGACGCGTCTATGAGGACACGATTTCGTCCATGGCTTGGGAAGAGGCGGGTGAAGGCCCCCAAGATGATTGGCTCTTCGAGGGCGCGATCAAGAGCTACAAGATGGCTGACAAGTCGAGCAAGCGGAAAAAGGCTGCGCAGCTTCATTAGTCGCGCCCCTTCCGAGGCTCAAGCACAACATTACGCCAAACTGCAACAAATTGAAGAGCGGCTGGCCCGCGATGGGATTGATTTGGAGGTACGACCCTCATGGAAATGGAAGCGTCTCAACTGGGCGATGGGTGTCACCCTTGTAGCGCCGCTTGAGGTCCAAAATGAAAAAGAGCTGGCAGTCGTAGCGCGCTTGGCCCGAGAGCTCATCTTGCAGAAAACCACCTTGGCCCGAGAGTTTCCAGGCTCTGTGTACGACAAAGCAAGCTGGCTGCACGACCATGCAGTATTGGCTCCCGACCGTCATGCTGCCCATGAAATGAAGGCATGAGGAAACATGGCCGAACACGGCCATGCTCCTGGGGCAACGTTTCGCACAAGAACGCTCGTCGTGCAACCATCAGAGTTCGGTTAAGGCCACGGGGATTGCGGAGCTGGGCACGACTGCACAGAACACCGTGGTTGAAAGACCGTTAGCAGGCTGCTGAAATACTCCCCAGCGTCCGAACCTGTTCAGCGGCTGTAGCCGCATTTTTCCGTATCCTGAAAATCAGCCCCTCAAAATCGCCTGCTTTCAGCCGTACAGCACGGTTTTCTGATCCTTTTCCCTTTACACCTGCCCCAGCAGACGGATTTGCCCCAAGCTGCGCAGTCGCGTGAGGTTGTAGCCCGCCATCGTCAGCACAAACAGCTGATCAACCTTCTTGATCCCGCGTACCACCACCTGACGCATGTGACCCACCGTCTTGGCCCAGCCAAAGCCTTGTTCGATCAGCTTTCTCTTTTGCTGGGAGATGGCGTAGCCTTCGCTGTCTGCAATCGCATCAGGCACCGCCGATTGGCGCCCTGACTTGTTTTGCGCTACGTGGGGCAGTACGTTCATCGCTTGCAGGGATTCAATGAATTCCTTGGCGTCGTAGCCTTTGTCCGCGCCCAGCGTGATAGTGATGGGCTCATCGCCCGGTAGTGCCTGCCGCGCATCGTTGATCATGGCCTTGGCCGCTTCGCGCTCGGCATAACCGTCGGCCTGGGTGACCACGGCGCTGACCACCAGCCCGTGGCGGTTGTCGGTGAGTGTGTGGCCCATGAAGCGCAACTCACTGGCCGTCTTGCCCTTGCGGTACAGCCTTGCATCCGCGTCCGTTGTGGACTCGTGGGTGTCGTTGCTGCGCTTTTGGTCTTTGAAGTTCCCCGCGTCGGTATCGTCGTCGCCCTGGCGGTCTTTGCGCACAAAACTCTTGTGGCCCGCCCAGGCCTGGATCAGGGTGCCGTCCACGCTGAAGTGTTCGCCACTGAGCAGTTCCTGCTCCTGGGCTTGCTGCACGATCTGGTTGAAGAACTCGATGACGGCATCGTGCTCGATAAGGCGTTCGCGGTTCTTGCTGAAGACGGTGGGCACCCACACGGCATCGTCCATGGCCAGGCCAATGAACCAGCGAAACAGCAGGTTGTACTGGGTTTGCTCCATGAGTTGGCGCTCCGAGCGCACGCTGTAGAGCACCTGGATGAGCATGGCGCGCAGCAGTTTCTCGGGGGCGATGCTGGGGCGTCCACCTTTGATGTCGGCCGCATACATCTGGGCAAACAGATCGTCCATCTTCTCCAGGGCCTTGTTGACCATGATGCGGATCACCCGCAGGGGGCGTTGGGAGCACGTGGATTTGAAGCGGCGGGTTGCGCACCTGCCCGCTACGAAGAACGGCACCGCTCGTGACGTTCCCCTCTCATCTAGCGCCGTGTCGGTGCTTCAAGCCCTGATGGACGCACAGGACGCGGATGCTGAGGGCAACGGTCGCGTGTTCGATATTCGCAGCGATGCGGTGACTCGGGCCTTTGAGCGTGCCGTCAAGCGCGCACGGCAACGCTACGTCGAAGAATGCACGGAGGCCAAGCAGCGACCCGATAGCAAGTTCCTGACCGACCTGCGCTTTCACGATCTGCGGCACGAAGCCACGTCGCGCCTGGCCTCGATCTTCCCCTTGCACGAACTGACGAAGATTACGGGGCACAAAGACCCGCGGATGCTTATGCGGTATTACCACCCACGTGCGGAAGACTTGGCTAAGCGGTTGGCCTGACAAGATATTTTGTTACACTCAACATCCGCAATCGGAGGGACACACATATGGCGCGTAGCGATTTCAGAATTGAGGCCGACATTGCTGTCGAAGACATTATGTTGGATGTACATAATGCGCGAATTCGGGCTGGTGCGGATCAGAACGACTGCATGCGCCGTATTCTACGGAAAAGGGCGCAATTTCTCACTATTTGTGAAAGCATTGCCCGCGATGGACTCACAACGATGCCCATTCTCGCCTCTCCCAACGGGAATGGGACTTATACGGTCAAAGATGGCAATCGCCGAATTACCGCATTAAAACTGCTTAATAATCCGGATAGATGCCCTGAGCCGGAATTAACTCCGAGGATAGCAAAAATTGCGGAAACACACAAAAACTTTCCGTCGCGAGTGGATTTAACTGTTACTGACAATGAACAGGCTATGATTCGTGAGGTTCTTTCACGGCATCAGGGCGAAATGGGCGGCGCTGGGCAAATGGATTGGTCGGCTTATTTGCGCACCCTATATTTGCTCAATCATGGCCATACCCCAGAGTATAAACGACCTGGGCAATACGCTCTTTGGGCAGAGGGCGAAGGAATATTTGTTGAGGATGATTTTCCAATTTCCTCCTTGCAGCGATTCTTTAGTGTGGAGAATTTGCGGCTGCTCGGTTTTGACATAAATTCGGGAGATGAGCTATCGCTTAATTTGCCACGAGAAACGGTAAGGCAAATGGCGACAAAGATTGTCGGCGACTTTGGGCGCGGAAAAAGTGTGAATGAAATTTTCACCCCTGAGCAAGCAAAGTCTTATATTGACGAGGTGCGATCATCGGCGGGACTGCTTCCTCCGCCTCTACCGTCTGCCCCTTCGTCGGCAACAACTAGTGCATCTTCAGCTACTGCTACTAATCCATCTTCTTCAACGCCGAATGCGTCTGCAGCAGCTGTAAATAACAGTACTACCGCTACAAATGGCGCTGCTGCTCCGGGTGGCCCAACCCCTCCCCCGCGAGGCGTCTCAACCCCAGCAACATCCTCTGCGGATCGAAAAAAGGTTTTTGGAACACGCGCACCAGGTATAGCCATTCCCACTACTGGCTATCCTAAGGCGCAAACGCTTGTCGCTGAGCTTCGGGGTCTCGACGTCAGTAAATTTCCATTGGCCGCAACGATGCTGACGCGAGCCTTAATCGAAGTGAGCGAGCTACATTACCGAACTAAGAACCAGTTGCCCGATCAGCAGTCTTTAGCAAAAAATATAAAGAAATCTGCAAAACACATGCAAACAAACGGAAAATTGTCTCAGTCTGAAGAAGATATGGTTGGGCGACTTTGCAACCCTAGTGGTGCCATGATTGAAATAGAAACATTACAAAAAATGATCCATCGAAGCACACATAACCTAGATCGCCAGTTCGTTAATACGTTGTGGGATAATGTTGGCTGCTTTGTTAGGGCGTGCTGGGCTTAGAATTTTGCCGCGGGTCAATTCTGGAATAGACTGTAGTCTGAGGTTTTTATAAATCAATAGCTCTGTGGCCTCAGGGCGTGCAAGATGAGTAGAGTATTTTAAATTAAATTCAACTTGCTCAAACGTTTGGTATAGCTCACCGATTTCCCTGGCGTTGTCATACGTTACGATCACTGGCACTTTGAGCTTGGCGACACGCCGAGCAATCGTTGCATGGTCTTGAGGTTCATAAAAGTTTCGATACAACTGTGAGCCCTTTTGAAAATATGGAGGATCTAAATAGATCAGGCTCTTTTTTGGCAATGCGGGTTCTATTTCGTCAAGCAAGGCCAAAGCATCCAAGCCGTAAACACTAATTCGCTTCGATAGCTTACCAATTGTTCGGATACGCTCAGTCAAATCATCTTTGTTGTATCTCGCGTCAAGCTTCCATGTTCCACTTTGACTCTTGCCGCCAATGACTCCGCCGGCGAGAATGCCAGATCGGTTCGTCCGATTTAAGAAAAAGGCTGCAAAGGCCACGTCGAGTTGGCTGTGTCCGGTCGCTGTAGCAAGGACTTCGCGCTGAGCATGCCAAGTGGTCATTGAAACTTGGGTGGATTTGATCTTTTCGATCAGTTCATCCGATTGCTCAGTGACAGCCCTCCAAAAGGAAAAAATCACTGGGTCTGCATCGTTGATAATAATGCGATCAACGTACCCATGAGCTAGAAGGAAAATAGCGGCCCCGCATCCCCCAGCGTATGGTTCGACATACCAGCCACCGCTGATTTGATTGTGTCGTAGCAGCTCGGCAATCCAAGGGCCCATGCGACCCTTCCCACCTGGATAGCGAAGCGGTGTGAGAAATGACATATTTTTTCCTGATTGTCGCGTACTTTACTTATAAAACGTGTACTTGGCCAGCTTGTCCATGTGCATGTTTGCGTTGATGCAACGTGGTATCGCTCGCATCACTAGGAGTTTGTCGGGCTTTGCCCCCTTGAGGCGGCAGAGGCGATCCGAGACAATCAGCGCAACCCAACCGAGAGTTCAAGCCGATGAGCCGCTTCGTTGCCGTAGACCGAGACACCGCCTACCTGCTGCCACCGTCGGTGGACGAATGGCTGCCCCAGGATCACTTGGCGCGCTTCGTGGTTGAAGTCATCGAGCAACTTGATCTGAGCGATCTGACGCGCCAGTACGCAGGCCGGGGCTCGGCGGCGCACCATCCCGCAGTGCTGCTGGGCCTGCTGATCTACGGCTACGCCAGCGGCGTGCATTCGAGCCGCAAGATCGAGCGGGCCACCTACGACTCGGTGGCGTTTCGCTACGTGGCGGCCAATACACACCCCGATCACGACACACTTGCCACGTTCCGGCGGCGCTTTCTGAAAGAAGTCGAGGCACTGTTCGTGCAGGTGCTGATCCTGGCGCGCGAGATGAAGCTGCTCAAGCTGGGCACCATCGCACTGGACGGCACCAAGATCACGGCCAACGCGAGCAAGCACAAAGCGCTGTCGTGGGCGTACGCCCACAAGATCGAAGCCCAACTGCGGCGCGAAGTGCAGACCTTGCTGGCGCTGGCCGAGAACAGTGACCGCGCAGCGCTGCCCGACGGCATGGACGTGCCCGCGGAGATTGCCCGGCGCCAAGAGCGCCTGAGCGCCATTGCAGATGCCAAGCTCAAGATCGCGCAACGCGCGGCCGAGCGCCATCAGATCGAGCAGCAGGAGTA
>JAIOIA010000209.1:0-16319 GCA_019912745.1 Comamonas sp. | reverse complement strand
GCGGGGGTGGCCACGGCCGATGGGGCTGGCGAGCTCTCGGCGGCTCCGGACGCGGGCGGCGTCTGCTCGGCCGCTTGCGGGGCAGGTGCTGGAGCGGGCTCGGTTCCCTGGCTCACATTCTTGAGATCTTCAATGTTCTTGGAGAGCTCTTTCAGGCGCGCCGCGTCGTCTTCGGCCTGCTTGGCTTGTGCCGTCTTGGCATCCGCGGTCTGCTTGGATGCACTGCCTTTGCTCAGCGTGAGCTTGTCGGCGCTCTGGGCGGCGGGTTTGTCTTCCGCCACCTCGGTCTGTACCTTGCCGCTGGCCGAACGCGAGGCAGCCTGAACCTCTGCCTCGGGAGCGGCGCCTGCCAGGCGGCGACGGTAGGCGTCGAAATCCTGGCTTTGCGTGGCGATGATGCGGCGCGCTTGCGCGGCGGGGGTGGCCTGCGCCTCTTCCTTGCTCGGCAGTTGCAGGACGGAGCCCGCGCGCAGCCGGTTGACGTTGCCTTCGATGAAGGCATGGGGATTGGCTCGCACCATGGCCACCAGCATCTGATCGAGCGAGATGCCGCTCGGGCGGTGGGCGCTGGCGATAGCTCCGGCCGTATCGCCCGCATGAACGTTCACTTCCTTGCCGGACGGCTGCGCCGTATCGTGCGTTGCGGCGGCAGGCGCGCGCGCGGCCGGGGTGGCGGACATGCTCGGCGTGCGCACCGGCGCGGCCGCGGCGGTGCTGCTTGGCGTCTGCGGGGCGACGACGGGTGCGGGTGCCGGGGTGCTGCGCAGCGCGGGAGGATCGAAGAGCAGCGTGTAGCTGCGCACGAGGTGGCCGGCATTCCAGGCGGCGTCGATGACGAGGTCGATGAACGGGTCGTTGACCGCGTTGTTGCTGGTCAACTGCAGCACCATGGCGCCCCCCGCGCCGCGCTTGAGTTCCAGGTGGATGCCATTGACGGCGGGCGAGAACTCCAGCCCCTGAGCGCGAAAGACGTCGGCGCTGGCGATGCTGACGTGCAGGGAGTCCGCCTCGGCTGGTGTGATGTTCGGCAGCGCAACCTGGGCGCGCAGAGGCTCGCCCAACGCCGATTGCACGGTCACGCGACCCAGCGTCAGAGCGCTTGCGTCGGCGATGTACAGCCCCGTGGACAGGGCGGCCGCGGTGGCCAGGAGAGAGAATTTCCAGCGATGCATGGGTGCGGCGATGTGCGTTGCGTCCTAAAGGGGTGCCTTGCGCTTTGAAAACAGGAGCGTGAAAGCGCCTGATGACAGGTCAAAGCACCTTAGCATCAATGTGTTGCACTGACAAGCTGAGGATGCGGTTCAGCTTTCTTTCAACGCTTTCCCATCCCGCTTGTTGGCTGCTGGCAACAATTCGCACGGCCGCCTCGCCCACGAGCGCCGTGCGCGGCTGCGGGCCGGATCAAGCCTTGAGCAGGATGCGCAGCATGCGGCGCAGCGGCTCGGCCGCGCCCCAGAGCAGCTGGTCGCCCACGACGAAGGCGGAGACGTACTGCGGGCCGATGTTGAGCTTGCGCACGCGGCCGACGGCCACTTCCAGGGTGCCGGTGATGGCGGCGGGCGTGAGCTCCTTCACGGTCTGTTCGCGCTCGTTGGGCACGAACTTGACCCAGGGGTTGCCGCCCTTGATGAGCGCCTCGACTTCGGCCAGCGGCACGTCGCGCTTGAGCTTGAGCGTGAGCGCGAGCGAATGGCAACGCATGGCGCCGATGCGCACGCACAGGCCGTCGACCGGGATGGGGGAGGGTGTGCCCAGGATCTTGTTGACCTCGGCCTGGCCTTTCCATTCTTCCTTGGACTGGCCGTTGTCCAGCTGCGCGTCGATCCACGGGATCAGGCCGCCGGCGAGGGGAGTGCCGAAGAATTCGCGCGGCACGTCCTGGCGGATGGTCTGCGCGACCTGGCGGTCGATCTCGAGGATGGCCGAGGCCGGGGTGGCGAGTTCCTTGGCCACCGCGCCGTGGATCACGCCCATGCCCTTGAGCAGCTCGCGCATGTGATTTGCGCCGCCGCCCGAGGCCGCCTGGTAGGTCATGGAGCTGACCCATTCAACCAGATCGGCCTTGAACAGACCGACGAGGCCCATCAGCAGGATGGAATTGGTGCAGTTGCCGCCGATCCAGTTCCTGCCGCCCGCGGCGAGTTTCGCCTTGATGAGGTCTTCGTTCACCGGATCGAGGATGATGACCGCGTCATCCTGCATGCGCAGCGCGCTGGCCGCGTCGATCCAGTGGCCTTGCCAGCCGCTGGCGCGCACCTGGGGGAAGATGGTCTTGGTGTAGTCGCCGCCCTGGCAGGAGATGATGATGTCGCACTTCGTGAGCGCGGCGACGTCGTTTGCGTCCTGCAGCGCGCGGTGCGTGCGCGCCATCTCGGGCGCCTGGCCGCCGGCGTTGGAGGTGGAAAAGAAGATCGGCTCGATCATCTCGAAGTCGCCTTCGGCCTGCATGCGCTCCATCAGCACGGAGCCGACCATGCCGCGCCAGCCGACGAAGCCTACCAGTTGCTTGCTCATTGCTCTGCCCTTTCGAATAAAAAGTCTGTGCACCATCCGGCGCTGCTTTTTTTGCTCCGGCTCGTCAGGGCCGGAGGGGGGCGCACGACGATGCCGGAGCTGCTTCAGCCCTTAGTGGTCGTGGTTTTGGTGATGGATGCGCGCGCCGCCGCGCCTGCTGCTGGAACAGGCAGGTTCTGGGTTGGAAACAGGCAGTGATCGCGCATGACACCGGATTTTAAAGGATGCCGCATGACTTCATGCATGCGGCATTTTCTAGAACGCCGCATCAGCGCAATGCGTTGACCACCGCGTCGCCCATCTGCGTGGTGCCGATGCGGGTCGTGCCTTCGCTGTGGATGTCCGGCGTGCGCAGGCCCTGCGCCAGCACCGTTTTGACCGCCGCCTCGATGCGGTCCGCGGCCTCGGGCTGGTTCAGCGAGAAGCGCAGCATCATCGCGGCGCTGAGGATGGTGGCCAGCGGGTTGGCCACGCCCTTTCCCGCGATGTCGGGGGCGCTGCCGTGGCTGGGCTCGTACAGGCCCTGCTTCTTCTCGTTCAGACTGGCCGAGGGCAGCATGCCGATGGAGCCGGTGAGCATCGAAGCTTCGTCGCTGAGGATGTCACCAAACATGTTGCCGGTCACGATCACGTCGAATTTCTTCGGTTCCTTGACGAGCTGCATCGCGGCGTTGTCCACGTACATGTGCTCGAGCTGCACGTCGGGGTAGTCCTTGTGCACGTCGCTCACCACATCCTTCCAGAACTGGAAGGTTTCCAGTACGTTGGCCTTGTCCACGCTGGTCACGCGCTTGTGTCGCTGGCGTGCGGCGTCAAACGCCACGCGCGCGATGCGCTCGATTTCGGGGCGCGTGTAGCGCATGGTGTCGAACGCTTCCTCGCTGCCGGCAAACGCGCCATCGGGCGCGCTGCGGCGCCCGCGCGGCCGGCCGAAGTAGATGTCGCCCGTCAGCTCGCGCACGATGAGGATGTCGAGGCCCGCGACCAGCTCGGGCTTGAGGCTGGAGGCGTGCGTGAGTTGTTCGTAGCAGATCGCGGGGCGGAAGTTGGCGAACAGGCCGAGCGCCTTGCGCAGGCCCAGGATGGCCTGCTCGGGGCGCAGCGCGCGCTCGAGCTGGTCGTACTTCCAGTCGCCCACCGCGCCGAAGAGGATGGCGTCGGCCGCCCGGGCGAGCCTGAGCGTGGACTCGGGCAGCGGGTGGCCCGCGGCCTCGTAGGCGGCGCCGCCGACCGGTGCCGTTTCCATCTCGAATCTCAGACCGAGCGCCTTCAGGACCTTGACGGCTTCGGCGACGATTTCGGGGCCTATGCCGTCGCCCGGCAGGATGGCAATGTTCATGATGTTTCTTGATTTGATAGCTGCCAACGCTTGATGGACAAGCGTTAGAGCCAATTTTTGCTTGAGATTTCAGGAAGACATCACGTGCGCCAGCCAGGGCTTGGTGATGAGGCGCTCGGCCTCGTAGGCCTGGATCTTGTCCTTGTGGCGCAGCGTCAGGCCGATGTCGTCCAGGCCGCCGAGCAGACAGTATTTGCGAAAGGGCTCGACCTCGAACGGGATTTCTTCGCCCTGTGGTTGCACGACCACCTGACGCTGCAGATCAACGGTGAGTTCGTAGCCCGGGAACGCGGCCACCGCGTCGAACAAACTGCCGACCACGGTATCTGGCAGCACGATGGGCAGCAGGCCGTTCTTGTAGCAGTTGTTGAAGAAAATGTCGGCGTAGCTGGGCGCAATCAGCGCGCGAAAGCCGTACTGCTGCAACGCCCAGGGCGCGTGCTCGCGGCTCGATCCGCAGCCGAAGTTCTGGCGCGCCAGCAGGATGCTCGCGCCTTTGTAGCGCGGCTGGTTGAGCACGAAGTCCGGATTCGGCTTGCGTTTGGATTCGGGCATGCCGGGCTTGCCGGGCTGATCCAGATAGCGCCATTCGTCGAACAGGTTGGGGCCGAAGCCGGTGCGCTTGATCGACTTGAGAAACTGCTTGGGAATGATCGCGTCGGTATCGACGTTCTCGCGATCCATGGGGGCGACGAGCCCCTTGTGCACGGTGAATTTCTGCATGATGGGGTGGTGTCCTGTTATTTGGCCGCGCGCTCGATCGCGCTACCGGCCTTTTGCACGTCCTGGCCCATGCCCTTGACGGTGTTGCATCCGGCAAGGAACATGGCGAGCAGCAGGGAAACGAGTGCAGTCGCTTTGAGCATGGGGGGTTCCTTCAGGTGAATTGGCGGATATCGACGAAGTGGCCGTGGATCGCGGCGGCCGCGGCCATCGCCGGGCTCACGAGGTGGGTGCGTCCGCCCGCGCCCTGGCGGCCCTCGAAGTTGCGGTTGGAGGTGGAGGCGCAGCGCTCGCCCTTTTCCAGCCGGTCGGCGTTCATCGCCAGGCACATCGAGCAGCCCGGTTCGCGCCATTCGAAGCCCGCGGCCAGGAAGATCTTGTCCAGCCCCTCGCGCTCGGCCTGTTCCTTCACCAGGCCCGAGCCGGGCACGACCATCGCGAGCTTGATGTTCTTCGCGATTCTCTGGTTGAGCTTCTTCACCACGGCGGCGGCGGCGCGCAGGTCCTCGATGCGGCTGTTGGTGCACGAGCCGATGAAGATCTTGTCCACGAAGATGTCCGTCATTGCCTTGCCGGGTTCCAGGCCCATGTAGGTCAGCGCGCGCTCGATCGCGTGGCGGCGGCTCGCGTCCTTTTCCTTGTCGGGGTCGGGCACGCGGCCGTTGACGTCCGTCACCATCTCGGGGTTGGTGCCCCAGGTCACCTGCGGCAGGATGTCCGCTCCTCGCAGATCGACGATGGTGTCGAAGTGCGCGTCGGCGTCCGAATGCAGCGTCTTCCAGTAGGCCACCGCCTGGTCCCACTCCACGCCGGTGGGTGCGAGCGGGCGGCCCTTGAAGTAGTCGATGGTTTTCTGGTCGACCGCGATCATGCCCGCGCGCGCGCCGGCTTCGATCGTCATGTTGCACACCGTCATGCGCCCTTCCATCGAGAGCGCGCGAATCGCCTCGCCGCCGAACTCGATGGTGTAGCCGGTGCCGCCGGCCGTGCCTATCCGGCCGATGATCGCCAGCACGATGTCCTTGGCGGTGATGCCCGGCGCCACCTGGCCGTTCACGCGCACCAGCATGTTTTTCGCCTTCTTGGCCAGCAGGCACTGCGTGGCCAGCACGTGCTCGACCTCGCTCGTGCCGATGCCGTGCGCCAGCGCGCCGAAGGCGCCGTGGGTGCTGGTGTGGCTGTCGCCGCAGACCACGGTCATGCCGGGCAACGTCGCGCCGTTTTCCGGGCCGATCACGTGCACGATGCCCTGGCGCTTGGACAGGAAGGGAAAGAACGCGGCCGCGCCGGTCTTGCCGATGTTCTCGTCCAGCGTCTCGATCTGCAGCTTGCTGATTGGGTCGGCGATGCCGTCGTAGCCGCGCTCCCAGCCGGTGGTGGGCGTGTTGTGGTCGGCCGTGGCGATGATGGAGCTGGTGCGCCAGACGCTGCGGCCCGCCTCGCGCAGGCCTTCGAAGGCCTGCGGACTCGTCACCTCGTGCACCAAATGGCGGTCGATGTAGAGCAGGGCGGTGCCGTCCTCTTCGGTGTGGACGACGTGCTCGTCGAAGACTTTGTCGTACAGGGTGCGTCCCATCGTTTCCTCTTGCGTTGTTCGCCCGTTCGGGCGAGTTCCAAATTTTAGTGATCCCCGGTTTCGGGCGCGATCTGGTCCGCAAGTAGCCGCGCGGCCGCGGGCAGCGCGTCGAAGTCGCGTGCGACCAGACGTAGTTCGCGTTCGGCCCAGGGCTCCTGCAGCGCCACGGCGGCGAGCTGCCCCATGCCCTGCATCAGCGTGAACGCGCGGTCGGGCAGCAGGCCTATGCCCAGGCCGTTGTCTATCATGCGGCACATCGCGTCCAGGCTTGTGACCTGGATGCGCTGGCGCAGCGGGCGGGCCGCCTGCGCCGCCGCCGCGCGCATCGCCAGGCTGATCGAGCTGCCCGCGTGCAGGCCGACGATGTCCCAGGCCAGCACGTCTTCGAAGCGCACGGCGCCGCGGCCCGCCAGTGCATGCGAGTGCGGCACGACGACGACCAGCCGGTCGTTGCGGTAGGCACGGCTTTGCAGGCCGGTGTCGCCGCTGCTGGCGCGCAGGCTGCAGATGCCCAGGTCGGCCGCACCTTCGGCCACCGCGTGCGCCACGGCGGGCGAGAGGTGCTCCTGCAGATCGATCTTGATCTGACCGTGCGCGCGGGCGAACCTGCCCAGATCCTCGGGCAGGAACTGCACGATGGCCGAGAGGTTGGCGTGCATGCGCACATGGCCGCGCACGCCCTCGGCGTACTCCGCGAGTTCGCCCTGCATGCGCTCCAGGCCGAACAGCACGGCGCGCGCATGGTGCAGCAGGCTCTCGCCCGCGGGCGTGGGGGTGACGCCGCGGCGGCTGCGCCGCAGCAACGGCGTGCCCACCACGGCTTCGAGATCGGACAGGCGCTTGCTCACCGCCGAGGCGGCGATGTATTCCTGCTGCGCCGCGCGGCCTATGCCGCCGAGTTCGCACACGGCGACGAAGAGTTGCAGCGAGGTCAGGTCGATGCGGCGCGCGAAACTGCGCTCGGGGCCTTCCATTAGCGGTATTTTCGTCGCGTTTTGCGATGAATGGCTATGAGTTTCCTTTTAGTTCGCGCAATCAACATCGTGAAATACGATGAATGAATGAAGATGCGATCATCGTTTTCTCAAAAGCATAGCTGTCAGCGCTTGCTGGCAAAGGGTTCAAGAGAATTTTCTTCAGATATCCAGCGTTGCCCCGTGTTCCGGCATCTGTGCGTTCCAGTCCAGGCGGTGGGCGATGTCCTCGCGCAGGCGGTCGGAGGCGGCGATCTCGCCGTGCACCACGAACACGCGCTCGGGCCGGTCCGGCATCCGGCCCAGCCAATCGAGCAGTTGCGTGCGATCGGCATGCGCCGAGGCGCTGGCCAATTGCACCACCTCGGCGCGTATCGCCACATCCTGGCCATGGATGCGCATGCTCTTCTCGCCCGCGGCGATGCGCGCGCCGCGCGTGCCTGGCGCCTGATGGCCGGTCAGGATGATCATGGCGCGGTGGTCGCCCGCGTGAAGCTGCAGGTGGTGCAGCACGCGCCCGCCGGTGGCCATGCCGCTGGCCGAGAGGATGACGCGCGGGCCGTGCATGCGCGCGAGCGCCTTGGATTCATCCACGCTGTGCACCAGCTTGGTGCAGCGCGCCATGGCACGCAGCGCGGCGGTGTCCAACCGGTGCTCGTCGCGGTGGCTGCCGTAGAGTTCGGTGGCCTGCACGGCCATCGGGCTGTCGAGAAAAACCGGCAGCGTCTGTGGGAGCCTGCCGCGCAGCTTGAGCTGGGCGATGGCGTGCAGCACCGTCTGCGCGCGCCCCACCGCGAACACCGGCACCACCGCCACGCCGCCGCGCGCGGCCAGACGCGCCAGCGGCTCGGCGAGGTCGTCCAGCACGTTGCTGTCGGGGTGCTCGCGGTCGCCGTAAGTGGATTCGATCAGCACCACGTCGGCCGCGGGCGGCGGCTCGGGCGCGCGCATCAGCAGGTCGTCGGGGCGCCCCAGGTCACCCGAAAACAGGATGCGCCGCCCACCGACCTCCAGCAGCACGCTGGCCGCGCCCAGGATGTGGCCCGCGCGGCTGAACGTGGCGCGCCAGCCTGGCAGCGGCTCGAATGGCTGGTGCCAGCTCTGCGTGCGCAGCAGATGCAGGCTGTGCAGCGCATCCTGGCGGGTGTACAGCGGCAGTGCGGGGTCGTGCTTGCTCAGCTTGTGGCGGTTGAGGTAATTCGCGTCTTCTTCCTGCAGGTGGCCGCTGTCGGGCAGCAGGATGGCGCACAGGTCGTGCGTGCCGGGCGTGCAGAACACCGGGCTGCCGAAGCCGCTTCTGGCCAGCAGCGGCAGGTAGCCGCTGTGATCCAGGTGCGCGTGCGTGAGCACCACGGCGTCGATGGCAGCGGGTGCGATGGGCAGCGGCTGCCAGTTGCGCTCGCGCAGCAGCTTGTAACCCTGAAACAGCCCGCAGTCGACGAGCAGCGCCTGCGCGCCATGGCGCACCAGGAATTTCGAACCGGTGACGGTGCCCGTGGCACCGAGGAAGGTGATCTGGACGGACATGGCGTTCTCCGTGGTGGATGCCTCAGCGTATCAGAGCGTGATCAGGCTCTCAGCTCTCAGGCCACGGGCTCCGGCCGACCCTGGCGATGGCGGGTTATTTCCCCCGAACGTGTGAAAAAAGCGACACCACGGAAATTGCAGGGCGCTACCTTTGTCGCATTCCATTGACCTGTGAGGAAAACACATGCCTAAAACCATGATCGAGCCGTTTCGCATCAAGAGTGTGGAGCCAATTCGCATGACCACGCGCGCCGAGCGCGAGCGGCTGCTGGAAGCGGCCAGGCTCAACGTCTTTCAGCTGCGCGCCGAGGACGTGCTGATCGACTGGCTGACCGATTCGGGCACCGGCGCGATGTCCGCTCGCCAGTGGGGCGCGATCATGGAGGGCGACGAGAGCTACGCCGGCGCGCGCAGCTTCTTCCGGCTGGAGAAGGTGATCCAGGACATCACCGGCATGCAGCACTTCGTGCCCACGCACCAGGGCCGTGCGGCCGAGAAGGTGTTGTTCACCGCCGTCTGCAAAAAGGGGGACTTGGTGCCGAGCAACTGCCATTTCGACACTACGCGTGCCAACCTGGAATATGTCGGTGTGGAGGCGGCCGATTGCGTCATTGCCGAAGGCTTGCAGCCCGCGCTGATCCACCCTTTCAAGGGCAACGTCGACCTGGAGCGCGTGGAGGCGCTGCTCAAGAAAGAAGGCGCGCGCATACCGTTCGGCATGATCACCGTGACCAACAACACCGGTGGCGGCCAGCCCGTGGCCATGGCCAACATCCGCGCCTACGCGGCGCTGCTCAAGAAGTACGGCAAGCCACTCGTCATGGACGTGTGCCGCTTTGCCGAGAACGCGATGTTCATCAAGATGCGCGAAAGCGGTTATGAGAACACCAGCGTGCGCGACATCGCGCGCGAGATGTTCAGCTACGCCGATGGCGCCACCATGAGCGCGAAGAAGGACGGCATGGTCAACATCGGCGGCTTCATCGTGCTGCGCTCGGACGAATGGCTCGACGAGGTGAGGAACGACCTCATCATGATGGAAGGCTTTCCCACCTACGGCGGCATGGCCGGGCGTGACCTGGAGGCGCTGGCCGTGGGGCTGGAAGAAGGGCTGGACGAGGACTACCTGCGCTACCGTCTGCGCACCGCCGAATACCTGGGCGAGAAGCTGGAGGCGGCGGGCGTGGGCTTCGTCAAGCCCACCGGGGGGCATGCGGTCTACATCGACGCCAGGACGGTGCTGCCGGACATGCCCGTCTCGCAATATCCGGCCTGGGCGCTGTGCAACGCGCTGTACCTGGAGGGCGGCATCCGCGGCGTCGAAGTGGGCTCGATGATGTTCGGCAAGCGCCTGGAAGACGGCAGCGAGAACTATCACAGCATGGAGCTGGTGCGCCTGGCGTTTCCGCGGCGCATGTACACGCAGAGCCATTTCGACTACGCGGCCGAAG
Organism: Comamonas sp.; assembly: GCA_019912745.1. Taxonomy (GTDB): domain Bacteria; phylum Pseudomonadota; class Gammaproteobacteria; order Burkholderiales; family Burkholderiaceae_C; genus Comamonas_C. The sequence continues at coordinate 6,215 of JAIOIA010000209.1, read as the reverse complement.
TGATTGCGGACGTGAAGCAGAAGGCGGCGAGCATCCGCGGCGTGAAGATCACCAAGCAGCCGAAATTCCTGCGCCATTTCACCGTGCAATGCACCTGGGCCTGATGGCAAAGAACTGCGTTGCCTGCGCCCTGCGTGTCAGGCAACGCAGAAAAATTGCGTTGTAAAACAAAAACAGAAAATATTTTTTGGGTTCTTATCCATAAAGTAGCAGTCACGTTGCGTCAAAAAAGCCATTCGGGCTTTCAGACGTTTCACCGACAGACTACCGACTGGAGATGCCCATCATGCAAGCACACTACCCTGCCGAGCCCTACAAGATCAAGGTCGTCGAGCCCATCGCGATGACCACGCGCGAAGAGCGCGCGCAGTACCTGAAGGATGCGGGTTACAACACCTTCCTGATCAACTCCGAGCAGTGCTACATCGACCTGCTGACCGACAGCGGCACCACCGCGATGAGCGACAACCAGTGGGCCGGCATGATGCTGGGCGACGAGGCCTACGCCGGCAGCAAGAACTTCATCCACCTGCAGGCCGTGGTGCGCGAGTATTACGGCTTCAAGCACATCATCCCCACGCACCAGGGGCGCGGCGCCGAGAACCTGCTCTCGCGCCTGTGCATCAAGCCCGGCGACATCGTGCCCGGCAACATGTACTTCACCACCACGCGCGCGCACCAGGAGCTCAATGGCGCCAGGTTCGTCGACGTGATCGTCGACGAGGCGCATGACTCGCAGGCCGATGTTCCCTTCAAGGGCAACGTGGACCTCAAGAAACTGCAGAGGTTGATCGACGAAGTCGGCGCCGAGCGCATCCCCTACATCTGCGTCGCCGTCACGGTGAACCTCGCGGGCGGCCAGCCGGTGAGCATGGCCAACCTGCGCGCGGTCAAGGCGTTGTGCGCGCCGCTCGGGATCCAGGTGATGCTGGACGCCACGCGCTGCGTGGAAAACGCCTACTTCATCAAGGAGCGCGAGGCCAGTCACAAGGACAGGACCATCCGCGAGATTCTCAAGGAGATGATGAGCTACGCCGACGGCTGCACCATGAGCGGCAAGAAGGACTGCCTCGTCAACATCGGCGGCTTCCTGTGCATGAACGACGACGAGCTCTACCAGCGCGCGAGCGAACTGGTGGTGCTGTTCGAGGGCATGCCCAGCTACGGGGGCCTCGCGGGCCGCGACATGGAAGCGATGGCGCGCGGCATCGAGGAGTCGGTGGATTTTCACTACATCGAACATCGCATCGCGCAGTGTCGCTACCTGGCCGACCAGCTGGTCGCCGCGGGCATACCCATCGTGCGCCCCGTGGGCGGCCACGCGGTGTTCTTGGATGCGCGCGCCTTCCTGGACCATATCCCGCAGGACGAATTCCCGGCGCAGACGCTGGCCGCGCACCTGTACCTGGAAAGCGGCGTGCGCAGCATGGAGCGCGGCATCGTCTCGGCCGGGCGCAACAAGGAGACGGGCGAGCACCACAGGCCCAAGCTCGAACTGGTGCGCCTGACCATTCCGCGCCGCGTCTACACCTACGCGCACCTCGATGTCGTGGCCCAGGCCTGCAAGGACCTGTATGCGCGCCGCCGCGAAATCCACGGCATGAAGATGGTCTACGAGCCGGCCTTCCTGCGCTTTTTCACGGCCCGATTCGAGCCGCTGTCCGCACCGACCGGTGCAGCGCGCAAGGTGCAAGAGACCGAAGCTGTAGCGGCCTGACGAGGGAGCACGGCGGCGCGCGGGCCGCCTGCCGGGCGCGCAGCCATGGTTGCGCCGCGGCGCATGCGCGCCGCGCTATGCTTGCCCCTTTGGCGTGCTGCCGTACCGCGGCGGCTTTTGATTCCTCGGGGGTGTGCCATGTCTCTGTCCTTGCAACGTGGCGGTCGTCGCCTGGCGCTGGTCGCCAGCGTCCTGTTGGCGTGGGTGCTGACGGCTTGTGCCGGCGGCTATGCCGGTGATCGGGGGGGCTACGGCGATCGCGGGGGTTACGGATACGGTGATCGCGGGTACGGCGACCGGGGGCATGCGCAGGAGCGGAGGGAAATGGCGCGCCAGGCGTATGAGCGCGACCTGGAGCGGCGCGTGGCGGCGGCGTTGGATGCCGATCCGCGCACCAGAATCCACGACCTCCGAGTGACCGCCCAGGGCGATGGCGTCGTTCAAATCAGCGGCTCGCCGGCCAACGGCGTCCTGGGGCGCGATCTGGCGCTCAGGGCCGCGTCGCGCGTGCCCGGCGTGCGTTCCGTGGCCAACAACATGACCGTGAACTGAAGGGCGCGGCCCATGTCGCCAGGCGAGGTGGGCCGCGCAGGGATCGAGCCAAAGAGCATGGGCGAGTACGACCAGATCATCAGCGCGCTCAATCGTCAGGGCTGGAGTGTCACCGACACCATGGTGCCACCCTCGTGGTGCGGGGAGTTGCGGGCGCACGCCGAGCAGCTTTGGCAAGCCGGCGCATTCGAGCCGGGAGAGTTCGGCCTCGATCTCGCCAACGGCCAGAAGCCCGAAGTGCGCGGCGACTCCATTTGCTGGGTTGAGCCCGGTTCAAGCATGGCGAAGTTGCCGTTTTTCGAGTGGATGGCGGCGTTGCGTGGCGTGCTCAACGAGCGCTTCAACCTGGGCGTGCGCAGTCAGGAATTCCACTTCGCGCGCTACCCTGAAGGCCGGGGCTACCGCAAGCATCTGGACCAGCACCGTGGGCGTAATGTGCGCAAGATTTCCATCGTGCTCTACCTGAATCCGGGGTGGGATGCGGCCCTGGGCGGCGAGCTGTGCTTTTACCTGCCGACCGATCCGGAGACCGAGATCGCCCGGTTTGCGCCGATGAACGCACGCCTGGCCGTGTTCGTGAGCGGTCTCATGCCCCATGCCGTCCTGCCCTGCCGCGACACGCGCTGGAGCGTGACCGGGTGGCTGCGCACGGATGAGCGCGCCTGACGCGGCGTTCCATGCCTGGCTACGGCGTCCGTTTCGGCTTCGTCTCCCACCGCCTGTTCGTGCGGTGGGCGCTGGCATGCCTGTGGTTCATCGCCTGGGTCGCGTCCGCGCAGGTGCTGGATGCGCGCCAGATCCCGGCGGCAGGCCTGGATATCAGCCCCTCGGTCATGGCGCTGGAAGACCCGGGCGGGGCGCTGGCGCCGCGGCAGATGCCGACGCCCGGCGTCTCCGAGCGCTTTGCCGCCGGCCTCGGCAAGGCGGGCGCGTTCAATTTCGGCATCACGCCCTCGGCCTGGTGGTTTCGCTTCACGCTGGACAACTCGGGCGATGACGCACTGACGCGGGTGCTGGACGTGGGGTATGCGCGGCTGTCGCATGTCGCGCTCTACCAGCTGGCCGATGACGGCACGGTGCGCTCCGTGGAGACCGGCGTGACGGCACCGTTTGCGTCGCGCCCCATCGCGTGGCGCCAGTTTGCCTTTCCCCTGCGCCTGGCGGCGCATTCGCAGCAGACCTTCTATCTGCGCGTGCAGTCGCTCACGGCCTTCATCGTTCCCTTGCGCCTGTGGGAGCCCGCGGCCTTCGAGCATCACATGGCAGCCGATGCGGCGGCGCAGGCCTGGTACTTCGGCATGGCGGCGGCCATGGTGCTTTTCAACCTGCTGATTTTTATCTGGCTGCGCGAGCGCATCTTCCTCTTCTACGTGCTCTTCGTGTCGTCGATGGCGTTCGCGCTGGCCGGGCAGAACGGGCTGGTGAAGCAGTTCATGCCGTTTGAGCCCCCGTGGTGGTCGGATCTCGCCTCGACCTTCGGCTACTCGTTTGCCATCGCCACGGGGCTGCAGTTCATGCGCAGCCTGCTCGACACCCGGCAGACGCTGGCGCGGTGGGATGTGGCGCTGCGGGCGATGGTGTGGTTCTTCCTGCTGAGCCCGGCCGTGTTTCCGTTCACCGGCCAGACCCTGATCAAGCCGGCGGCCGTGATCTACCTGCTGGCCATCCTGGTGGCCGCGGCCGTGATCGTGCAAGGCGTCGTCAGGCGCCAGCGCAGCGCCTACTTCTACGGCGTGGCGGCGCTGGCGCTTGCGGCGGGGGCCCTGGCCAACGTTCTGCGCGCCATGGGGTTCGTGGCCACGAATGTCGTGACGGCCAATGCGATGCAGATCGGCTCGGCGCTGGAAATGGTGCTGTTGGCGCTGGCGCTGGCCGATCGCTATGGGCAGATGCGACGCGAAAAGATCGCGATGCAGCGCGAGCTGCTTGAAGCCCAGACCCGGCTCATCGAGCACTTGCAGCGTTCCGAGCAGCAGCTGGAGCAGAAGGTGCAGGAGCGAACCAGGGAGCTGTCTCGCGTCAACCGCCAGCTTTCCGCCTTGAGCATGACCGATGGTCTCACGGGCATCGCCAACCGGCGCCATTTCGACGAGGCGCTGCAGGCCGAGTGGCAGCGCGCGCGCCGCTCGGGCGAGCCGATCAGCCTGGCGCTGCTCGATGTCGACTGGTTCAAGTCCTACAACGACCACCTGGGCCATCAGGCGGGTGACGAATGTCTGCGCCGCATCACCCAGATCATGGCGCGCAGCGTGCAGCGCCATGCCGACGTGGTGGCGCGCTACGGTGGCGAGGAGTTCGCCGTGCTGGCCCCCGGCGTGGCGAGCGCGGGCGTGATGCAGGTGTGCGAGCGCATCCGCGAGGAGCTGCGGCGGCTGGCGCTGCCGCATCCGGGCTCGGCATTCGGCACGGTGAGCGTGAGCATGGGCATTGCATGCGCCTCGCCCGCCGAAGGCGGTTCGGTGCAGGAGCTGCTGCGCCGCGCCGACGATGCGCTCTACCGGGCCAAGGAGCAGGGGCGTGATCGCATCTGCGTGGCATGAGCGTGGCGGCCGGTCTGACAGCTATGCCGTGAACTGCAGCGCGGCCAGCCGCGCGTAGGCGCCATCGGCGGCGATCAGCTCGGCATGGCTGCCCTGCTCGATGATGCGGCCGTGGTCGAGCACCACGATGCGGTCCGCATGCTGCACGGTGGCGAGGCGATGCGCAATCACCAGCGTGATGCGCTGTGCCGTGCGCTGGTGCAGCGCCGCATCCAGCGCCTGCTGCACCACGCGTTCGCTGTGCGCGTCGAGCGCGCTGGTGGCTTCATCGAGCAGCAGGATGGGCGCGTCCTTGAGCAGCGCCCGCGCGATGGCGATGCGCTGGCGCTGCCCGCCCGACAGGCGCACGCCGCGCTCGCCCAGGAAGGTCTCGTAGCCCTGGGGCAGGGCGGTGATGAATTCTTCGGCGAACGCGGCCCGGGCGGCCGCGACGACCTCCTCGCTCGTGGCCTCGGGGCGGGCGTAGCGGATGTTCTCCAGCGCGCTGCTGGAGAAGATCACGGCCTCCTGGGGCACGGTGGCGATGCGCCGGCGCAGTGCCTGCGGGTCGAGCTGCCGGATGTCCTCGCCACCGACCAGAATGCGGCCCTCCAGCACGTCGTAGAAGCGCTGCAGCAGCTGAAAGACCGTGGACTTGCCCGCGCCGCTGGCGCCCACCAGAGCCACCGTCTCGCCCGGGGTCAGGCGCAGCGTGAAATGCTCGATGGCGGCGTGCTCCGGGCGCGAGGGGTAGCAAAAGCGCGCGGACTCGAACACCACCGGCAGGGGCTGGCCTTGCGCCAGGGCGCGCAGCTGCGTGGCCGGCGGTGCCGCGATGCCCGGCTTGATGGCCAGCAGCTCCATCAGGCGCTCCGTGGCCCCCGCGGCACGCAGCAGGTCGCCATACACCTCGCCGAGGACGGCCACCGCGCTGGCCAGGAACAGCGCGTAGACGATGGTCTGGCCGAGGTTGCCCGCGCTCATCTGCCCGGCGGCCACGGCCTGGCTGCCGCGGTACAGCCCCCACAGCAGCAGCGCCGCGTTGGCGATGATGATGAAGGCCACCAATGCCGCGCGCACGCCGCTTCGGCGGATGGCGGTCTGAAACGCCGATTCGTTGGCATCGGCGAAACGCGCGGCCTCGCGCTGCTCGGCGGTGAAACCCTGCACCACGGGAATCGCGTTCAGCACCTCGGCGGCGATGGCGCTGGCGTCGGCCACGCGGTCCTGGCTGGCGCGGCTCAGCCGCCGCACGCGGCGGCCGAAATACAGCGACGGCAGCACCACCAGCACCAGGATGCCGAGCACCTGCGTCATCACGTAGGGGTTGGTGACGATCAGCATCGCCAGCGCGCCGACGCCCATCACCGAGTTGCGCAGCCCCATGCTGAGGCTCGAGCCGACCACCGTCTGCACCAGCGTGGTGT
>JAIOIA010000208.1:0-17046 GCA_019912745.1 Comamonas sp. | reverse complement strand
GGACGACCGATGAAGTCGGTTTGCTTGGTGCTGGGCGTGGCGCGCTCGAATCTGCATGTGCGGCATCACCGGTGCGGCGACTGGCAGGACGGGCGCAGTGGCCGCACGCCGACCCAGGATGATGCATTGCTGAGCGACCTGCGACGCCACATTGCCGACTTGCCCAGCTATGGCTATCGCAGAGCCGGTGCACTACTCAATCGAGAGCGACGTTCGCAAGGTCAAGCGACGTTGAACCACAAGCGCATTTACCGTGTCATGGCCCAGCACCAACTGCTGCTGCCCAAAGCGCCCAAGCGTCGGCATTCGAGCCGCGTTCACGATGGCCAGGTCAGCGTGCCGATAAGCAACATGCGCTGGTGCTCCGATGGCTTCGAGATCAAGTGCGACTCAGGCGAGACCGTCACGGCCACCTTCACCAAGGACTGCTGCGACCGGGAGATCCTGGCGTGGCGAGCCTGGGAGGGAAAGGGGCTGCCGGGCGAGCCGGTGCGTGACATGCTGGTGGAGGCCGTGGAGCGGCGCTTCGGATCGGTCGAGGCCATGCCCCGGGAGTGTGAACTGGAGTTCCTGACCGACAACGGCAGCGCCTACATCGCGCACGAGACGCGCGGCGTTGCCAAGTCGCTGGGGCTCAAGCCGATCAACACGCCGGTGTGCAGCCCGCAGAGCAACGGCATGGCCGAGAGCTTCGTCAACACCTTCAAGCGCGACTACATGAGCCGCATGGACCTGCGCGACGCGCCGACCGTACTGGCGCAATTGCCAGGGGCGTTCGAGCACTTCAACGAGATCCATCCCCACTCAAGTTTGAAGATGATGTCGCCGAGAGAGTTCCGACGACGGCAGAATCACCCCGCCCACCAGGGCTAACTCAGCGACTGGACAGTGTCCGGAACTACGGGGGCAAGATCATCTGAACAGCTTCTCTCTGTCACCCAAAAAATGGATTGAGGCAACAGGTGCCATCGGTCTGTACGCCAAAGCAGGGCGCGGAGGCGGCACCTATGCCCACAAAGACATTGCCTTCGAGTTTGGCTCCTGGCTCAGCCCGGAGTTCAAGCTCTACCTCAGCTGGCCGCGCTGCAAGCGCGCCAAGCCTCCATCGAAAGCATCGAATCGCAAGCGCCCGGGTTCTGCCCCCATTGCGGCGCCGCCCACATCGTCAAGAACGGCTTTGCCCGCGGCCTGCAGCGCTTTTTGTGCCGTGGCTGCACATGCACCTTCAACGCGCTGACGGGCACGCCGCTGAGTGGGCTGCATCAGCGGGGCAAATGGCTGGCGCACACCCAGGCGCTCAGCCAAGGCCTGAGCATTCCCCGGGTGGCCGAGGGGCTGGAGGTGGCCTGGAGCACGGCGTTTCGCTGGCGTCACCGCTTCCTGCAGCTGCCCAGTCAGCGCCAGGCCAGCGCATTGCGCGGCATTGCCGAGGCCGATGAGTCCTACTTCCTCGAATCGAGCAAAGGCCAGCGTGCATTGCTGCGCCAGGCGCGCCGGCGCGGCGGCAAGGCCAGCCAGCGCGGCGTCTCCAAGGAGCAGGTATCCGTGCTCATGGTGCGCGACCGTGCGGGCGCCACGGCCAACATCCTCGTCGCGCGTAAACGGTGTTAACTGTCTGGCGGCAACTCGCCAGCGAGGCAGTCACACCGACCTCAATTTAAACCAACCAGCCTCCTCGAAATCCGGGGCTGTTCATGTCGAGGCAAACGATAAAGCCTACACATCAGAACACCGACCAGCCGGTGAACTTCGATAACTCCTGCAGCGCGCGCGTGCCGAGCAGTGAATTGCCAAACGCATTCAGGCCAGGAGACCAGACCGCGATCGATGCATGTCCCGGAACGACCGCCAGAATGCCGCCTCCGACGCCACTCTTGCCGGGGAAGCCGACCGAATAGGCAAAGTCGCCTGAACCATCATAGTGCCCCGCGAGCAACATCAAGGCGTTGATGCTGCGTGCCTGAGCTGGGTTCAGCAGGTGGGCTGCGGAGTCGAAGCCGGCCAGGAACCGGCCGGCGCTGGCCAATTGCTCGCAGTTCATCGTGATCGCGCATTGGCGACAGTAAATCTGCAGCAGACGTTCGCATTCCATGTGCAGATTGCCGCACGAGCGTAGAAAGTACGCCAGAGAGAAGTTGCGGTAGGCCGTCCGGTATTCCGAGGCGGCAACCTGTTCATCAATCGAGATCCGGTCATCTCCAGCCGCCGTGCGAACGAAATCCATCAGTTCGTCGAGTCCGCAGCCTGCGTCAGGCGCATCGAGCATGGCGTCGGTGGTGACCAGTGCGCCCGCATTGACGAAAGGATTGCGCGGTTTGCCGCCTTCCTGCTCAAGCTCGATGACCGAGTTGAAGGTGTAGTTAGATGGTTCCTTGCCCACCCGCTTCCAGAGCCGGTCGCCGTGACGGCCCAATGCGATCGCCAGTGAGAAGACCTTTGAGATGCTCTGGATCGAAAACGGCGTCGCAGCGTCGCCCGCGCTCAGCCGCTCTCCGCTGGCCAGGCACACACTGATCCCGAACTGATGCACATCAACGCTGGCCAGTTGCGGAATGTAGTGCGCCACCCGGCCGCGCTTGTGTGCGCGCTTCATGCGCGCGTCGAGCCCTACCAGAAAGCCCTGGAGCGTTTCCAAAGCGGCGTGGCCCATCGTTCAGGCCAAGTAACGCCGCGCCAGCAGCGCCCAGTATGCAGCGCCAATGGCCAGGTTGGCGTCGTTGAAGTCGTAACCCGGGTTGTGCACCATGCAGGCGCCCAGCTTGTCGCCATCCCCGTTTCCGATCAACAGGTAGCAGCCGGGGCGCTTCTCCAGCATGAAGGCGAAGTCTTCGCTGCCGGTGAGTGGCGGGGCCTGCGGCACGACGCGCTCGGCGCCAACCAATTCGGTGCCAATCTGACGGGCGAAGTCGGTTTCATCCTTGCTGTTGATCAGTGCCGCGTAGCCGCGCCGATAGTCGATTTCGGCCTTGACGCCAAAGCACTGCGCCTGTGCGTGAACGATTTCGGTAATGCGCTGCTGCAGCAGGCTGCGCACTTCGGGGTCGAGGGCGCGCACGCTCAGCTCGAGATGTGCGCTGTCGGGGATGACGTTATTGGCGCGCCCGGACTGCAGCACCCCCACGGTAACCACTGCAGCTTGAAGTGGATCGACGTTGCGCGAGACTACTGTCTGCAACGCCATCACCAGGCTGGCTGCTGCCACTACCGGATCTGCTGCCTTGTGCGGCACAGCGCCGTGACCACCATGACCTACCAGCGTAATGTAGACCTTGTCAGAGGAGGCCATCATTGGGCCTTCGCGAAAGATCAAGTGCCCCTGTGGCCAGCCGGGCATGTTGTGCATGCTGAAGATAGCGTCGCATGGGTATTTGTCGAACAGGCCGTCGTTCATCATGCGTACGGCGCCACAGTCGCTGGTGCCGTATTCCTCCGCCGGCTGGAAGATCAGGTTGAGTGTCCCTGAGAAGTCACCCTGCTCTGCCAGCACCTTTGCTGCCGCCAGCAGCATGGCCGTATGTCCGTCGTGGCCGCAGGCGTGCATGACGCCCTGGTTGCGACTTGCGTACTGCAGCCCCGTGGTTTCCTGGATCGGCAGTGCGTCCATGTCCGCGCGCAGACCCAGCGTGCGCGTGCCGTCGCCACGCTTGAGTTGCCCGACCACACCGGTTCCGCCCAGGCCGCGCTCAACGTGGTAACCCCAGTCCCGCAGTCGCGCAGCCACTAAATCACTGGTGCGCAGCTCTTCGAATGGCAGCTCGGGGTGCTGATGGATATCACGGCGCAAAGCAATGAATTCGTCTTCGTGTGCGCGTACCGCCTGCAAGGTGTCTTGAACAGTCATGCTATGAACTCACAGTCCGGCAAAATTCGCCTAGTGATCATTTCTGTAGTTCCTTGTCACCGCCGGTTTCGCGCATGAGCAGAATGCCTACGATGGCGATCAAGCTGGTGATAAGGACGTAGAGCGCTGGCGCCGCCGGGTTGTCGGTCACCTTGATGAGCCAGGTGATCACCAGTTGCGCGGTGCCACCAAACAGCGCCACGCCAAAGGCATAGGCAATCGACAGCCCGAGCGCGCGTACATGGCCGGGGAACAGCTCCGGGATGGCCACCAGCGTTGGCGCGCCGCCAATGCCCGTGAGCAATGCCAGCAGCGCAGTCGCCAGTGCCAGAGTGGCAACGCTGGTGTGCTCGATGAGCAGCATGTAAGCCGGATAGACCAGCACGAACAATGCCACGCGAGCCCAGAGCATCACGGGTTTGCGCCCATACAGATCTGACAGCCAGCCCCCAAGCAGCGCGCCCGCCCAGGTCGCCACGCCGAATACGATGGTCGCCGACATGGCGATCGTCGCGGAGAGCTTGAGCGTGGTCACGGCATAGGTGGTCATGTAGATCGCCGCATAGGTCGAGATCGTCACACCCAGGATGACCATGAGCGCCAGCATGATCGGTCGCAGATGGTGCCGGATATCGGCCAGCGGGCTCTTGATGGGTCCGCTATGCGTGGGCTGCTCGAGGCTCTCGGGCATGTGGCGGCGCAGAAAGATGGCAATGGGGATCAATGCCAGACCGAGCAAGAAAGGGATACGCCAACCCCACGCCAGCATCTGCTCCTTGCTTAGCGCCAGCGTGAGCACAATGCCGACGATGCCAGCCGCCAGCGAGGCTATGCCCTGGCTGGCAAGCAGCCAGCTGCCATACAGGCCGCGCCGGCCCTGGGGTGCGATCTCGATCAGATACGTGGTAGACGGCCCGACCTCGCCGCCCAGGGCCAGCCCCTGCACCAGCCGACAGGCAATGACGATGATGGGTGCCGCCAATCCGATGCTTGCGTACGAGGGGGTGAGCGCCATGCCGATCGTGCCGACCGTGATGAGCGCAATGGTCAACAGCATGGCCGGCTTGCGTCCTGCACGATCGGCAAAAGCGCCGATCAGCAGCCCGCCCAAAGGGCGCGTGATGAAGCCAACGCCAAAGACCGCTACCGACAGCATCACCGTGACCAGTGGTTCGTCAGCGGGAAAGAAGGTCTGGCCGATATAAACGGCGAAGAACGCGTAGGTGGTGAAATCGAAGAACTCAAGCGCGTTGCCAGCCACTGTTGCAGCCACGACGCGGGGCTGCACCTTACTCGTCGCGGCAGTTGAAATGTTCGATACGCCCTGGGATGTGGGCGACAACGCAACGTCGCCCATACTGGAATTTTGAATGCCCATGAATTCGTCTCCGGATGATTGCTGCTGCCCTGGAAGACAGCGCGCGGAATCATATGAATCATGATCAAATGCGTCTAATGCATAATTTATTCTGAATGCATTCAAAGAACTCATGCGACGAAGGAAATGAACCTGCGCCATCTGGAGTACCTGCTGGCCGTGGCGGACACCGGTTCGTTCAGCCGCGCCGCGGAACGTTGCCACATCACCCAGTCCGCCCTAAGTCGCAGCATCCAGACCCTCGAAGACGATTTCGGAGCACGTCTGATCGACCGAATGGGCAAGCGCAACGAGTTGACGCCGTTCGGCCAGACCGTTGCAAGCCGGGCGCGCCGCATGGTGCTGGATGCCGTTGAGCTAAAGCGCAGCGCACAGCTATTGCAAGATGGCTACTTGGGGGTCATTCGCATTGGGCTCGGCGCGGGGCCTACTGCACTGCTGATGCAGCCGTTTCTGCGTTATATGGCCTGCATGCATCCGGGAGTGCAGGTCAGCCTCGAATCAGGCCCCCCCGAGTTGCAGACCAGGCGCTTGCGCGAACGTGGATTCGACGCCCTGGTCGTGGATCTACGCAGCGTCACGCCTGCTGATGACCTGTTGATCGAAGATTTGGGCCAAATGCGCGGTGGTTTCATCTGTCGCGTGGGTCACCCCCTTACCAAATTCAACACCCCCATTACATTTGCACACCTCCAACGCTATCCGTTAGCGTCGACTTCACTCAATCCGGAGTTGGCACGTCTTCTGATCACCCGCTATGGGCCCGCAGCTGACCCCCAGGTCGCGGTGACCCTGCGCTGCAACGATATCAACAGTTTGCTACACGCGGTACACGGCAGTGACGCGGTGTTCCTCGGCCTCATCAGCCCCGCGCGTGAAGCCATCGCCAATGGTAGCTTGGTGGAGTTGCCCATCACTCCGGCGTTGAATGAGGGCGCACGCTTTGCGTTCGTTACCCTGGCCGACCGCACTGAAGCGCCTGCCATGGGAATTTTTCGCCAGTTTGTGGCCGAACATCTGCATGACTGAGAGTCTCTTGGGGACTACGCTGAGTTTCCAAAGCTTGGACTTGAAGTTGCCCCTTTTTCACGGACACCTTACCGTTTGGACAAAAGGAGCAGAAAAGTTAGGCTCTTTTCGCGAAACGTACGGATCAGCTCAAGCCCTGATAGCCAAAACCAGCACTGACGCGGGCTCCGGGGCAGATCCGGGCGCGCGATCCAGCATGCGAAACCAGCCCAGGTAAGACGCCAGGTACTTGGTGGCCACGCCCTTGAAGCGCCGCATCCAGCTGCGCAGGCGGCTGACGTAGGCGTTGACGTTCTGCACATGCCAAGGCCCATCGACCCGAACGCCAGCGCTGACGTTGACGCTGTGGTATTGCACGCCCAGCAGGTGGGCCGCAGCCGCCAGCGCTGCGCTGAGCTCGGCTGCAGTGGTATGGCAAGGCGCTGCTGGCGTCTTTGTCTGCCCGGCTGATGGCGGACTACGGGGACGGGTTCCAGAATTGCTTGCAGCGAAAAGCGCAGATTGCCACCCAGCATCAGATGCGGGATTTGTTTGCGCTCGCGTTCGGCGCGATCTTGGAAAATGTGGAGGGGCAGCGATGCTGCTTCAGCGATGTCTTTGGCTGTGAGGTAGCGGCTACCTTGTGCATCAAACGCTGCGCCGACATCCTCATCGGCAGGCTTGAACTCCCGGTCGATGCCGAGCAGGGTCATCAGGAATTGCGCACTGCGGCGCTCGAATTCGAGAATATCGACTTCGTGGTAGCGGACGTGGCGAAACAGCTTGTGCCAGATCGGCCCTTGGCCATCGAGTCGCCAGCGGCGCAGCGTCTTGAGACTGACCTGCCAGCGGTCGGCGACGTGTTTTTCAGTCATCACGGGGTAGCGCATCTTTTTCTTCTCCAAGACAGATGCCCCATGACAACGCTGTTCGCCGTAGAAGCCAAGTTCAAACGCTTGATGTTCCGTTTTGTCGTCCTTATCAACCAAGTGACGAACGTACGGAACAATGTAGGCCACAGGAATTACGGCTTGGCCTGGCTCAGGCGCAGCATCAGTACCAGCGGATCAGCCGGAGATGCTTGGAAGCCGTAATACTCGTAAAACAACTTCGCACGCTCGTGCAGGGCATGAACCAGCAAGGCACGAACGCCCGTGTTCTGCGCCACGTTCACCGCCCGGTTGACGGCATCCTGCAGTAGGGAGCCACCCAGCTTGATGCCCTGGGCCTGGGTGTCGACGGCAAGCCTGGCCAATACCATGACGGGCACCGGATCAGGCATGTTTCTGCGCACACTGCCTGTGGCGAGCTGATGGGACACAGCACCAGCCGCCATTGCGTAGTAGCCATAAACACGGTGCTCTTTATCCGCCGCAACAAAAGTGCGACTGGCTCCGCTGATCTGATTGGCCATCGCCCGACGCTTGAGCCATTCATCCAGCACCGGTTCGCCGCAGGAAAAATCGATGCAGTGATGATCTGACGTCAGCGGCTGCGGCGCGACAAGATCAAGGCTCATACCTTGTTCCAGACAGGCTTCAGTGCAAACAGGCGTTCCAGCCCGGTGTTGGGCTGGGGTGGCGCATCGAGTAGATCGACAAACTGCTGGAATTTGTCAGCATCCAGCGTGAAGTGAACCTGATCAAGCACAACAGACTGGGCACGCTCGCAGGCGGCCTCCAGCATAAAGTCCGAACGGTTCTTTCCCAGCAGGTTGGCGGCGTGATCGATGAGGTCACGCTGCTCGGGCAGAGCACGCAGATTGATGGCGGCAGCACGCATGACGAAGCTCCTCGTGTAAATACAACAGATACACAAATGGTAGTGATGCGTGTAGCTGTTGTCAATACAATCAAAACTGGCCGAATCGTCTAAACCAAGGAGTAAAGTGCAGCGCTTGCCTCTCCGCGTTGGAAGCGGGACGCGGGTTCAGTTCCGTGTTCCGCCACCATACACAAGGGCTCGGAAAATCTCCGGGCCCTTTTTTCTGCCCGAAATCCCCGCGCCACGCGGGGTTCCGGCCAACTCTGCTGCGGGTGGCCATCCATCAAAACGCCCGGAATCGGCCACTTTCTCCGCCAGAGCCGTCTCTGTTCTCCGTTTGGCCTGTGGGTAGGCGCAGATGAGGTTCTTGCAAAATCAACGATTTACGCGCGCCGGTTCATCATCAACCAAGGCTGCCGGTCAGGCATTGAACGCCATCCAGAGGTGGTAAACGTTTTCATCTTGCTCTATCATGAATCGTCAAGATGAATCATGATGGATATGGCCATGACCCCTGCTATCCGCGAAAAGTTTTCCTCCCAGGCCGCGCCCGATGTGCTGGCGGCGCTGCGCCAAATCGCAGAAAGCCAAGGCCGCCAGTTCCAGGCGGTGCTTGACGACGCCCTGCGCGACTACATTGACCGGCAGCAAAAGGAACGCCCCCGCCGCCACGTGATGGCTTCGTTTGCGTCCAGTCTGGATGAGTTCGACAAGCTCTACCGCGAACTGGCCAAGTAAACCGTGGCTCACGATTACCTGACCGTGGCCGATGTGCTGGGCATGCACACGTTGCTGATGAAGCGGTATGGCGGGGCAATGGGTTTGCGCGATCCCGGAGCGCTGGAGGCCGCACTGTTTCGCCCGCAGACCGGGTACTACGATGACATCGTGGCCGAGGCGGCTGCCCTGCTGGAAAGCCTGGCGATCAACCATCCGTTCGTGGACGGAAACAAGCGCATCGCTTTTGCCGCTGCCGACGTGTTCCTGCGCATCAATGGCTGGCGCTTGCAGCGTTCGCCGATGCAGATCTATGCAGAGATGATGCAGATGTTCGAGTCGGGCACGTTCGACATAGCCCACCTCGACCCCTGGCTGCGGTCTTTCGCCGTCGCCGCAGAGTGATGCTATGAATGAGAAGACAAGCGCAGCATCAGCGTCATCGGATGCTGCGGTGACTCCTGGAAGCCGTAGTGCTCGTAGAACTGCTTGGCGCGGTCGAGGATGGCGTGGACGAGCAGCGCCCTGACACCGGCGTTCTGCGAAATGCTCACCGCGCGACCGACTGCATCCTGCAGGAGGGACGCCCCAAGCTTGATCCCCTGCGCTCGGTGGTCGACAGCCAGCCGGGCCAGAGCCATCACCGGAACGGGATCGGGCATGTTGCGTCGCGCGTTGCTGGTTGCTGCCTGATGTGAAACCGCACCTGCGGCCATCGCGTAGTAGCCGTAGACACGCCCTTCCTGATCGGTGACGACGAAGGTGCGGCTGGCACTGCTCAATTGGTTGGTCAGTGCCCGGCGCTTGAGCCATTCATCGAGATTGGCTTCACCGCAAGCGAAATCATCCAGGATGTGGGTGGTGGCGAGCGGAATCGGTGCGCTCAGTTTCAGGCTCATGCCGCGCCGGTGCTCCAGGGTGCCTTGACGGACATGAGACGTTCAAGCCCGGGGTTGGGGCCGGGAGGTGCGTCGAGCATCGCGGTGAACTGCTTGAACTTGTCGGCGTCCAGGTTGAAAAAGACCTGATCCAGCACAACAGACTGAGCACGGTCGCAGGCTCGCTTCGAGCATGAAATCGGATCGGTTCTTCCCGAGCAGACTGGCGGCGTGATCGATCAGGTCTCGCTGCTCGGGCAGGGCCCGCAGATACGCCCGCTGTATTGCTATGCAAGCGACGGAGATGGAATTGAACCGGCGTCCATCACGAGATGGTTTTGCGGATACGTCGCCAGGCAAAGAAAATTTTCAATTTTGACTTGCATCAATGTGGCCCGTCCGAGCCCGGAAGTATAAAAAAGGCTGTTTTCTGCGAGCAAAGTATCGCTGCGATTCGAGCCAATAACCACATTATGTTTCACGGTATTCACTCCGTACAAAAGTTTGCTGCGCGCCTGGTGCACCGTCCAAAGGTGCATTCAATAAATACGGGCTCGAGCCTTCGCAATGCCAAGGAACTGCTTGATCTCGATCTGCCAGGAAAGGCATCGAGATAGCGGTTGATCGGAGTACTCATGAGATCGGAATACGCATACGGAAAGGAAAGCGG
Organism: Comamonas sp.; assembly: GCA_019912745.1. Taxonomy (GTDB): domain Bacteria; phylum Pseudomonadota; class Gammaproteobacteria; order Burkholderiales; family Burkholderiaceae_C; genus Comamonas_C. The sequence goes on along the minus strand of JAIOIA010000208.1, from coordinate 6,790 downwards.
CGCCATGCTGCAACAAACCATTGGGCTGCTGGTCATGGCGCACGGTACGCCGTACAGCCTCGATACTGTCGACTCCTTCTATACCCATATCCGCCACGGACAAAGACCATCCGATGCCTTGCTGCAGGATCTCAAGCTCCGTTACCAGGCCATCGGTGGTATCTCGCCACTTGCCCACATCACGAAAGCGCAGGCAGACGGGCTGGGGGCATCCCTGAATGCGCGCGATTCAGGTCAGTCATTCAAAATATACGTGGGTCTAAAACACGTGGAGCCATACATTGAAGATGCCGTCGAAGCGATGCACCGAGATGGCATCACGCAGGCCATCGCCTTGGCGCTGGCGCCCTACGATGGCAACGCCAGTGTCCAGAGCTACGACGATCGTGCGCAAGGTGCCACCGCGCGGTTGGACGGACCTGGGATATTGAACGTATCTGGTTGGTATCGGCAAGAGAAGTTCATACGCCATTGGGCGGAGCAGATCAGGGCTGCCCTCGCTGCCATTCCCGAAGATGAACTTGAGACAACTGTCGTCATTTTCTCTGCGCACAGTTTGCCGGAGGCGATGCCCGGTGCAAAAGACCGTTACCGGCGCCAACTGGAAGAAAGTGCACGATCCATTGCGCAAGCAGCGCAACTGAAACACCATGCGACGGCATGGCAGAGTGCAGGAAGGACTTCGGGTTCGTGGTTGGGTCCGGATATCCGGGACGTGACCCGTCAATTGTGGAGCACGGGCGGCTACCGCACCTTCGTTTATTGTCCGACCGGATTTGTGGCCGATCATCTCGAAGTTCTTTACGATCTGGATATCGAGTGTCGGGCGGTCGTGACCGAATTGGGCGGGCGTTATATGCGCCCCGCGATGCCAAACGTCGCCCCCTTGTTCATTGACTGCCTGTCTGATGCGGTAATGGACACACTGGCGCATGAAATGGGTGTGCCGGCATGACTGAAGAGCCGCTGCACGCCGTCATTATTGGCGGGGGTATCACAGGACTGTCCGCCGCCTATTATCTGCAGCGCAGGCTGACAGACAAGGGCTTGGCGCCCAAAGTGGCACTGCTGGAGTCGGAACCTCGACTTGGTGGAAAGATCAAGACCACTATCCGCGATGGTTTCCTGATGGAGCAGGGTCCTGACTCCTTTGTGGCGACCAAGAAAGCTGCCTATCAGCTGGTGCAGGATCTCGGGCTGGAAAACGATTTGGTTCGTAATCACACGGGCCAGGCCTACATCGTGCAGGACCGCCGGCTGTATCCCATCCCTGCCGGTACGATGATGGGTATTCCCGTCAGGCTATGGCCGCTCCTCAAGTCACCGCTGCTCTCCCCGTCAGGCAAGATGCGGGTTGTACGGGACCTGTTTTCGTATGGCCTGGAAACCGGTGGCGACCGGCCGGTTGGGGATTTTCTTCGCAAGCGCCTGGGCAATCACATAGTGGATCGTCTGATCGAACCGCTGCTGTCGGGGATTTACGCTGGCGACATCAACCATTACAGCCTGCAGGCATTGTTCCCGCAAATTCATCAGTTGAGTCAAAACCGCCGCAGTCTCATCCGCGCGATGGGTCACTCATACGGCCATGTGAAACCCACCCGCGCCGGCGAAGCCCGTGGGCGGTTCCTGACTTTCAAGATGGGTCTGCAATCCTTGACTGCGCGGATCGAAGAGCGCCTGAAGTCGTGCGTGATCATGAAGGGCAGCCCCGTAACCACTGTTCGGAAACAAGGCAGACACTACCATCTGGATCTGGATGACGGGCGTTCGCTGGAAACCCATTCGATCATACTGGCTGTACCGGGCTCCGCCGCGGCCGACCTGTTTCCTGACGCAAGGGATGCCATCTCACCCGTACTACTGACGCCGCCAACGTCCGTCGCCAACGTTGTGTTGGCATTTCCGCAGGGAATCACGGGAATATCGTTGAACGGCACCGGTTTCGTGGTGCCGCGCGGGTCGGGTCACGTGATTACCGCATGCACCTGGTCGCATCTCAAATGGCCGCATGCAGTCCCTCGGGGCGCGGCGTTGCTGCGCTGTTATATCGGCGGCCAAAGTGACGCGCAGCTTGTCGACGAGTCCGACGCCACGATTGCCGAGACCGTCATGGCTGATTTGAGACAGATCGTGGGGTTGCGCGAAACGCCATCCTTTTACCAGGTGACCCGCTGGAAGCACGCGATGCCGCAGTACTCTGTAGGTCACCTCGACCGCCTCGAAAAAACCCGCAAGGCGATGGCTGCGGAGTTCCCGGGTGTTTTCCTGGCCGGGGCCTCATATGGCGGCGTAGGTCTGCCCGATTGCATTCGAGAAGGAGAACAGGCCGCGCATGACCTGGTCGATCATCTGGAACAAAGAAACCTATTGGATTCACGAGAGGAAATAAATGTTGATTGAAAAACTTGGCAAGACTCGCGGAATGCTTCTGGATAGCCTCGAAGGGCTGACGGAGGATCAATTGAATGCGAAACCCCCCGCGGGGGGACTTTCCATCGGCCAGATCGTTCATCATCTGTACCTGAGTGAGCGAGACACCGCAAGCTTGATTCTGAATGCGCTGTCGCCCCGCAGTGAAAGAGTCGAGGACAAGGCCCCATCACTTCTCGCGGCCTGTCTGCAAAAGAATTGTGGCGAGGAGCAAGCAACTGCCGGTCGTTTCTCCAAGGGTGAACTGATCCGTGGGTTGGAAGAATCACGCTTCAGGGATCTGCAGTCGGTATTCAACGAAACACATGAGGATGTCCTGGCCGAGAGATCGCTGGAACACCCCTCGTTCGGCGTGATCAGCTTGAAAAATCTGGTCGATACCATCTGGATTCACGACGAATTTCACTGCAAACAAATTGCGGCAATCAAACAGTCGCTCTGACCTCTCTAACATACGGGAAAGCAACGGACATGCGGAATCAATTTACAGCGCAGCTGGCCATCAAGTACACGGCGAAGTGGTATGAAGCGGGCAAGGATGACAGGATCACGGCCATCAAGGAAGTGGCCGAGATTTTCAGGAGATATGAAGACCGGGTCGGGTTGCGTGGAACCTACGTGGTTCAAGGATTCCAGGCCCATACGGATATTCTCTTCTGGATGGTGGCCGATCGTTTCAATGACATTCAGGACCTGCAACTGGAGCTGCGGCGATCGTCTTTGGGCCAGTATGTCACCACGCCCCATGCATTCACGGGGATCACGAAGCCGTTCGAATTTTCCACCCATCCGACATCCTTCGCCGTCGGTATGCGACCAAGGGAATACCTGTGCTTTTATCCCTTCATTCGCAAGCCGGAATACTATCTGCTGCCGAAGTGGGAGCGCAAGGCGCTCATAGGGGAGCATGGCGACATCGGACACGAGTTCACCCCGGACATCCTCACCAATGGTGTCTATGGTTTCGGGCTGGGTGATTACGAGTGGTTGCTGACCTTCGAGACGAACGATCTGAGTCTGCTGGTCGACTGCGTACGAAAGCTCAGGGAGTCCAAGTCAAGGTTGTACATGCAGGATGAGCATCCTTTCATCGTGGGACGCTACTTCGAGTTGGAACACGGGTTATCGCAGTACGCCTGATGAATCGTGGCGCTTGTGGCAAGGACTGTGGTGGCTTGCCATGGGCATGCTTCGGCCCGGGGGCGTCCGAATGACGCGCGCCATCCGCCGGCAAGGCATCGCCTTCATGCGACGGCTGCGCGTCCCAATCCTCAGTCGCTGAAGGCCCGCAGTCCCTCGGGATCGAGAATCGTGAACTCACGGCCCTTCACGCGGATCAGCTTGCGCTCGCTCAGTTCACGCAAAATCCGCGAAAAATGCTCGGGCGTCAGATTCAGGCGAGAGGCAATCACCCCTTTGGTCATCTCGACCCTGAAGGGAACCCCTTCGCAACCCTGGGCCGCGCGAAACAGGTAGCCAATGAGGCGCTGGGAGCCGGAGCGCGTGGTGTACGCTCCCACGTCGCCCATCAGCATGTACAGCCGATGGCTCAGGCTCACCAACATTTTGCGTGCCAACTGAGGATGGCCATCGAGCTTTTTGAAGAGCGCCTCGCGCTGCACATACAGCAGCAGCGTATCGCACAGGGCTTCGGCCGTGATGACATAGTCCCGTTCCAGGAACATGAAGGCCTCGCCAAAGCTGTCGCCGGCACCGATCAGGCGCATGACACGCTCGGTACCGGCGGCCGAGGCATGAACCAGCTTGACCTGGCCGTGGACGATGACATGAAATCCGGCGCAAGGCTCACCCTGGCGGAAGATGACGTCCCCGTGCCCGACGTGGACTGTGCGCGCGCCCTGCGCCAGCAGATCGAGCTCGTCGGTCCCGAGCTCGCCAAACAGCGGCGTTTTCGCAAGCAGGTCACGCACGGATGGGTGACTCAGGCCATCCGCTGGCCCGGTCTTGGGATGCTGATCCAGCGGGCCCTCCGAGGTCGCCACTTTCGTGTCCCGTTCGGCCCCTGCCCCCATTTTGTTTGCTCCGCTTTCCATGATGTTTCCTCACAGGCTCGGGCCGCAGCCGATCAACAATCTTGTCCCAAAGGGCTAGATGTACCGCCCATGGATCGCCGCTTGACCTCGAGACCAAGCAGAACCCGCCCACCCTTCATCGCGCGGCGGTGGCCGTCGTCTTCTCGGCCAGTCGCTGCTCGAAGCGTTGAAGGTCGATGATGGCCCGCCGGTGCAGGCCTTGCCCGATCGGTCCTGCCGCATCCCGGCACACCACCTTGAAGGTCAGTGCCTTGCCCTGGATGTCGACCAGTTCGACGGCCGCCTCGACCTCCATGCCCACCGGCGTGGCCGCGACATGGCTCATGTCCACATGGGTGCCCACGGTGCGCTGACCTTCTTCCAGGTAGGGGCGCAGCGCCTGGATGCAGGTCTGTTCCATGAAACCGACCATCATGGCGGTCGCAAACACCGGGGGCATGTCCGAGAAGCCCGGCCAGTCGGCAAGTTGGGGGACGGTGTGGCTCGGCGTCACCACCATGCGTTCGGTGTGGCGCAGGCCGGCACGCAGTGTGGGCCGGGACTCCTTCGTGTTGCTCATGGTTTTCCCAGCCTCATGTTGATGGGCCAGCGAACTTCGCGGCGGTGTGACGGATGGCCCCAGAGCATCGACAAGTCCTCGGCGAAGCGTTGCAGGATGTCCTCGCGAGTGGCTTCGCGCACGCGGCGCACTGCCGACCAGGTCGAGATGTATCCGAGCAGTTCCTCCAGCGTCCACGCCTTGCGGATTTCCAGCTCAGGAGCTGCCAGCTCGTTGAAAGGAAAGGGCAGGTTGGCGTAGCCTGTGTCTACCAGTTTGCGCTCGACGGGCCAATAGGGTCCGATTTCCTGCCCGTAGAACCGGGCAAAGCGGCCGTCCAGATCCTCATCCAGTCGCAGGACGCCGTAGCTGACCAGGGCCAGCATGCCCTCTGGGACGCAGATGCGTCGGACCTCCTCGTAGAAGCGAGGCAGGTCAAACCAATGTGCGGCCTGGGCTGCGGTGATGAGATCCGCACTGTGGTCTGCCACAGGCATTTTTTCGGCAGGGGAGCAGCCATACGCGATGCGTGGATGTGTGGGTGCCTGTGCAATTTGGTCGGCGCTGGGGTCCAGCCCGATCACTTTGTCGAAGTGCGTGGCCAGCTGCGAGGTCAACTGGCCATTGCCGCAGCCGACATCCACGGCCAAGGTGGTGCCGGGTGAAATGCAAGCCAGGAATTGGGCCAGGTCGGCGGGGTACTCGGGCCGAAAGCGCGAATAGGCCTTGCCGCCTTGCTCGAACCAGTTGCGCGACTTCGCGGTGTCAGCGGTCATGCGAGGCCTCCTTGCGCGTCGTCTCCAGCGCAGCGCGCCTGAGACGTTGCGCAAACCCTTCTCGTTCCAGCGCCTTCGCCGTGGCCACCAGAACCTGGCGCAATGGGTGTCCGATCTCCGTTTCCAGCGCATCGATGGCCTTGAAAGTCACGTCCCAGTTCGGCTGGAGCTTTTTCAGCAGTGCTCGGCCCTTGGGGCTCAGGCGCAGGCTGCTCTTGCGGGCATCCTCCATGGGACGCTTGACCACGATGCCCTCGGCGATCATCAGGGCAATGGTCTGGCTCACGGCCCCCTGCGTGAGGTGGGTGGCGTCGGTGATGTCGGTCACGGTTGCCGCTGCGGCCTCCATGGCGCGAAGCACGGGCGTGTAACGGGCACGGTAGCCTGGGCTCAAGTCGCGATAGCGTTCTTCCGCGCCCAGATCGACCAGTTCAGTGACGTGCCGCAGAAGCTCGCCCAGTCCGGGTTTTGTTCTTTCAGGCATTGGCACATTTTACATTAGCGCTAATGCAAATGCCGCAAGGCCATCTTCGTGCGCGGGTCTGCCGCAGCACGCAAGGTTCATGGCGCATCCCCGCGAGAATGTATTCTTGCGTCAGCGCATGCCAATCCACGCGCACGCTTTCGATGAACCGCGGTGGTCGCAGGCTTGAAAGGATCGTCCATGCGCGTCTCTTGCCTCATGTCAATTCATGGTCTGTATGTTGGAAACCGAATCGTCCTCTGCCATGTCCGACTCCGTCCTGTCGGGGCTGCGTGAGTGGGTGGGACGCAGTGAGGAGTCTCACGACGAACTGACCGTGGCCCCGCTACGCGGGCTGGCAGCCGTGTTGGACCGTGAGGATGATTCGCCAGCGCTCGGTGACGAGATCCCGCCACTGGCTCACTGGCTGTACTTCCTGCCGCAGGCGCGCCAGAGCGCGCTGGGGCCGGACGGCCACCCGAGGCGCGGCGGTTTCCTGCCGCCGGTGCCGCTGCCGCGTCGCATG
>JAIOIA010000207.1:0-10874 GCA_019912745.1 Comamonas sp. | reverse complement strand
GTCTGATCCAGCGCCACGTAGCCCAGGGCGCCGATGAACACCAGCAACACCAGGGAGAACACCGTCCCGAAATAGAGTCGGGTCCGGATGGAAAACCGGCCAAGCAAGCTCATGATCCTTGCCACTCAAGTGCGCAGCTGTGCTGCAGATGGCGTAAGGGTAACGTAAGTTGCGAGGCCTCAGGCCGCGGCCTTGTACGTGGAATTGTTGCGCTGCAGTTTGCCGTGGGGCAGGGTGGGCAGGCGCTTGAGCAGGCGCCTGCAGTAACCGCGGATGCCCAGGCATTTGTTGAGCTCATCGACGGGCAACGGGCCGGAGACGACCACGATGTCGTTGGCCTGCATCAGGGCACCGGCGGCACGCAGGCGCCGGCGCTGGTGCCTGGCCCACGACTGGATGCGCGTGGGGCTGCCATGCTGGTGCACTTCGCCCGTGTGCAGATCGAACGCGATCGCCACCATGTCCGTCTTGAGCTTGAAGCGGCGCTCGCCCGTGACCTTGCTGGGCGCATCGCGCATGTCGTAGAGGTAGTAGCTGCCCGCCTTGAGCTCGTAGTGCAGATGCATGGTCGTGAATCTCCTTGCCTTGATTGTCCGAACGATGGCGCACGCTGAAAGCCGATGAAGTGCGAATAAAAGCGCACTTTCTCCGCGATCGGCCCGAGTTTCTGCCATCTTGGGCGGCATACGTCCGTTGCAGGCATCGCAAGCGTATTCAAACGTATCTGGCCGTGCGGGCGAACCGCCATGGCGCGGCGGCGGTCAAGACGGCTGGATTCATGCCCGAGACCGCCGCCGTCATCCCTGGGGGCGGTCTTCACGCGCGCGGGGCGTGCCCCATCGCGGCCCTGCGTGGCCGCGGCGCCTCGGGCGCGGCGCAAGGCGGGGCTCGTCGCTGGGGCTGGCTATTGGTAGCTGCGCGCGTCCTCGATGACCTTGCCGTCGTTGGGCAGGCTCGCGGGCGCCACCATGGCGACCTCGCCGCGCAGCTTGGTGACTTCGCGCAGACAGGCGGCGAGCTGATCGGCCAGGCCCGCTGCCGTTTCGCGCGTTTCCACCTGCAGCGTCATCACGTCCGCGCCCATCTCGCCGCTGACGACGAGCCGCGCCTTGAGCACCTGCGGGAAGCGCTTGGCCACCTGCGCCACCTGCTCCGGATGCACGAACATGCCGCGCACCTTGGTGGTCTGGTCGGCACGCCCCATCCAGCCCTTGATGCGCGTGGCGGTGCGCCCCGTGGGGCAGCGGCCGGGCAGCACGGCCGAGAGGTCGCCCGTGGCGAAGCGGATCAGCGGGTAGTCGGGGCCCAGCGTGGTGACGACCAGCTCGCCCACCTCGCCTTCGGGCACGGGGTCGCCCGTGCCGGGGCGCACGATCTCGACGATCACGCCTTCATCGAGCACCAGGCCTTCGCGTGCCTCGGTTTCGTAGGCGATGAGGCCCAGATCGGCCGTGCCGTAGCTCTGGTAACCGTGCACGCCGCGTCCGGCCAGCCAGTCGCGCAGCGAGGGTGGGAAGGCCTCGGCCGAGACCATGGCCTTGGTGAGGCTGGGCAGCTTCACGCCCATCTCGGCGGCCTTTTCCAGGATGATTTTCAGGAAGCTCGGCGTGCCGATGTAGCCCGCGGGCTTGAGGTCGGCCATGGCCTGCACCTGCTGCTCGGTCTGGCCGGTGCCGCCGGGAAAGACCGTGCAGCCCAGCGCGTGCGCGGCCGTTTCCATCATCGAGCCCGCGGGCACGAAGTGGTAGGAAAAACAGTTGTGCACGAGCTCGCCGCGGCGAAAGCCGGCCGCGAAGAGGGCGCGGGCCATGCGCCAGTAGTCGCGCGCCGTGCCTTCGGGTTCGTAGATCGGGCCGGGGCTGGCGAAGACGCGCGGCATGTGCTCGCCCCAGCCGTGCGCGGCAAAACCGCCGAAGGCGTCGGCGCCGGCGGCGCGGGCGGTGTGCTGGCGTTGATGCAGTTCGGATTTGCGCGTGACGGGCAGATGGGCCAGGGCGGCGCGACTGGTGACGGCTCTGGCGTCGACCCCCTGCAGGATTTGTGCGAAGGCGCTTGAATGCTGCTGCGCGTGCGCCACCTGCCGTGCCAGCGCGGCCATGTGTGCGGCTTCGCGCTCATCCTGCGAGCGGGTTTCGAGCGCGTCGTAAAACTCGGTCATGGCGCGGGTCTTTCCATTGGTTGTTTGAGGTCAAACTGGCTGTAAACCCTTGCTGTATAAGCGTTTGCAGCTATTGAAACGATTTCATGCAAGCCAGCGTTTGCGCCGCTTGTAGCTCTTGACGTCGCGAAAACTCTTGCGCTCGGCGCCGCCCACGCCGAGGTAGAACTCCTTCACGTCCTCGTTGCTCGCGAGCTCCGAGGCCGAGCCGTCCATGACCACGCGCCCGCTTTCCATGATGTAGCCGTAGCCCGCGTACTTGAGCGCCATGTGGGTGTTCTGCTCGGCCAGCAGGAAGGTCGTGCCTTCGCGGGTGTTGAGGTCGCGCACGATGTTGAAGACTTCCTCGACGAGCTGCGGCGCCAGGCCCATCGAGGGCTCGTCGAGCAGCACCAGCGTGGGGCTGCTCATGATGGCGCGGCCGATGGCGCACATCTGCTGCTCGCCGCCCGAGGTGTAGGCGGCCTGGCTCTTGCGGCGTTCCTTCAGCCGCGGGAAATAGGTGTAGACCTTGTCCAGGCTGGCCGCGATCTCGGCCTTGCTGGTGCGGGTGTAGGCGCCGGTGAGCAGGTTTTCCTCGATGGTCAGGTGCGCGAAGCAGTGGCGCCCTTCCATCACCTGCACCACGCCGCGCCTGACGAGCTCGGACGGCGTGAGGTTCTCGATGCGCTCGCCCTGGTATTCGATGCTGCCCTTGGTGACCTCGCCGCGCTCGCCGCGCAGCAGGTTGGAGATGGCGCGCAGCGTCGTGGTCTTGCCCGCGCCGTTGCCGCCCAGAATGGCGACGATGCTGCCCTGCGGCACGGTGAGCGAGACGCCCTTGAGCACGAGGATCACGTGGTTGTAGATGACCTCGATGCCGTTGACGTCGAGCAGGTTGGGGGCTGAACTCATGGCGCTCTTCTCCGGGCTGGGCCGCCCGCGCCGCGTGTGGTTCGCGGCGCGGGCGGGCGCGGTGCTTACTGACAGGTGCGCGGCGTGATCTTGTGCTCGGCCGCGTACTTGGCCGAGGACTCGTTGTCCACGGCGTCGACGATGCCGCGATCGGCCTCGATCCAGTCGCTGGTGATCTTCCACTCCTTGCCGTCCCAGGACGAGATGCGCGCCTTGTAGGAGCCCATGTGGTCGGCGCAGCTGGTCTTGATCGGCAGCAGGATGCCGTTGAAGCCCAGCTCGTCGATGCGCGCCTGCGTGATGTCCAGGTTCTCAAGCGCCCAGCGCATCTCCTCGCCCGTGATGCGCTGGCCCTTCTTGTTGAAGTGCTCCTGCGCGGTGCGGATGGCCTCGGCCGAGAACAGCGCAGCGAGCAGCCCGCGCACGTAGAGCACGTCGCCCACTTCGCTCTTGTTGCTGGCGGTGCCCTGGCCCTTCGCGTAGAGCTCGGAGAGGATGTCCTTGATCACCTTGGCGTCGCGGTTGGCCGTGCTTTGCAGCACCACGGCGTTGTAGCCCTTGGCACCGTCGGCCACGTCCTTCACGTCGGTCTCGGCGCCGGCCCACCACGAGCCGTACATCCGGTCACGCGCAAAGCCCACGCCCTGCGCTTCCTTCAGGGCCGTGGGCGTCATCACGCCGTAGCCGCGCAGGATGATGTAGTCGGGCTTGTCGCGGCGCACCTGCAGCCAGGTGGCCTTCTGCTCCAGGCCCGGGGGCGTGACCGGCAGCTCGATCAGGTTGAAGCCGTGCTTTTGCGCGCGCAGCTTGATCAGCGGAATGGTCTCCTTGCCGTAGGGGCTGTCGTGGTAGACGAGCGCGATCTTCTTGCCCTTGAGCTTGTCCATGCCGCCCTCGCGCGCGCCGATGGCTTGCAGGATCACATCGTCGCCCACCTCGTAGTTGCCGCCCACCGGGAAGACCCAGTTGAACACCTTGCCGTTGGCCGAGTCGCCGCGCCCGTAGCCGAGGATGAGCAGCGGAATCTTGTCGGTGTCGGCCTTTTCGGTGATGGCGAAGGTCGCGCCCGTGGACCAGGGCTGGAACACCACGGCGCCGCCGTTCTTGGTCTTCATGCGTTCGTAGCACTCGACCGTCTTGGCGGTGTCGTAGCCGGTTTCGCATTCCTCGAAGTCGAGCTTGACGCCATTGATGCCGCCGCGCGCGTTGACGAGCTTGTAGTAATCGTCCAGGCCGTTGGCCGCGGGCGTGCCGCTCGGTCCGTAGGGGCCGGTGCGGTAGGTCACGAGCGGCATGTATTGCGATACGCCCTGGGCGAGGACGGGGCTGCCGGTGAGCGCGATGCCGCCGGCCACGAGCAAGGTGCCCAGCAGTTGGTTCAGACGCCTCGAATGGTGCATGTCAGTCTCCTTGGATGAACGAGGGTGGAGGGAAAGGCTCGATCCGGAGCCGCGGTTGAGAAACGTCATGGGGCGGCCTTTTCAATGCGGGAAGGGCCACAGCCGCATCTTCTGCTTGCCCGTGGACCACAGGCGCGCCAGGCCGTGCGGCTCGACGATGAGGAACCACACGATGAGCATGCCGAAGATGATGAATTCGGCGTGCGTGGCCGCCGTCGTCGTGATCTGCACCTGCAAGATGGAGGCCAGCCATGGCAGCACGCGGGTGAGCACGATGGGCAGGACGATGATGAAGGCTGCGCCGAACAGGCTGCCCATGATCGAGCCCAGGCCGCCGATGATGATCATGAACAGGAGCTTGAGCGAGACGTCGAGCGAGAACGCCGCCGGCTCCCACGAACCCAGGTAGAAAAAGCCCCAGAGCACGCCGGCCACGCCCAGGATGAAGCTGCTGACGGCAAACGCCGTGAGCTTGGCGTACATCGGGCGGATGCCGATCACCGCGGCGGCCACGTCCATGTCGCGGATCGCCATCCACTCGCGCCCGATCGCGCTGCGCACCAGGTTCTTGCTGGCCAGCGCCAGCAGCGCCAGCACCGTCAGGCAGAAGAGGTATTTGGCCGGGCTCGATTCCAGCGGCACGCCCATGATCGAGAGGTTGGAGACCGCCACCGCGCCCGAGGCGCTGTCCAGCGTGAACCACCTGACGCGCAGGAACAGCCAGTCGGCGAAGAACTGCGCCGCCAGCGTCGCCACCGCCAGGTACAGGCCCTTGATGCGCAGGCTGGGCAGGCCGAAGACCACGCCGAACGCGGCCGCGCACACGCCGCCCAGCAGCATCGCCAGCACCAGCGGCATGCCTGGCACGCGCATGACGAAGTTGTAGGCGCCATACGCGCCCACGGCCATGAAGGCCGCGCCGCCGAGCGAAATCTGGCCGCAGTAGCCGACGAGGATGTTCAATCCCAGCGCCGCCAGCGACATGATGACGAAGGGGATCAGGATCGCGGCGAACAGGTATTCGCTCGCGACGAAGGGCACGACGGCGAAGGCGAAGACGATGAGCGCGAGCACCGCGACGCGATCTTGCGCGATGGGAAAGATCTGCTGGTCGGCGCGGTAGCTGGTCTTGAACTGGCCGTTTTCGCGGTAGAACATGGTTTATGAGCCTTTTTGGCCTCTAGCCCTTGCGCAACAAGCGTGAGCAGCTATTGAAATAAAAGTCATACGCGATCAATGATTTTTTCCCCGAACAGCCCCTGCGGCCGAAACAGCAGGAACACGAGCGCGAGCACGTAGGCGAACCAGATCTCGATGCCGCCGCCGACGTAGGGGCCGAGAAAGACTTCGGAGAGCTTCTCGCTCGCGCCGATGATCAGCCCCCCCACGATCGCGCCCGGCACCGAGGTGAGGCCCCCCAGGATGACCACTGGCAGCGCCCGCAGCGCCAGCGTCGAGAGCGAGAACTGCACGCCGAGCTTGCTGCCCCAGACCATGCCGGCCACCAGCGCCGCCACGCCCGCCACGCACCAGACGATGACCCAGATGCGCGAAAGCGGAATGCCCACCGACTGCGCCGCCTGGTGGTCGTCCGCCACCGCGCGCAGCGCGCGGCCCGTGGTCGTCTTCTGGAAGAACAGCGCCAGCGCCGCCACCAGCGCTGCGGCGATGCCCGCGGCCACGAGGTCCTCGGGGTCGACCAGCAGGCCACCCTCGAACAGGCTCTTGAGCACGAAGAGCGGGTCCTTGGGCATGCCGATGTCGATCTTGTAGATGTCGCCTCCGAACACCGTCTGGCCCACGCCTTCGAGGAAGTAGGCGATGCCCAGCGTGGCCATGAGCAGCGTCGTCTCCGACTGGTTCACGAGGTGGCGCAGCGCCAGGCGCTCGACCAGCCAGGCGACGAGGAACATCAGCAGCGCCGCACCAATGAAGGCGAGCACGTTGGCCAGCACCTTGCTCTCGATGCCGGTCCACTGCGGGATCCATTCCGCGAGGCGCGCCATGGCGAGCGCCGCGAACAGCACCATCACGCCCTGCGCGAAGTTGAACACGCTGGACGCCTTGAAGATCAGCACGAACCCGAGCGCCACCAGCGCGTAGAGCATGCCGGTCATCAGGCCGCTGATGAGGGTTTCAAGAAAAAATCCCATGGTGTGTGTTCCCGCCTCAGTGGCCGGCGCCCAGGTAGGCGCGGATCACGTCTTCGTTGGCGCGCACGTCCTCGGGTGCGCCGTCGCCGATCTTGCGGCCGTAGTCCAGCACCACCACGCGGTCGGAGATGTCCATCACCACGCCCATGTCGTGCTCGATCAGCACGATGGTGGTGCCGAACTCGTCGTTCACGTCCAGGATGAAGCGGCTCATGTCCTGCTTTTCCTCGACGTTCATGCCGGCCATGGGCTCGTCGAGCAGCAGCACCTGCGGCTGCATCGCCAGCGCCCGGCCCAGGTCCACGCGCTTTTGCAGGCCGTAGGGGAGCTGCCCCACCGGCGTCTTGCGGTGCGCCTGGATTTCAAGGAAGTCGATGATGTGCTCGACGAACTCGCGGTGGCGGATCTCCTCGGCCTGCGCCGGGCCGATGCGCAGCGCCTGCAGGAAGAGATTGCTCTTGATCTTGAGGTTGCGCCCGGTCATGAGGTTGTCCAGCACGCTCATGCCCTTGAAGAGCGCCAGACTCTGGAAGGTGCGCGCCACGCCCATCTCGGCCACCTGGCGGCTGTTCATGTGGCTGAAGGTGCGGCCGCGAAAGGTGATCGTGCCCTCGGTGGGCGTGTACACGCCGTTGATGCAGTTGAGCATCGAACTCTTGCCCGCGCCGTTGGGGCCGATGATGGAGCGGATCTCATGCTCGCGCACGTCGAAGCTGATGTCGGTGAGCGCGCGCACGCCGCCGAAGCGCAGGCTGATGTTCTTGACTTCAAGAATCACGTCGCCGATTTTTCTTGAGCCGCTCTCGCCTGTGGCGCCCGCTGGCTCTGCGTCAGCAGCTATCGTTTGTGATGAAAAGTCGTTCATGCGGCCTTCCTCGCGGCGGGCCAGGTCTTGGCGTCGAGGATCTTGAGCGTGGCCGAGACGGTGCCCGTGCGCCCATCCTCGAACTTGACCTTGGTCTCGATGTACTGCTCGCTCTTGCCGCCGTACAGCGCGTCGATCAGCACCGCGTATTTTTCGGCCACGAAGCCGCGGCGCACCTTGCGCGTGCGCGTGAGCTCGTCGTCGTCCGGGTCCAGCTCCTTGTGCAGCACCAGGAAGCGCGCCACCTGCGTGGCGGCCATGCCTTCCTCGGCGGCGAGGTCGGCATTCACCTGCGCCATGCACTCGCGCATCATCTCCAGCACCTCGGGTTTGCCCGCGAGGTCCACGTAGCCCGCATAGGGCAGGCCGCGGCGCTCGGCCCAGTTGCCCACGGCGTCGAAGTCGATGTTGACGAAGGCGCAGACCTCGCTGCGGTCGTGGCCGAAGCACACCGCCTCCTTGATCTGCGGGAAGAACTTGAGCTTGTTCTCGATGTAGTTGGGCGCGAACATCGCGCCATTGGCGAGCTTGCCCACGTCCTTGGCACGGTCGATGATGCGCAGCTGGCCGGCCGCGTCGATCAGACCCGCGTCGCCGGTGTGAAACCAGCCGTCCGCGTCAAGCACCTCGGCGGTCGCGTCCGGGCGCTTGTAGTACTCCTTGAGCAGCGCCGCGCTTTTCACCAGCACCTCGCCGTTGTCGGCGATGCGCACCTGAACGCCCGGCGCCGGCTGGCCCACGGCCGACAGCTCGACCTGCCCGTCGCGCTGAATGCAGACGTAGGCCGAGGTCTCGGTGGAGCCGTACAGCTGCTTGAGATTGACGCCGATCGAGCGGAAAAACCGGAACAGGTCGGGGCCGATCGCCGCGCCCGCCGTGTAGGCCACGCGAATGCGCGACAGACCCATGACGTTCCTGAGCGGCCCGTAGATGAGCGCGTCGCCCAGCCGGTACTTGAGCCGGTCGATCGCGCCCACGCGCTTGCCGTCCAGGATGTCCGCGCCCACGCGCCGGGCCAGGCGCATGCACACGTCGAACAGCCAGCGCTTGGGGCGGGCCGCGTCTTCCATGCGGATCGACACCGAGGTGAGCAGCCCCTCGAAGATGCGTGGTGGCGCGAAGTAATACGTCGGTCCGATCTCGCGCAGGTCGATCGGCACCGTGCTCGCGTCCTCCGGGCAGTTGATGGTGAAGCCCACCGCGATCCACTGCGCCACGGAAAACAGGTAGTCGCCCGCCCAGGCCGGTGGCAGGTAGGAGACCACGTCTTCCCGGGGCGTGAGCCGGTCCACCTCGCGGCCGCCCTCGGCCGCCAGGACAAAGCCCGCGTGCGCCAGGCACACGCCCTTGGGCCGCCCCGTCGTGCCCGAGGTGTAGAGGATGACCGAGGTGTCATGTTCGTTCAGCCGCGCCAGGCCTGCCTCCCAGGCGCCGGGGTGCTCGGCATCCCAGGTCTGGCCCTTTTGCAGCAGCGCCTGCATGCTGATGAGCCCGGGCTGGTCGTAGTGGCGCAGGCCGCGCGGGTCGTCGTAGATGATGTGGGCGATCCCCGGCAGGCTTTCGCGGATCTCCAGCAGCTTGTCTACCTGCTCCTGATCCTCGGCGTAGGCAAAGCGCACCTCGGCATCTTCGAGCACGAAGGCCATCTCGGACGCCACCGCGTCCTGGTACAGAGGAATCGGCACGCCGCCCGCGCTCTGCACCGCGATGAAGCCCATGTAGCAATACGGCCGGTTGCCGCTGACGAAGGCCAGGTTTTCGCCGCGCGCGAAACCCAGCGCCGCCAGGCCGCAGGCCATGTGACGCACGTCGCGCGCCACGTCCCGCCAGCTCCAGGTCTGCCAGATGCCGTATTCCTTCTCGCGCAGCGCCGGGGCGCCGGGACGCTCCTGGGCCTGCTTGAGCAGCAGGTGGGGGAAGGTGCTCGTCATGCCTGTTGTCGTGTCGGGTAGCACATGCTGGGCGCGATCGTGGACCAAGGTTTGACGGATTTTTGTCTTCTCGATGACAATTCTCGGGTTAATGCCCCCTAGGTAAAACCCTTGGATGCCGCGTGACGCCGCGCGGGCGCCCGCCGCTATCCTCAGCCGCATGTACGCCGCCTTCTTCGGTCTGGAACACCTGCCGTTTTCCATCGCGCCCGATCCGCGCTATCTTTTCCTGAGCGAGCGTCATCGCGAGGCGCTCGCTCACCTGCTGTACGGTCTTTCCGGCGGCGGCGGCTTCGTGATGCTCACGGGCGAGGTGGGTACGGGCAAGACCACGGTCTGCCGCTGCTTTCTGCAGCAGATTCCCGAAGACTGCACGGCCGCCTACATCTTCAACCCCAAGCTCAGCGCCCAGGAGCTGTTGGCCACCATCTGCGACGAATTCGGCGTGGCGCATCCGGCCAGCGACCCCGCGCACCCGAGCATCAAGGAATGCGTGGACCCGCTCAACGCCTGGCTGCTCGCGCGGCACGCGGCGGGCCGCAATTGCGTGCTCATCATCGACGAGGCGCAAAGCCTGTCGGGCGACGTGCTGGAGCAGCTGCGCCTGCTCACCAATCTGGAGACGAACGAGAAGAAGCTGCTGCAGATCGTCCTGATCGGCCAGCCCGAGCTGCGCACCCTGGTGGCGCGGCCCGAGCTCACGCAGCTGGCGCAGCGTGTGATCGCGCGCTACCACCTCGGACCGCTGACCGCGCGGGAAACGGTGCAATACATCGCGCACCGCATGGGCGTGGCGGGGTGGCAAGGGCCGTTGCCGTTTGCGCCCCGAGCGCTGGCGCGCATCCACGCGCTCTCGGGCGGCGTGCCGCGGCGCATCAACCTGCTGTGCGACCGCACTCTGCTCGCCGCCTACGCGGCGGGGCGGCGCGAGATGGACGCGGCCATGGTGAACCGTACCGCGCGCGAGGTCTTTGGCGCCGGTGGCTCATGCGCGCCGGCGCGCCCGCGCTGGCCGGTGGCGCTGGTGGGGGTGGTGGTCGGCGCGGGACTGGTCGTGGCGGTCCTGGTCCTGACGGGCAGGCTGCAGGTCCAGACGATGCTGCGCACTGCGTCGGCGCCGCTCCAGGCCCTGGCGCCTGAACCGGCGACGCTGGCCGAGCTGCTGGCGCGCCAGCCGACTGACGAGAGCGGCGCCTGGCAGCGCCTGGCGCGCCTGTGGGGTGCGGGTGTGGTGGCCGGGAGCACGCCCTGCGAGTCGCCACTGCCCGCGGGCCTGCAATGCTGGAGCGCCCGGGGCGCGACCGAGACGCTCTTGCGCCAGATTGATCGCCCCGTGCTGCTGCGCCTGCGCGGGCCCGACCAGGCTCCGGCGGCCGTGCTGCTGCTGGCGCTCGACGGCCCGCATGCGCAGGTGCAGGGCGCACAGGGCGGACCGATCCGCGTGCCATGGTCCGAGGTGGCGCGGCTGTGGAC
>JAIOIA010000206.1:0-1899 GCA_019912745.1 Comamonas sp. | reverse complement strand
CGCCCACCATCCCCCCCGATGCCTCCGCCGCCGCCCCTGACGCCTGGGGCAGCGCGATGGACGACGCACAGGGTGGCGCGAGCTGGCTGGATGCGCCCGCCAGCGCTGCGCCACCCCCCGATGGCGACGGCACCAGCCTGGCCACGCTCTGGCACCAGATCAGTACCGACGGCCTGCCGGTGCAGGGCCCGATCAACGATGGGCTGGCCTGGGTGGTGGCGCACTTTCGCCCCTTCTTCCAGGCGGTGCGCACGCCCATCGACGCCATTCTCTCGGGCATCACCGACGGGCTGCTGGCCGTGCCCTGGCCGCTGATGCTTCTGTTCATCGCACTCATCGCCTGGCAGTTCGCCGGGCGATGGCTGGCGCTGGCCACGGCACTGTCGCTGCTCGCGGTGGCCGTGCTCGGCATCTGGAACGACACCATGGTGACGCTGGCGCTGGTGTTCACCTCACTCTTCTTCTGTGTGCTCGTCGGCCTGCCCCTGGGCGTGCTGCTCGCGGCCAGCGACCGCGCGCAGCGCCTCACGCGCCCGGTGCTCGACGCGATGCAGACCACGCCCGCCTTCGTCTACCTGGTACCCGTCGTCATGCTGTTCGGCATCGGCAACGTGCCGGGCGTGATTGTCACCATCGTCTTCGCGCTGCCGCCGCTGGTGCGCCTGACCAATCTCGGCATCCGCCAGGTGCGCCCCGACCTGATCGAGGCCAGCCGCGCCTATGGCGCCTCGCCCTGGCAGTTGCTGTTCAAGGTGCAGCTGCCGCTGGCCATGCCCTCGATCATGGCGGGCATCAACCAGGCGCTGATGCTCAGCCTGTCGATGGTGGTCATCGCCTCGATGATCGCCGTGGGCGGCCTGGGGCAGATGGTGCTGCGCGGCATCGGGCGCCTGGACATGGGCCTGGCCACCGTCGGGGGCCTGGGCATCGTGCTGCTGGCCATCGTGCTCGACCGCATCACGCAGGCCATGGGCGAGCCCCGGCGCGGCGGCCAGCGCTGGTGGCACGGCGGGCCGCTGGGCCTGTTGTTGCACAAATCTTCAAAATCATAGCTGTTAACGCTTGTTGGATAAGTGTTAAAGCCACTTTTCATTCAAATTCATACCCAAGGAGAAATCCATGACAACGCACTCCCGCATCCGCCGCTTCATGATCATGACGGCCCTGGCCACCGGCGTTGCCGTCGCTGCCCAGGCCGCCGACCTGCCCGGCAAGGGCGTCCAGGTGCTGCCGCTCAAAAGCTCGATCGCCGAGGAGACCTTCCAGACCCTGCTCGTCATGAAGGCACTCACGCAGCTGGGCTACGACGTGCAGCCGATCAAGGAGGTGGAATACCCCACCGCGCACATCGCCATCGGCAACGGCGACGCGACCTTTCTCGCCGACCACTGGAACCCGATCCATGCCGACTATTACAAGAACGCGGGCGGCGACGCCAAGCTGTTTCGCAAGGGCATCTTCTCGCCCAACGCCGCGCAGGGCTACCTGATCGACAAGAAGACCGCGGACAAGTACCACATCACCAACATCGGCCAGCTGAAGGACCCCAAGCTCGCTCAGCTCTTCGACAGCGACGGCGACGGCAAGGCCGACCTCACGGGGTGCAACCCCGGCTGGGGCTGCGAGGCGGTGATCGAGCACCAGCTCACCGCCTTCGACCTGCGCAAGACGGTGACGCACCAGCAGGGCAGCTACTCCGCGCTGATCGCCGACACCATCACGCGCTACAAGGCGGGCCAGCCCATCCTCTACTACACCTGGACGCCGTACTGGGTGAGCAACGAGCTCAAGCCCGGCAAGGACGTGGTCTGGCTGGAAGTGCCGTTCTCCTCGCTGCCCGGTGAGCAGAAGGGCATCGACACCCAACTGCCCAACGGCAAGAACTACGGCTTCACGGTG
>JAIOIA010000205.1:0-2589 GCA_019912745.1 Comamonas sp. | reverse complement strand
GGCCGCGGTGCTGCGCCAGGCGCTGGCGGCCAATGCCGCGGCCACCGAGCCGCTGGACGCGCTGGCGGCGCTCGGCGGTTTCGAGATCGCGACCATGGTCGGCGCCATCGTGCAGGCCGCAAGCGAGCGGCGCGTGATCGTGGTCGATGGCTTCATCGCCTCGGCCGGCGTGCTGGTGGCCTGCCGCCTCGCGCCGCAGGTGGCGCAGCGCTGCGTGTACGCGCACCGCTCGGATGAGCGCGGCCACGCGCGGCTGCTGGCGTTGCTGCAGGCCGAACCGCTGCTGGACCTGGGCCTGCGCGTGGGCGAAGGCAGCGGTGCGCTGCTGGCCTGGCCGCTGCTCGAATCGGCCTGCCGCATCCTGAACGAGATGGCGAGCTTCGAGTCGGCCGGCGTGTCCGACAAGGGCTGATCGCGGCGCCGCTCAGAACCGCCCTTGCCACGTCAGCGCCAGGCTGCGCCCGGGCGCGATCAGCTCCATGCCCGGCAGGCCTTCGGCCAGGTGGTCGTGGTAGCGCTTGTCGGCCAGGTTCTTCACCGCCACGCGCAGGTGCTGGTCCTTGGCGTAGCGCCAGGTGGCGCCCACGTCGAGCACGCCGTAACCGGCCGTGGCGTCTTCGGTGCCACGGCTGAAGAGTGTGGCCACGCGGCTTTGCCTGCGCACCAGGCGGGCGCTGGCGTCCAGTGACCAGGCCGAGGTGACCTGCCCCTGCCAGCCCAGCGTGAGCGTGTCGGCGGGCATCATGAAGAGCGGCTCGTTCAGGTCGCCGTTGGTGCCGCGGATGCGCGTGTACCCGGCCCAGAGCAGCTGCCCGGGCGTGAAGCGCCAGCGCAGCGAGGCCTCCACGCCGTTCAGCGTCGCGTGGCCCAGGTTCACGCTTTGCTTGCACCAGGCGGCGTTCGGCCCCGTGCCACAGGCGGCCTGCGCCGCGGCGCCGCTCAACTGCATGCCGGTGATGTAGTCGCTCACGCGCATGCGCCAGGCCGAGACGCTGTACTCCAGCGTGGCATCCGAGCCCTTGAGGCCCAGCTCGAACTGCATCGCGTGCTCGGGCTTGAGCTGCGGGCTGCCGGCCCAGAAGAAGCCGTCGTTGCGCGCGCCCGACTGGTAGCGCTCGCGCAGGTCGGGCGCGCGAAAGCCCCGCGAGAGATTGGCGAAGGGCCGCAGCAGCGGCACCACCTCGTACACCGCGCCGATGCTGCCCGAGAGTGCGCCGTCGCTGCGATCCAGCCCCGTGCTCACCGTGTGGTTGGCCATGTCGACGGCGCTGGTGCTCACGCGGTCGTAGCGCAGGCCCGCGAGCACGCTGAGCGCGCCGAATTGCATGTCGTCCTGCGCGTAGACGCCCGTGGCCCGCAGCGCGCCGTCGGTGAATGGCTTGGAGGGCGCGAACGCCGCGAACGCGGGCGGAGCGGCCATGCGGCTGTCGGGGTTGGCCGTCATGCGCCAGGCGTTCAGGCCCAGCGAGAGCAGGTGCCGCGGATGCACCAGCCAGTCGGCGCGCGCATCGAGCCCGTCGGTGATGAAGCCCACGTCGTTGAGCACGATGTCGCGCGCGAGCAGGCTGCCCCAGGCGTTGATCTGGCGCTGCATCTGCTGGCGGTACACGCGCACGTCCAGGTTCAACGGCTGATCGCCCGTGCCCTGGCGGTTGTAGCCGACCTCGGCCAGGCGCCGCGTCTGCTCGGGCGAATGGATGGTGAGCCGGCCGACGGCGGCGACCGGGTGCGGCTTGGCCGAGCCCGGATACCAGACGTCGCAGTCGCTTTGCTGCTGCAGCGACACGCGCAGCTGCTGGCGCCCGTCCAGCCGATAGCGGTACTGGCCGATGAAGCTGTTCGAGCCGTAGCCGGTGAGCGCCTGGCGCCCGCCCGGGGCGCTGTAGTCGCCAATATCCGCCAGCGAGGCGCCGAGCATCAGCGCGTGCTCGCCTTCGCTGGCGTTGAGCACGGCGGCGCCGTTCCTGCCGCGGCTGGCGCTGTCGTAACCCAGCCGCGCCTTCAGGCCCACGCCGGGCTCGAAGCGCGCCTGCGGCAGCAGCACGTTGACTGCGCCGCCCAGCGCGCCCGTGCCGTAGAGCACCGAGGCCGGGCCCTTCACGACTTCCACGCGCTCGGCCAGGCCCAGAGAAAGAAAAGAGGCGATCGAGCCCGCGGGCTGCGCGGAATTGAGCCGCATGCCGTCCACCATGAGCACCACGCTGTCCTTCCGCAGCCCGCGGATCA
The DNA here is from genome assembly GCA_019912745.1 of Comamonas sp. Classification (GTDB taxonomy): domain Bacteria; phylum Pseudomonadota; class Gammaproteobacteria; order Burkholderiales; family Burkholderiaceae_C; genus Comamonas_C. The sequence goes on along the minus strand of JAIOIA010000205.1, from coordinate 363 downwards.
CGGGGTTTTGCCCCTGCGCGCTGTCGGACGAGACCGCCAGGCCAGGCTCGCCCTGCAGCGCCTCGCCGACGTTCTGCGCCTGCTTGCGCGCGAGATCTTCCTGCGTGAGCACGGTGGTGGAGACAGGCGATTCGGCATCGCTAGCCGTGTAGCCCTTGGCCGTCACGTTGACCTCAGGCAGCGTGGCGCTGCTCTCCTGCGCCTGGGCTTGCGTCAGCGCCAGCGCGGCGAGCAGCACGGCCAGCACCACGGCGCGCCTGGACCAGGGCAGTGTCTTGCGCGCATACCCCAGGCACACGCAGTCCAGCGGCATTGCGGCGACATCGAAATGCGTGGCCCACAGCGCGGCGGGGGTGGGGAAGG
>JAIOIA010000204.1:0-10152 GCA_019912745.1 Comamonas sp. | reverse complement strand
CATCAGCTCCAGGTAACGGCTCGCATTGTCGCCGCCGTCGAGCACCGGCCCCTGCGTCGGCAGCCCCGCCCGCTCGATCAGCGCACGCAGGCGCCCCGCGAACGCCGCATCGACCAGGCCCAGGCGCAGCGACAGCTCGGCCGCCATCACCATGCCCGCCGCCACGCCCTCGCCGTGCAGCCACACGCCATAGCCCAGGCCGGTCTCGATCGCGTGGCCGAAGGTGTGGCCGAAGTTGGGGATGGCGCGCAGGCCGGTTTCACGCTCGTCCTGGCTCACCACATCGGCCTTGATCTCGCAACAGCGCTTGACCACGTGCGAAAGCAGCGCTTTGTCGCGCGCGCGCACCGCGTCGATGTTCGCTTCCAGCCACTCGAAGAACGCCATGTCGGCAATCGGTCCGTACTTGATCACCTCGGCCAGGCCCGCCGAAAGCTCGCGCTCGGGCAGCGTGTCCAGCGTCGAGAGATCGCAGATGACCAGCTTGGGCTGGTAGAACGCACCGATCATGTTCTTGCCCAGTGGATGATTGATCGCGGTCTTGCCGCCGACGCTCGAATCCACCTGCGCGAGCAAGGTGGTGGGCACCTGCACGAAAGGCACGCCACGCATGTAGCAGGCGGCGGCAAAACCCGTCATGTCGCCGACCACGCCGCCGCCCAGCGCGTAGAGCACGGTCTTGCGATCGCAGCCGTGGGTGAGCAGGGCGTCGAAAATCAGGTTCAGGGTTTGCCAATCCTTGTGGGCCTCGCCGTCGGGGACGATGGCCTCATGGACATGAACGCCTTTGCCTGCAAGCACTGATTTCAACTCTTGTATATAAAGCGGCGCGACTGTAGTGTTGCTCACCACCAAAGCGCTATCCGTAGAAGGCACATCAGCGCAAGCGTTTAACGTTGTGAACAAGCCCTCGCCGATGGAAATGCGGTAACTGCGCTCGCCCAAATCGATGTTGACACTCTGGGTGGGAACGTTCATAAATCCTCTCCTCACGTTAAAGAGAACACCGCTCTGCCGGGCATTGCCGAGGTGTGCGGCAGCGGTCGGAACAAAAATCCCCGGACGAACCGGGGATTTACACAAGAAGAGAAACGCTCGAGGCGCGCTCCTGCACTTCTACGGTAGCGCCGAAACCATTATGGTTCGCAAGTTCCCGCTCCACTGCCCACGACCATGACAACGGTACGCGTAGCGGTTTTGCCTCCACGGGCTGCTGTCACTGTGAAAGGCGGACTCGTGCAGTCTTTGACTTGCGGCGCCGGTGCTTGTGTGGCTGCCCAAGACACGGCCAAAGTACCATCGACCGACAAAGATACCCAGGTACGCGGAGGCGTGGGGGCGGATACCCACACGGCACTCCCAGTACCTGTCCCCGCAACTGTCAGCGCGTACTTGTAATAGAGATCATCCGTCGGAGCTGTCGCCGCCGGATTGGCCACGGCAAACTTGCAGAAATCAGAACCGCAGCCTGCCGCAGTAATGGCCAGCACGTCGGAGAGGGGATCGCCATCTGGTGTCTCCTCCACTTTCATAGAAAAGTTGGCTGTGGCCGTGGAACCCTTGCTATCCGTCACACGCACTGCGATCACGTAGGTACCTATCAAGTTGGTTGCGGCCGGCGTTCCGCTCAGCACGCCCGAAGCACTGAGGCTGAGGCCGTCCGGCAAACCCCCAAGCGCAATCCACGTATAAGGTGCGGTTCCGCCCGTCGCGCTAAAGGCATAGCTGTAGGGCAATCCATTGGTTGCATCCGCTGGCGTGGCTTCGCCGATCACGACCGGTACCGGCGCAGTGCCCGTTGGGGTGCCCGCAGTTACCGATACGGCCAGAAGTTGCACCACCGGATTTTGGATACCGTTGCTGACGTCATTATCAGCACGGTCCGCCGTCAGCTCCAGCAATATGGTGCCTTCCGCCGCACCGCTAGCCAAGGAAAATAGACCCACCCCGTTGTTCGTCCTGACCTGCACGACACTGCCATCTTGCGTGGCGGTGAACAGGCGGGCGCCAGCCGACGCCCCGCCCGCCACAATAGCCACCTGAAGATTCGGTTGAGCACCATCAGGAATCGGCTGGTTGGCATCGTCACGTACATGCACGTTGACTGCTGTACTGCCCGGCACATTATTCGGATTACCTTGCGTGCCCAACGCCGGCGTAGTCACGATTGTCTCGATACTTGCCGCCTTGCCGGTAGCTGCACCGACGGTAATGTCGATGCTTGCGGAAACGTTCCGCTTGTCTCGCGGGTCTGTCACCGAGCAGGTGATGGTAGCCTTGCCGGCTGTGTCCTGCGCATGGAAGTGAAACGAGTTGCCCCCCGCGTTGGAACCCAGGGTAATCGAGCGGTAGGCGCTGGGCACCTTGACGGTAGTACCGTCGGGCAAGGTGACGTCATGCTCATGCTCATCCTTGCCATCCAAGTAGTACAGCGGGCCCGAAGACAGACCATAGGCAGTATTGCAACCGAAGATGTCCTCGCCACCCGGAATCGGGTTGCCTCCTTCGGTGGCATTCACGTAAATCGTGGTCGTATAGGGCGAGGAAACACCGATACCTGGCCCGACGTTGCCGAGATTCACCGGCAACTGCGTGCGCTCGGCACGCAGAGTGATCTGATAGCCAGTGTGCGTCTCCCCGGGACTGCCACCGCCGCCGCCACAAGCCACAGCCAACACGGCGGCCGCCGCGGAAAGTGCCAGATTTTTCAGTATCTTCATAAAAATTCTCTACCTTCGAAATTCAACGTACCGGCCCGCGGTCCGAAATGACCTTGGGTGTGATAAAGACCATCATCTCGCGCTTGTTGGCCGTCTTCGTGGTGTTCTTGAACAGATTGCCCACGATGGGCACGTCGCCCAGCAACGGCACCTTGTTCACCTGACTGGTTTCTTCCAGCTCGAAGATGCCGCCGATCACGACGGTGCCGCCATTTTCGACGAGCACCTGCGTGGTGACGTGCTTGGTGTCGATCGCGACGCCCTGATCCGTCACCTGCCCGACACTGTCCTTGTTGACGTCGAGGTTCAGGATGATGTTGCCCTCGGGGGTGATCTGCGGCGACACCTCCAGCTTGAGCACCGCCTTCTTGAACGCGATGGTGGTGGCCCCGTTGGGCGCCGTCACGTTGTAGGGAATTTCCGTGCCCTGCTCGATCAGCGCCTTGGTCTGGTCGGCCGTCACCAGCCTCGGACTGGAAATGATCTTGCCCTGGCCGTCCGCCTCCATCGCCGAGAGTTCCAGCGTCAGGAAACGGTTGGCTGCCGAATTGAAGATCGAAAGGGCGAAAGAGCCCGTACCCGTCACACCGGAAAGCGCCGCCGGCATGTTGACAAAATTTCCACCCACATTGACGGGACCGCCGAAACCGGAGGAATTGGTGGCGTTGGTGTAATCGGTGCCAATGGCCACGCGATTGCCGCCGAACAGCCCATAGCCGCCGTCGCCACCCTTTTGTGCGCGCAGATCGCCGCCACCCAGGCGCACCCCGAGAGAGCGGCCGAAGGTATCGCTGGCCTCGACGATGCGTGCCTCGATCATCACCTGGCGCACCGGCACATCGAGCGACTGGATCAGCTTCGCGACTTCCTCGAGCTTGCTCGCGATGTCGGTGACGAACAACTGATTGGTGCGTGGCTCGGCCATCACGCTGCCGCGATCGGAGAGGAACTTGTTCGTCGTACCGCTGGATCCCCCGCTCACGCCCGGCAGGGAGCCACCTGTCAACTGCACCATCAGGTCGGTGGCCTTCGCATAGTTCAGCTGGAAGGCCTGCGAACGCACCGGTTCAAGCTTCTTGATCGCGTCGGCTGATTCCAAGTCCTTCTTGGTGCGCGCATCGATTTCATCCTTGGGCGCGATCCACAGCACCGTGCCGGTCTTGCGCATGCCCAGACCCTTGGCGTCCATGATGATCTGCAGCGCCTGATCCCAGGGAACATCCTTCAGGCGCAAGGTGAGCGCCCCGGTCACCGTGTCGGACGTCACGATGTTGAAGTTGGTGAAATCGGCAATGACCTGCAGCAAGGAGCGTACGTCGATGTTCTGGAAGTTCAGCGAGAGCTTTTCGCCGGTGTAGGTCGGGCCCTGCGCCAGCTTGTTGACGTCCACCTTCTTCGCTCGTACTTCCACCACGAACTGCTGATCGCTCTGGTAGGCGCTGTGCTCCCAGTCGCCCACCGCCTTGATCGTCACGCGCACGCGCTCGCCGCGCTGCTCGGCGGTGATGGTTTGCACCGGCGTGCCGAAATCCGTCACATCCAGGCGCCGGCGCAAGCCTTCGGGCAGCGAAGTACGGGGAATGTCGAGCACGAGGTCCTTGCCCTGCTGCTGGATATCCACGCCCACGTCGCTGCTGCCGAGCTGCAACACGACCCGCCCCGCGCCATCGGTCGTACGCCGGAAATCCAGGTCTTTCAACGCGGTGACATCGGCCGACGCCGCGGCGGTCGGCAACGCGAACGGCGTGACCGACGACGCCGATGCACTTCCAGCGGGGTCCAGGGAAACGATAACGCTATTGCCCTGCAATTCCGACTTGTAGGACGTGGCCTGCTTGAGGTTGAGCACCACCCGCGTGCGATCCCCGACCTGAACGACGTTGGCCGTACGCAGATTGCCCTGGTTGATTTCAACCAGCGAACGCCCGAGGGCATTGGTCACGTTCGGAAAATCCAGTGCAATGCGCGCGGGGCTCTGGATGGCGAACCCCGCAGGCAATTGAGCCAGCGGCTCGGACAGCTCGATGCGCAAGACCTCGGCGCCACCTTGGACATAGCCCGTCACCGATTCTATGGCCCCGCCCGCATGGGCCGCCGTGGCAAAGAACCCAAGGCCCAGAGCGACACCCGCCAGCCACGAAGCAGGCGAATAATGGGTAGTTGTGCGCTTTGTCATTTCTTTGCCCCTGTTCCCTCTTGCAATTCAAGCGTCGTCATGCGCTCCACCCAATCTCCAGTCTGATCCTGGACGATCTCTCTGATTTTCATATTGGTTTCGGCAATGGCAATGATCTTGCCGTAGTTCTGCCCGAGATAATTACCCACACTCACCTGGTAAAGCAATTTGTCCACAGTAACCAAGGCAGCAGGCTTGCCGTTCTTGACCATGCTCCCCACCATCTTGACGGCATCCAGTGGATAGGCCTCCAGAGGCTCCTTGCGTCTGGCCAGTTCAGGCGCGATCAATGAGGCATTCCCTGCGCTTTCCTGCGAATCACGGCGCAGGGCCTGTGTCAGTTTCTGCGAATTGAACGGATCCACACCATTACCGGCCACATAGGCCTGCGGCACGAATTGCAATGGTTCCTTGATCGGCGTGACGTGCGGCTTGGTATTGGCGCGCAAGTCATTCATCCACTGGCGCAGGTCATCCTGCCCGGACGGTTGGCATCCCGCCAGAGCCAGCAAGCCCGGCACCACACTGAGGATAAGGGCGCGGCGGATCATTTCTTTTTACCCTTGCTGGCGGCGGTTGCCTGTTTCTGCGCCTCGATCTCGCTCGCATCGAGATAACGGAAGGTGCGCGCGGTCGCATCCATCCTGAGCCCTCCGGCGCCATCCTTGGCATCGACCGGTGCGATCTTCAGGTCATTGAGCGTAACGATGCGCGACAATTTTGCAACGTCCGCGGCGAACTCCCCCATGTCGTGGTATCGACCCGTGACCTTGATGGCAATCGGCAATTCCGCGTAGTAATCACGTGTGATCACCTGCCCCGGCCGGAACAACTCGAATTGCAGACTGCGCCCCAAACCGGCCTGATTGATATCGGACAACAACGCCGACATTTCCGCCTTGCTGGGCAATTGCTTTTCCAGCTGCAGAACGTACTGCTGGATTTGTTCGCGCTGCTTCTTCAAGGCGTCAAGACTGACGGCCTTGACCAGTTTCTTCTGGTAATCGGCTTTCAGCGTCTGCTCCTTGGCTTCTTCGGTGTGCAGTTCATCCTGGTATTCGTTGAGTTTGACAAACCACAGCACCGCCGCGACCGCGGCGGCGATGAAGACGCACAGCAAGACCCTGGGCAGAATGGGCCACAGGGACGGATCTTTGGGATCAAGATTCCTGAACTGGCCTTGCAGTTCGGCCTGCAGTTTGCCGAAATCGACCCCGGATTTTTTGGTTTTGGTGGCCATGTTCACTTCTTCCGGGCTGAGCCAGCGGCGTCCGCGGCCTTCTTGGCGTCGGCGCTGCGCGCCAGATGGAAGCTCAGGGTAAACGACGGAACACGTCGCTGGTCACGCGCGGACAGCGAGACATTCGCCGCCACGATTTCTCCCAGCTGTGGCTTGGAGAACCAGGGCGTGTTGTCCGACAGATTGCGCAGCAATTCGGAAACCCGCTCGTTGGACTGCGCCATTCCCTTGAGCGTCACCACCTGGCCCGTTTGAGCCAGACTCGTGAGGTAGACCCCGTCCGGCACCTGCAGCACGAGTTCGTTGAGCATGTGCACGGGCAGATTCCGATCGGCCTGCAAGTCTTCCACCGCCTTCTGGCGCGCGCGCAATGCGGTGATTTCTTCTTCGATATTCGCGATTTCCTTGATCTGCTTGTCCAGAATCGCCGTTTCGCTGGCAATGAAACCATTGCGCGTCTGCTGGTTTTCTATCATGGTCTGGAACCACAGATAGATGGCTCCGGCAATCAACAGGCCAACGATGGCCGACAGCAGCATGATCGCCTGAAACGACTCGCGGCGGCGCTTGCGCGCCACTTCGCGGTGCGGGAGGAGATTGATCAGGATCACTGCAGGAACCTCCGCATGGCGAGACCACACGCCGTGAGATATCCCGGTGCCTCACGCGCCATCTTCTTGACGCGCACTGCACTGCCGACCTCCATCCCCTCGAACGGGTTGACGATGCTCGCGGCAAAACCGGTGCCCGACGTCACAGCGTCCGTGAGGCCCTGCAAGGCGGCAGACCCACCCGCAATCAGGATGCGATCCACACGGTTGTACGGCGTGCTCGTGAAGAAGAACTGCAGGGCACGGCCGATTTCCTGCGCCATCCCCTCGACGAAGGGCTGCAGGACGGTGCTGCGGTAATCATCCGGGAGATCGTCGTTGCGCTTTTTGGCCTCCGCCTCTTCCAGCGAGAAGCCGTACTGACGGACGATGTGCTGCGTCAACTGCGCGCCGCCGAAGCCCTGATCACGCTCGTAAAGCACCTCTTCGTTGCGCATGATCTGCATGCTGGTCGTCATGGACCCCACCTCGAACAGGGCGACCACCGCGTCCTGCCCCTTGTTGGGCATGGCCTCGACCAAGCGTCCTGCCGCCAGGCGCGCCGCGTGGGACTCCACATCCACGACCATGGGTTTCAAGCCCGCCGCTTCGGCAAGGCCCTCGCGGTCCTGAACCTTCTCACGGCGCGACGCCGCGATCAGGACATCCACGTCGCCCGGGGAGTTCTTGCTGGGCCCGATCACGCAAAAATCCAGGCTCACTTCATCCAGCGAGAAGGGAATGTATTGATTGGCTTCGGATTCAACCTGAACTTCCATCTCCTGATCGGTCAAATCCGCCGGGAGGGTGATGCGCTTGGAGATCACCGCGGAAGACGGCAGGGCCAGCGCAACGTACTTCGTGCGCGAGCCGCTTTTCTTGACCAGGCGCCTGACGGCATCGGCCACTTCGTCGAATTTCTCAATGTTGCCATCCGAAATCCACCCTTGCTCCAAAGGCTCGGTGGCGCACCGCTCCAATACCCAAGCACCGGCCTTGTCCCGACCCAACTCCACCAGCTTGGCGCTGGACGAACTGACGTCTATCCCCAACAAGGGGGCCGGCTGGCGACTGAACAACGACCCCAGTGAAATCAAGATATCCCCCGTATATATTCGAAACAGCGCAACAAAAGTTGACACGTCACTTGCATGCTAGCAGCAAAGTTGTTCTGCAGGAAAGACTTTTACGGCGTTTTTACGGCGCAAACGTTGTCAAAAGCTGACGAATCTGCCTCGTGACAAGCGCTCCGCAGATCGAGCCGCCATTCGCGCACCTGCGCGGGCGCAAGTGCCGCCAGATGGCCTTTCTATAATTGCCGGTTCCCCATGACAGGCCCCTTATGCCTACGGACTCAGAACGTTCCACACCCAAAGCAACCAGGCCACGTCGCGCCCACTGGGCGATTCGCACGCTCGGCTGGTTTGCCGGCCTCATCGCCGCAGGAGTCGCCGCTGGCGCGCTGCTGGTGGGCATCGGTCTGGCCCTGGCCTATCCGAATCTGCCGGATGTCTCGGACCTCGCCAACTACCGCCCGAAACTGCCGCTGCGGGTGTTTTCCGTCGAAGGCGCGCTGCTGGGCGAATTCGGTGAAGAGCGGCGCAACCTGACCCCGATCAAGGACATCCCCGAGGTCATGACCCACGCCGTTCTGGCCGTGGAGGATGCTCGTTTCTTCGAACACGGCGGCGTGGACTACAGGGGGGTGCTGCGCGCGGTGCTGGCCAACCTCGGGCGCATCAAGAGTCAGGGGGCATCGACGATCACGATGCAGGTCGCGCGCAATGTCTATCTGTCTTCCGAGAAAACGTTCACCCGCAAGATCTACGAGCTGCTGCTCACGTTCAAGCTCGAGCACCTTCTGACCAAAAACCAGATTCTCGAGATTTACATGAACCAGATTTATCTGGGCAACAGGGCCTACGGGTTCGCGGCCGCGGCGGAAGCCTATTTCGGCAAACCGCTCAAATCGATTTCGATTGCCGAGGCAGCCATGCTGGCGGGCCTGCCCAAGGCGCCGTCGGCCTACAACCCGATCAGCAACCCCAAGCGTGCGCGCACACGCCAACTCTACATCATCGATCGCATGCTGGAGAACGGTTTCATCACCGCTGACGAAGCCAAGGCCGCCAAGGCCGAACCCATCAAACTGCGCGCGCAGGGCGAAAGCACCCGCGTGCATGCGGAGTACGTCGCGGAGATGGTGCGCCAGTTGATCTACGCGCAGTACGGCGCGGACACATACACGCGCGGGCTGAATGTCTACACGACCTTGCAGGCTGGAGAGCAGGATGCCGCCTACAAGGCGCTGCGCCAGGGCATCATGAATTACGAGCGGCGCCAGCATTACCGCGGCCCGGAGGCTTTCGTCACCCTGCCCGCCGATGCCGACGGCGCGGAAGACATGATTGACGAAACGCTGGCAAACCACCCCGACAACGGGGAAGTGCTCGCCGCCGTGGTGCTGGAGGCCGGCCCGAAGAAGGTGGTCGTTTCGCGCTCCGATGGCCAGACCATCGAAGTGACGGGCGACGGACTCAAGCCGGTTCAGTCCGGACTGGCCGACAAGGCCCCGGCCAAGATCAAGCTGCGTCGGGGTGCCGTGGTGCGCATCGTGCAGACACCCAAGCAGACCTGGGAAATCACACAACTGCCAGAAGTGGAAGGCGCCTTCGTCGCTCTGGATCCACGTTCGGGCGCCATCCATGCCCTCGTGGGGGGCTTTGACTTTGAGAAGAGCAAATTCAACCACGTGACCCAGGCATGGCGCCAGCCGGGCTCGAGTTTCAAGCCCGTCATTTACTCAGCGGCCCTGGAGAAGGGCTTCACACCGTCCACCGTGATCGATGACGCCCCCCTGTTTTTCAGTGCCGAGCAAACCGGGGGCAAGCCCTGGGAACCCAAGAATTACGATGGCAAGTACGATGGGCCGATGACGCTGCGCACCGGGCTTGCCAAATCCAAGAACATGGTGGCGATCCGCGTGCTGCAGGCCATAGGCCCCAAGACCGCGCAAAACTGGGCCACCCACTTCGGCTTCGACGCGGACAAGCAGCCGCCCTTCCTCACGCTGGCACTGGGCGCTGGCTCCGTCACGCCCATGCAGATGGCGCGGGCCTATTCGGTCTTCGCCAACGGCGGGCATCTGGTCAGCCCCTATCTCGTCACCCGCATCACCGATCAGCAGGGCCATGTCCTGAACGAATATCAACCACCGGCATTGGATACCTTGCCGCAGACGATCAGCCCGCGCAACGTCTTCGTGATGGACAGCCTGCTGCAGGAGGTCACGCGCGCGGGCACGGCCGCGCGCGCGCAAGCGACACTCAAGCGGCCCGACCTGTACGGCAAGACCGGAACCACCAACGACGCCGTGGACGCGTGGTTTGCGGGTTTTCAACCCACGCTGACGGCGATCACGTGGAT
>JAIOIA010000203.1:0-10541 GCA_019912745.1 Comamonas sp. | reverse complement strand
CCAACCTCCAAGTTGTCGGTAACTGACAGAGTGGGGAAGATTCGACGACCCTCTGGCACGTGCGCAATCCCGCGGCGGCTCACCAAGTGCGACGATTCGCCCGTGAAATCAAAGCCATTCAGGAGCATCGAGCCACTTTTGGGAAGCAGCATGCCTGACGCAACACGCATGGTGGTTGTCTTTCCGGCTCCGTTTGACCCAATCAGGGCAACCAGCTTTCCCTTGGGCACTTTGACACTCACATCGTGAAGGACTTCAGTCCGTCCGTAGCCCGCTGAGATGTTCTTTAGTTCAAGCATTGCATCCTCACGCTGCAGCACCTAGGTAGGCGGATATCACTTTGGGGTGGTTCTGCACTTCATCAGCCTTCCCCTCAGCTATCTTCTCGCCGAAGTCGAGCACAGAAATCGTGTCGCAGAGCTGCATGACCATGTCCATGTGATGCTCAATAAGAACGATGGTCACACCGAACTCTTTGACCGCCTTTAGTACTTGGCACAGGGCGGCGACATCGGGAGCTGTCAATCCTGCGGCAGGCTCATCCAGAAGAAGAATGGAAGGCGACATGGCCAGTGCTCGTGCAATCTCCAGCAGCCTCTGCTTGCCGTAAGGTAGGTCACGAGCTTCTGTCTGAGCAAGGTCCGCGAGTCCCACAAGTTGAAGAAGTCCCAATGCGCGCTTGCGAGCCAGTTGCTCTTCACGCTTCGAGGACGGTGTAGAAATCGCCAACCCCAGCAGGCTTGAACCAAACGTTCGATGTAAGCCAACCATGACGTTTTCCACTGCGCTGATTTCCCAGAAGAGTTGGACGTTCTGGAATGTGCGTGCGATGCCTGCACTCGCAATTTCTGCCGAACTGCGCCCATGGATGTCCTCGGAGTTCAAGCTGACCGAGCCTTCCGTGGGCGTGTAGACGCCAGTCAGCACATTCATCATCGTGCTCTTGCCCGAGCCGTTGGGACCAATCAATCCATGGATGGTGCCCGGCACTACATCGATGCAAACATTGTTGAGAGCAGAGAGCCCACCGAAGCGTTTGGTCACTCCTTTAACTTGCAAGCTCAGCTGTTCTGGATTTCGAGGCAATGCCGCCTCCAGAGGACCATGGGAGTTTGTATTCACCCCCTCTCGCTGTCTTCCTGTGGCCCAGCGGAACACACCAACGATGCCATTCGGAAGGTAGAAGACCACTAGCAGGATGAGCAGTCCAAAGATAGCCAATCGATGCTCATTGAGTGACTCAACGGTCAAGGAGAAGGCAAAGAGCCCTCCCATCACTCCAAGCGGTACAAAGGCTGGGAGCGCCTTCTTTATTTGGCCCAACTTGCGGAGCTGGACGAACGCGTACAGGGCCGCGATGGCCAAGCCAAGCGTAGCCACGATTCGGAAGGTGTACATGCTGTCCAACATGGTTGGCAGAAGGACAACCGTTGCGGCGCCGACAAGGGCCCCCGCTCCCGACTTGCGCCCGCCGAAAATCGTGCCAAGCAAGAACAAGATGCTTAGCTCAAAGGAGTAGGTATTAGGAGAGATGTACTCCTCGGAGACCGAGTAGAGCGCACCCGCAAGCCCCGCGAGCGCAGCACTGGTGGCAAACGCGTATGCCTTGTATCGGTTCACACTTATTCCCATGCATGCGGTCGCGATGGGACTGTCGCGCAACGCCTCAAAGGCGCGTCCTAGGTAGCTGTTTGACCAGCGCGCCGCGCACAGCAAGGCGACACCCAGTACGGCCAGTACGACGTAGTAGTAGCCAGTTGCGTCAAGCGTTTCGTTAAACAACGTTGGCTTGTCGACCGCTAGGCCGATTGGCCCCTTGGTCAGCCAGCTCATCTCGTTGATGAGAATTTGGATGATAGTTCCGAATGCCAAGGTGACCATGGCGAGGTATGGACCCGAGACTCGAAGCGCTGCGGCGGCGAGTGCCAATCCAAACACCGCGGCGATGATGGCCGCAGCTATAACAGCTACGGCGAACGACACGTCAGCCTGCATCATGAGCAAGCCGCCTGCGTACGCACCGATTCCAAAAAATGCTGCATGCCCGAGCGAAACTTGTCCTGTCTGTCCAACCAGAATGTCCATTCCAAGGAGAACGATTGCGTAGATGGCAATGACCACCACCAGGTGAAGGTAGTACGGGATTGACACGACGGCTGGCAGCAGTGCGAGCGCGACAGCCAGTGCCATCCATCCAAATGCATTGAGTCGGTTCATTTTTTTGGCCCTTAGACTTTGCGGATGACGGCTTTCCCAAACAATCCTGTGGGCTTGATTGCCAACACGAGGAGCAGCAGTACCAGACCGGGTACGTCCTTGTATCCAGTGGATACGTAGAACGCCGTGAACTGCTCGATGACTCCAAGAAGAACTCCTCCAACAATCACTCCCAGGCCGCTATTGAGGCCACCGATGATTGCAACGGCGAATGCCTTCAGTGCCAGGACGGCTCCCATCGAAGCGCCGGTGAGCGTTAGTGGAGCGATAAGGACGCCAGCGAATGCCGCGATGGCAGAGCTCAGACCGTACGAGAAGGTGATGACAGATGATGAGTTGATGCCCATCAGTCCCGCCGCATCTCGGTCGTCTGCGGTAGCGACGACGGCCTTACCCCAAAGGGTTCTCTTGTTGAACACTTCGATTGCGATCATCATTGCCAAGGCCCCGGCGAGTACGAGGATTTCCATCGGCATGATGCGAAGCCCTCCAGCGAAGACAATGGGAGACTCCGACAGGGGCGAGGGAAACTTCAGGTCGTCCGTTCCCCAGATAGTTTCTGCAATGTTCTTCCCGATGATTCCAAGTGCGATGGTGGCCATCACCCAGCCAAACTCTGAACGGGTACGCAGCGCGGGACGAACAGCCAGTCGTTCGACCATGAATCCTTGCGCCATTCCGAACAGCAGGACAACTGGCAGCATCGCCCAGTACCCGACCACTGCACTGACGCTCAATCCGACGAGAGCTCCCAGCGCCAAGGACTCCCCTTGCCCAAAGTTCAGCGTCTTCGAGGTGGCGAACGTGAGCTGATAGCCGAATGCGATGACGGCGTAAATCATGCCGAGCGAGACACCGCTGATACAAAGTTGGAGAAATATCTGCACGGTCGTTCCTAGTTCAGTCCTGACTGCACCAGTCAGATTTGGTCTTCATTGCAGCTGCGTTTTCTTAAAGGCACATCGGCATTCGCCTGGCTGGTTCCAGTACGCTTTCTTCAGCATTCTTGTTTGGGCCTACTCTCGCGTGGCGCGCGCAATCGGCACTGGCCGAACCTGTACTTGCGGCAAGCGAAAGGGGGGAAGCCGAGACAGGCGAACACTTCTCTTACCGCGGCCGCGTTTTTGGCGGCAGCAAAGCGTGAGCTCCATGGTGGCCGCTTTATCTAGGTGACTTGCTCCTTCAAGCCGGCGGCCCTTTGAAGGAAGTCCTCCTAGACAGTTGCGTCGTCGTCGTTGGCGCTAGGGCTTTCCGTACCGCGGTCATCCACTTAGAAGTCGGGCCGCTTATGGCTCGAGATTGATTCGCCTTAAGGCTGTTCTGGTCCGCGCCTGAGGCTGAGTAGTCGCTGGACAACCTGGGGGGACCAAGTGTCCAGCGTGCTCACCGTCATTGCTCTGGGATTCGGTCGCCGTCGCATTGAGGTTCCGGCGGGGCCGTCGGCAATGCGACTGCAGCGCGGTTACTTTTTGCCTGCGTTTCGCTGTTCCTCATACGCATAGACAACGCGCCCGTCTTTGACCTCACCCCAGACAATCATTTCTGCGGTCGTCGCATTCCGGTTGGTTGCGCTGAAGGGCTTCCGATAGGTTGCGATGACTCCCTCGACTGGTTGCTCCAGGTTCTCGAGTGCCTCTCGAATCTTGACGCCTTCAGTGCTCTTTGCCTGTCCGATAGCCGCAGCTAGCAGCATCACGCTGTCATAAGCCTGCGCTGCCGAGCTTGGCGAGGGGATACGGTCAACCTTGTAGGTCGCGAGGTAGTTATTGATGAACGCCTGGCCCTTTTGAGTGGTCGCTTCCTGAATGAACGTTTGTGGCATACGTACGCCGTTCCCGTTCTTCTGGGCTGTATCGATGAAGTTGCTCATCGACGAGTTCCAGCTCGTCACCATCGGAACATTCCACGCGAGCTTCACCATGCTATTGGCGATTTGCGCGAGCTCGGGTCCGATTCCATAGGCAATCACAATGTCGGCTCCCGCTTGGCGGGCCTTAAGGAGCTGCGGAGTCATATCAACGTCGCGGACGTTGAACTTCTCCGTGGCCACTGCCTTTAGGTTCTTTGCCGCCAACGCTTTCTCTACGTCCTCTCGGCCGAGCTGACCGTAGTTGGTCGAATCCGCGAGGATTGCGATTTTGGTCTTCTTTTGACGGATGGCTTCATCGACAAGCATCGCCGCTTGCAGTTCGTCGCGCGCTCCAACTCGGAAAACGTACGAAGGGGCCTCAAATTGACTTGTGACCGCAGTGCCCGTGGCCACCGGGTCGAAGATTGGTACTTTCGCTTGTTGGAAGTACTTTTGCGCTGCTAATGCAACCCCCGTGTTGCAGAAGCCAATTCCTGCCACGACCTGTTCACGCTGCAGTAGTTCCTGTGCAAGTTGGACGCCTCGCTCGTTCTTTGCTTCGGTGTCACGCTCGACCAGGACGAGCTGCTTTCCGAGCACGCCGCCTTTTGCGTTAATTTGCTTGATAGCGAGTGAAGCGCCGTCGCGAGCAGAGACCCCGAACGGCGCCGACCCGCCCGTCAAAGGGCACATGAACCCCAGCTTGATTTCCTGAGCACTGGCGCTTGCGGTTGCAGCGACCACTGCGACCGCTGAGACGATTGCACGTACTGATTTCATTGAACGCTCCTATGTGGCTTACCAGCCGAGTTGCTTGAAGAGGACCGGAACTCGGTCCAACCTGTCGAGAATTGCGTCGGGTGTGTAGTCGGGCAGCGGCCTGCGAGCCGTGTTTCGGTCAATCCAGATGCAGCGAAACCCGAGGTTTTTCGCTGCTTCCAGGTCCAAGTGAGGGCTTGCGCAGATGTGGACGACTTCGTCCCTCTTGACGCCCAGCTCGTTGTGCGCATGGGCGAAGATTTCTTTCGTGGGCTTGTATGACTGCGCCTGCTGCGCGGTCACGACACGGTCGATGTGACCGCCCATTTGTGCAACGTTTCCGGCGATGATGTCGTCATCAGTGTTTGAGACGATGCACAGCTTGAAGCCCATTTTTTTCAGCTGTGCAAGTGCTGGGACAACCTCTTGAAATGGCGGCATCCTGGAGATGCTTGAGGTCAAGACTTCAATGTCCTTATCACTTGATGGGAGTGACAACTCCCGCATCGCAAGCGCAAGTGCTGTTCCCGCGACATCGCGAAACGACCTGTGCGGCTTTTCTGCTTCAAGGTCGTGCTCGAACTTGTCATAGACGCTAATAAGCTGGTTGACGCTCACCTGCTCGGCAGGCGCCCCTTTGCTGCGAAGGATGGCCTCCACTGAAGCAACGAGGCCCTCATCCCACTGAATCAGGGTGCCGTAGCAATCAAAGGTCAACCACTCCGGCCGACCACCTAGGTTTGAAGCAAAAGTCATCGCTACCTCTGTGAATGCAAATCCATGTGGGCCGAGCCACCCATTGGCCAGCCGCCAAGCTGCGGAATGGTGTCGATTGTTGGACAATCAGCAGTCGACAGATATTGGTGAAATCACGCTTGTGTGTTATGAGATTTTGATGTAGTGCTTGAATAAGTGGCATCCACGACGGCTGATTGTTTGACAATCGACAGTCTTCGGGTACACTTGAGCGCATGACCACCGTCTTCACCGTTCAGAAGGTTCAGAAGCGCAGCACTGAGGTGCAGGCAGCGGATGCTCTGCGTGATGCAATTCTTTCTGGGGCAATCCCGCTGGGCTCGCGTCTCACCGAGATAAGCGCCGCGCAGCAACTTGGTGTTTCGCGTAGCACGATTCGCACTGCGCTACACCAACTTGTGCAAGAGGGCTTGGTGATTCAGACGCCCTACACCGGCTGGACGGTGATGGAGTTGAGTGCGGATGATGCCTGGGAGGTGTACACGCTAAGAGCCAGTCTTGAGGCGCTGGCCGCTCGGCTCGTTGCGACGCGCGTTGCCCACGGCGGCGCAACGCGGGCCGCCACTCTTGCCGGCATGGAGACGGCCTTCAGCGCATTGCGCAAGGTTTGCCAGGAGGGTGACAAGCCAAGGATTGCCGCAGCCGACATGGCGCTGCATCGAACCATCGTGAGCCTGTCCGGGCACACGCGCCTTGCCGACCAGTACGACCGCATTCAGCATCAGATAGCTCTTTACATCCAATCCAGTGACGCACTGGTGGTCGAGGGCGATGAAATCGTCGCTCAGCACCTGCCGCTCATTGAAGCCATCCGAGCAGGGGATGCCGAACAAGCGATGCGCGCAGCGATGGAGCACAACGATACCGAAGGCTTCATCCTGGTCGAACACTTGAAGCAGTCTGAGCTCCAGCCTGCTTAAAAAAATTTGCCCGAACCGATTGTCTGACAATCGGCAATTAACTTTACTTGGAGGCCCATGAAGAAGATTCAGAACTCAGAAATACTGCTGAACGGCCGTGACGTTGCGTCTCGCGCCACCGTTCTAGAAATTGCAGACCGCACGCTCACGCGCCTGGATAGCTACCACCGCATTCGAACAATCATGCGGCTGGAGGAAGACCAGCTTCATATCGGGGCGAAAAGCTGGGACTTGACAAAGAAGAGGCACATCTACTTGGTCGGGGCGGGCAAAGCCTGCAACCACATGGCGATGGCCGTCGACCACGTCTTGGGCGAGCGACTGACTCGCGGCATCGCAATCGTCAAGATTCGTGAAGAGACCGACCGGTTTCACAAGACGGAGGTGTACGTTGGAGGCCACCCCCTCCCGAACGAAGAGGGATACCGCGCCTCAAAGGAAATCCTCAAGCTAGTCGACGGTGCGGGTCAAGACGACCTGTTTATCGCAGTCATTAGCGGAGGCAGCTCTGCACTGATGTCATGCCCGCGCGAGGGCATCACGCTGCAAGATGAAATCGATGCCACCGATGTACTCCTGAAGTCGGGTGCCGGCATCTATGAAATCAACGCTGTCAGGCGTCACATCTCTGCACTCAACGGGGGAATGCTCGCGAAGCGAATCGAGCAAGTTGGAGCAGAGTTGATTGGCATTGGTATCAGCGACGCCGTAGGCACGCCAGCCACAGGCGACATCTCTCAGCCCTATCAAGCGTACAAGAGCACTCCAATCGGCCCAGATGCCACAACGCTGGAGGATGCGCGGTCGACCATCGCGAACTTCAATCTCGCCGACAAGTTGCCCATCAGCATCGTCAACTTCCTAGCCTGCGCCGGCCCCGAAGAAGAGACGCCAAAGAGCTTCCCGAACAACACTTACTTTCTGCTCAACACACTGCCCGACTCCTGCATCTACGCAAAAGAAGCCTGCGATGAGATGGGGCTTCGCTCAATGATTGTCACATCGTTCCTCGAGGGTGAGAGTCGAGATGCGGGGACATTCATGGCCGCGCTGGCACGAGAGATTCAAGCCTACGGCAATCCCATCAAACCACCATGCGTCCTTCTGAGTTCTGGTGAGGTAACGACCCAAATCCAGGACAACTCTGTCATCAAAGGTCACGGTGGACCGGGTCAAGAGATGGCCGTCAGCTTCGCAATTGCAGCCGCCAAGGCACCAGGCGCCTGCCTCCTGTCAATCGACACGGAAGGCACCGATGGGACTTCATCAGTGGCTGGCGGCATTACCGATTCAACGAGTCTGAAGGAGGCTCGCAGCCGAGGAGTCGACCTCTACCAGGCCTTGCGAGAGCACAGCACCTTCGAGGCGCTGGAGTCGATTGGCTCCGCCATCTTCACAGGCAACACCGGCACCAACCTTTGCGACCTGAACATCGTCTTTGTTCCCGCAGTGGAGCAGAAGCAATGAGCAACAAAATTGCATCAGTACACGCGCAGCAAATCATCGACTGCAAATGTCGACCCGCAGTCGAGGTAGAGGTCCGAACCGAAGGTGGAGCAGTTGGCAGAGGTGCGGCCCCAACTGGCACTTCGGTTGGTGCACACGAAGCTTTCGTACTGAGGGATGGAGACCAATCCAGCTATGCAGGACTTAGCGTCCATCAAGCAGTTCGAAAAGTTCTAGAAGTCATTGGACCCGCCATTGTGGGCATGGAGGTAGACGACCAGAGGGCAATCGACAACACAATGATTGCCCTCGACGGAACACCCGACAAGCGCAGTCTCGGCGGAAACGCCATCTACTCGACCTCGATAGCTGTCTTCAGAGCCGCAGCAGACGCTCGCCGACTTCCCCTATATGCGCACATAGCCAATGGACGGATTCGCACGGTCCCCGTCCCGTGCTTCAACGTCGTGAACGGTGGCGACTACGGAGACTATGTACAAGCCTTCAACGAATTCCTAATTGTTCCGTTCGGAACGGACAGTGTTGACCGCGCCATTGAAATGGCCGTGGCCGTGTTTCAGGCTCTGCATGACGTCCTGCGAGAACACACCGGGTCCAGACCTCGTGTTGCCAGCTCCTATGGATATGCAGCGCCGTCAAACGACCCGGAAGAGGTCCTTACGCTCATGCAGCGTGCTGTTGAGCGGGCGGGCTACAGCGGAGCCATCGCGTTCGCTCTTGACTGCGCTTCAAGTGAATTCTTTGACCCCGAGTCAGGCACATACCCCCTCAAGGGCGTCAGGGTTTCTTCTCGCGAGCTGATTGCCTACGCAAAGCACCTGACAGAGAAGTTCAACCTTGTCTTCGTCGAGGACCTGTTGGACGAGAACGACTGGACCGGCTACCAGGCCGCCAAGCGAGAGCTGTCACGCACGCTTCTGCTTGGTGACGACCTGACCGTCAGCAATCTGCACTTCCTCCGAAAGGCGCATCAACTGAAGGCGATCGACGGGTTTGTCCTCAAACCCAACCAGGTCGGAACCATCACTGAAGCGATGGAAGCGTACTACTTCGCTCGCGAGCATGGATTCATTGCTGTTCCTTCGGGTCGCTCTGGAGGAGTAGTTGACGACGTTGTGATGGACCTCTCGGTAGGTCTTCAAGTCCCATTCCAGAAAAACGGTGCGCCTCGCTCAGGAGAGCGCATTGAGAAGTTGAATTTCCTCATGCGGGCAAGTGCCCGCCACGAGGGCTGCCGGATGTTCGACATCAAGCCCTTGCTTCGCTTCAACTAACCATCAACGAGACAAGGAACATCATGTATCCCCGAATCGATTTCACCTACCTCTCCGAACCAGACATGATCCAAGCTGGCGTTCTCAAAGCAGAGCGCTGCGTCAGCGTCTGCGAGGAAACATTCAGCCTGCTCGGAAAGGGTGACTACCTAATGGGTGGCGCCAACCACAACAGCCACGGCCTAAACATCGTCTTCCCAAAGGAAACGAAGTTTCCGAACATGCCCGTTGCGGGACCAGACCGTCGCTTTGCGGCTATGCCCGGCTATCTGGGTGGCCGCTTCGACATCTGCGGAAACAAGTGGTATGGCTCGAACCATGCAAACATGGAAAAAGGCCTTCCTCGCTCCATACTAACCATGATGCTGAACGACAAGGACACGGGTGCACCGGTCGCACTGATGTCTGCCAACTTGCTCAGTGCCGCTCGAACGGGAGGCGTGCCAGGTGTCGCCGCAAAGCATCTCGCCAACCCCGATAGCAAGCGGCTGTCAGTCGTCGGTTGCGGCCCCATCAACAAGGCTTGCTTCGCAGCCATCATCACCCAGCTGAAGTCAGTTGAACACGTAGTGTGCTTCGACTTGTTCTTGGACAAAGCGAAGGAGTTCGCGCGTTGGGTCAATGAAACGTATGGTATCGCCGCTCACGGAACGGACAGTACCGAGGAAGGCTTCCGAAACGCCGATGTCATCACCGTAGCAGCCTCACGGCTGAAGCCACTGGCCTTCGAGAACGACTGGATTAAAGCGGGCGCAACCATTCTTGTCTCTGGCCCGGTGCAAGCAGATGAGGCGTTTCTCACAAGTGCTCGCATCGTCTATGACCACACGCCTCTGCACGAGGCATATGTGGAAGACGCCATCGCCTCTGGTGACAAAGAGCGTTACTACAGTGGCGTCATCGGCGGCCCGCTCTATCGTCTTATCGACGCCGGAAAACTTCCTGCCTTGCGCGAGTCCATCGGTCTTGGTGACGTTGTGAACGGCGTAAAGCATGGTCGTAGCAGCGTCAACGACCGAGTGATGTTTATCGCTTGCGGGATGGCGGTATTTGACATCAGCTGGGGCTTCGACGTTTACATGAACGCACTTGAGCGAGGAATCGGAGTTCGCCTGAATCTTTGGGAAACACCGAATCAAGGATGAGTGTGAGGCGACAGGAGCCTGTCCGGAATTTTGTGTGCGAGGCATAGCATGACGACCAGGAGCATGTATGCCGACGAGTAAGACGAAGATGAAGAACGCGGCGATTGCCGCGAAGATGGCCGCGCTGCCGGCAATCCCCAAGGAACTGATTGAG
>JAIOIA010000202.1:0-5291 GCA_019912745.1 Comamonas sp. | reverse complement strand
TTTGTCCGTGCCGGATGCGCCTGTTGCGCCCGCGCCGGTTTGCGGCGCTGGCGCCGCCGTGCCGCCATCGGTTTGCGGCGGCGCGCCGGATGCGTCGCCCTTGGCCTGCGGTTCGGCTGCCGCGGTGGCCGGTGCCGCCGTGCTCGCGCGCGCCGGTGTCAGCGCCCGAGGCTCCTTGAGGATGTTCTTTTGCGGGACATCCATGGGCGGCGGTCGATCGCTGAACACCTTGCGTCCGTCCTTGTCCACCCACTGGTATTGCGCCGAGGCGGCGGCTGCCCAGGTGCAGGCCAGCGCCAACAGAAAAAGCCGTTGCAGAGTCATGCGCGCAGTGTAGCGGCGAGCGCCAGCGGCGACTAGGAGTGCGGGCGGCAGAAGGGAAATCCCCGAT
Source organism: Comamonas sp. (assembly GCA_019912745.1). GTDB lineage: Bacteria > Pseudomonadota > Gammaproteobacteria > Burkholderiales > Burkholderiaceae_C > Comamonas_C. Next base: position 4,900 of record JAIOIA010000202.1, on the reverse strand, counting down.
GTCGGATAACCTGTCCGCGCGGTAAACAGGCACGGCCACCAATGATCGCCCCTGCGTGCGGTGCCGGTGCGCAGGTGGTCCGCGGTCGGCAAAACCGTACAAACCCGATGTGCAAGGTCTTGCGACTGCGGTAACTTGTGATAAACCAAATAACCGCTGTGCTTGGAATGCCAAGGCTGTCTACCAGGGCAGATTCTGGCCAAGCAGGGCTGTCCGTGTCTCACTGACCGTCCGACCACTATGAACGTTTCCGCTTCTGGCTCTTCGTCGCTGATTGCATGGGTATTTGCCGGTACTTTGGGTGCGGTGGCCGCGTTGGTGCTGTGGACGGCCTGGGTCGTACCCGATGCCGGCAGCCGCGCGGCGCTCTTTTTGTGGGGTGTCTTTTGTCTGGCCGCGCTGCTTTGGCTGGCGTGGCTGGCACGCCGTCATTTGATGGCGCCGTTGCGCCTAGCGGCGCAAGCCGCGCAGCGCATCAGCCAAGGCGACCTGGGCCAGACCGTTGGCGCTGGAGAGCAGGAACCCGATCCGCTGCTGCGCGCGCTTGAAGATCTGCGTCTGCAGACCTTCCGCATCGTCGGCGATGTCCGCAGCCGTACGCTGGCCATTGCTGCTTCGGCGGGCTACATTGGTACCGACCAGGCCGCCTTCGGTGGCGAAGTGCGCAGCCAGGCCGATGCACTGGAGAGCACCGCCTCTTCCTTCGAGCAATTGACGGCGGCCGTCGAACAAAACGCCGACAGCGCTCGCCAGGCGCAGCGCCTTTCCACGTCCGCGCTGGATCTTGCCTCAAAGGGTGGAGCCGTCATGCAGCAGGTGGTGCGGACCATGGTCACCATTCGCAGTGGCTCACACAAAATCGCGGACATCATCGGCGTGATCGACGGCATTGCTTTTCAGACCAATATCCTGGCACTGAACGCCGCCGTCGAGGCTGCCCGGGCCGGGGAGCAAGGGCGTGGCTTTGCCGTTGTGGCCAGCGAGGTGCGCACCTTGGCGACCCGCTCGGCCGAAGCGGCCAAGGCAATCAAGGCGCTGATCGAGGAGTCGGTGCGCTCGGTCGATGGTGGCGCCGGCCAGGTGGAGCAGGCTGGCCGCGCCATGGACGACATTGTGCAAAGCGTGCGCAAAGTCAGCGAGATCATGACAGGCATGTCTGAGGCGGCGTCCGAGCAGAGCGTCGGCATCGCCGAAATCAACAAGGCCGTGGTCGAGATCGACGCGGCAACACAGAAGAACGCGATGTTGATAGAGCGGGCCGGGGAACCCGTCAAGGCGCTTCACGCGTTGGCAGTCAATCTGACCGAGGCGGTATCCTATTTTCAGCTGGGTGAGGATGAATTCGCCAGCGAGGAGGATGCGGTGCGGCTGGTGCGGCAGGGGGCCGAGTTCGTGCGCGAGCATGGCGCGCAGGCGCTGCTTGATGATGTGAACCGGTGCGAGAAGGGGCGTTTCCTCGACCGGGACCTGTACCTCAGCGTTTACAGCAGCGACTATCACGTCATCGCCCATGGCACGAACCCGAGGCTGGTCGGAGTGGATGGCCGTCATATGAAGGATACCGACGGCAAGCTGTTCCTGGCGGAAATCGTTGACCAGGCGAGCGTCGCAGGCAAGGGCTGGCTCAGCTACAAGTGGGTCAATCCACTGACCCAGAAGGTGGGGGTGAAGACGGCGTACTTTGAAAAGCACGATGGCGTGGTGATCGCCTGTGGCGCCTACGCGGGTGCTGCGTGAGTTGAAGCTGTCGCAGCATGGGTACAATCCGTTTTTTGGAGCTTTCCCATGCGCCTTCTAGGAAAAGCGCTCACCTTCGACGATGTGTTGCTGGTGCCCGCATATTCCCAGGTCCTGCCCAAGGACGCCTCTCTTGCGACGCGCTTCACGCGCAACATTTCCCTGAATATCCCGCTGGTATCCGCCGCCATGGACACCGTGACCGAGGCGCGCCTGGCAATCGCCATCGCGCAGGAGGGCGGCATTGGCGTCGTGCACAAGAACATGACGCCCGAGCAGCAGGCGGCGGAAGTGGCCAAGGTCAAGCGCCATGAATCGGGCGTGGTGCATGACCCGGTCGTGATCACCCCCGAGCACACGGTGCTGCAGGTGCTGCAGCTCTCCGAAGAACTGGGCATTTCGGGTTTCCCGGTGTGCGATGGCGGCAAGGTCGTCGGCATCGTCACCAGCCGCGACGTGCGCTTCGAGACGCGCTACGACGTCAAGGTGCGCGAGATCATGACGCCGCGCGAGCGCCTGATCACCGTCAACGAGCACGGCGGCACCACGCCGGCACAGGCCAAGGCGCTGCTCAACAAGCACAAGCTCGAACGTCTGCTGGTCGTGAACGACGCCTTTGAACTCAAGGGCCTGATCACCGTCAAGGACATTCACAAGCAGACCACCTTCCCGAACGCGGCGCGCGATGGCGCGGGCAGCTTGCGCGTGGCGGCGGCCGTCGGCGTGGGCGCGGGCACCGAGGAGCGCGTCGAACTGCTGGCCAAGGCGGGCGTGGATGCCATCGTCGTCGATACCGCGCACGGCCACAGCCGGGGCGTGATCGACCGCGTGCGTTGGGTCAAGAAAAATTATCCGCAGGTCCAGGTGATTGGCGGCAACATCGCCACCGGCGCCGCGGCCATCGCGCTGGTCGAGGCCGGCGCTGACGCGGTCAAGGTCGGCATCGGCCCGGGCTCGATTTGCACCACGCGCATCGTTGCCGGCGTGGGCGTGCCGCAGATCATGGCGATCGACAGCGTGGCCACCGCGATCAAGGGCACGGGCGTGCCCTTGATCGCCGACGGCGGCATCCGCTTCTCGGGTGACATCGCTAAGGCGCTGGCCGCGGGCGCCAGCTCGGTGATGATGGGGGGCGTCTTCGCGGGCACCGAGGAGGCGCCGGGCGAGGTCATTCTGTTTCAGGGCCGCTCGTACAAGAGCTACCGCGGCATGGGCTCCATCGGCGCGATGCAGCAGGGCAGCGCTGACCGCTACTTCCAGGAGTCGAGCAGCGGCAATCCCAACGTCGACAAGCTTGTGCCCGAAGGCATCGAAGGTCGCGTGCCCTACAAGGGCTCGATGGTCTCCATCGTCTACCAGATGACGGGCGGCGTGCGCGCCTCGATGGGCTATTGCGGCTGCGCCAGCATTGCCGAGATGAACGACAAGGCGGAGTTCGTCGAGATTACCGCCGCCGGCATCCGCGAGTCGCATGTGCACGATGTGCAGATCGTCAAGGAAGCGCCGAACTACCACGGCAACTGAATTTGCCACCCAAGGCCCGAGGCCGCCACGGCGCTCGGGCTTTTGTCTTTTTCCGGTCCGCCATGAACCACGACACAATCCTCATTCTCGATTTTGGCTCCCAGGTGACTCAGCTCATCGCCCGGCGCATCCGGGAGGCGCACGTTTACTGCGAGGTGCATCCCTGCGACGTAAGCGACGCGTGGCTGCGTGGACAGGCGGCGGGCGGCCATCTCAAGGGCGTGATCCTCTCGGGCAGCCACGCCAGCGTCTACGAGGACAGCACCGATCGCGCACCGCAAGCGGTATTCGATCTGGGCGTGCCGGTGCTGGGCATCTGCTATGGCATGCAGACCATGGCGCAGCAGTTGGGCGGCACGGTCGAAGGCGGTCATCAGCGCGAGTTCGGCTATGCCGAGGTGCGCGCGCGCGGCCACACCGCGCTGCTCAAGGACATCGCCGACTTCACCACGGCCGAAGGCCACGGCATGCTCAAGGTGTGGATGAGCCACGGTGACAAGGTCACGGCGCTGCCGCCGGGCTTCAAGCTCATGGCTAGCACCGAGTCCTGCCCGATCGCGGGCATGGCCGACGAGACGCATCACTTCTATGGCGTGCAGTTTCATCCCGAGGTCACGCACACCGCGCAGGGCAGGGCACTGCTCGAACGTTTCGTGCTCGGTATTTGCGGCGCAAGCGCCGACTGGGTGATGCACGACCACGTGGCCGAAGCCGTGGCCCGCATCCGCGCGCAGGTCGGAAGCCGGCATGTGTTGTTGGGCCTTTCGGGCGGCGTTGATTCCAGCGTGGCCGCGGCGCTGATCCACCGCGCCATCGGTGACCAGCTCACCTGCGTGTTCGTCGATCATGGCCTGCTGCGCCTGCACGAAGGCGACATGGTGATGGCCATGTTCGCGGACAAGCTGCATGCGAAAGTGGTGCGGGTCGATGCCGGGCCCCTTTTCATGCGAGAACTCGCAGGCATCGATGACCCCGAACAAAAACGCAAGACCATCGGGCGATTGTTCGTGGATGTGTTCAAGGCCGAAGCGCACAAGCTCAAACAGGCCGGCGGCGCGGACATCGCGTTTCTGGCTCAAGGCACGATTTACCCCGACGTGATCGAGTCGGGGGCGAGCAAGAATGCCAAGAAGGCGGTCACGATCAAGAGCCACCACAACGTCGGCGGCCTGCCCGAGCAGCTGGGCCTGGAGCTGCTGGAGCCCTTGCGCGATCTGTTCAAGGACGAGGTGCGCGAGCTGGGCATCGCCCTTGGCCTGCCGACCGAGATGGTGTATCGCCACCCCTTTCCCGGCCCGGGCCTGGGCGTGCGCATCCTGGGCGAGGTCAAGCAGGAATACGCCGACCTGCTGCGCCGTGCCGACGCCATCTTCATCGAAGAGCTGCGCGCCTGCATCGACGAGAAGACCGGCAAGAACTGGTACGAGCTCACGAGCCAGGCCTTCACCGTCTTCCTGCCCGTGAAAAGCGTGGGAGTGATGGGCGATGGTCGCACTTACGACTACGTGGTGGCGCTGCGCGCCGTGCAGACCAGCGATTTCATGACGGCCGACTGGGCCGAACTGCCCTACGGCCTGCTCAAGAAGGTGAGCAGCCGCATCATCAACGAGGTACGCGGCATCAACCGCGTGACCTACGA
>JAIOIA010000201.1:0-4181 GCA_019912745.1 Comamonas sp. | reverse complement strand
CCACACGGTCACCACGGGTGTCGATCCGGCGCTGGCGCAGCTGCCGCAGCTGCTGGAGGAGTCTCGGCGGACGCTGCAGGCGCTGCGCTCGGCGGGCGATCGCACGGCGCAGGCCGCGCAGGAGGCTGGTGACGTGGCGCGCGCCCTGCGTGCGCCCGATGGGCTGCTGCATGACCTGGGGCAGGGCACGCGCACGCTCACCGACGTGGCCGATCGTTTCGGCCGCACCAGCCTGCCGCAACTCGACCGCGCGGTCGACGCCACCACGCAGGCCGCTCGCGGCCTGGGGCGCCTGGCTTCGGGCGTGAGCGAAAACCCGCAGGGTCTGCTCTACGGCGCACCGCGCATTTCCCCAGGCCCGGGTGAGTCGGGCTTTGTCGCGCCCCCGGCGGGGCGTCCAGGAGAACATCCATGAAAAACAGAGCTGCTCGCGCCCTGTACACAAGGGCAAAATGGCTTTTTGGCTTGATGGCAGCAGGGGCCTTGGCGGCCTGTTCCTCGCTGCCCCAGCCGCCGGTGCGGGCGCAGGTGTACGACTTCGGCCCGGGGCGCACGGCCGCCTCCGCGGCGCAAGGTGCGCTGCCCGCCATCATCCTGGCCGAGGTGCGGGCCAGCGGCCAGCCCGAAGCCGAGACCGCGCTCAACTATCGGCTGGCCTACGCCAATGCGCAGCAGCTGCACCCCTACCGCGATGCGCGCTGGAGCCAGAGCCCGTCGGCCCTGCTGGCGCAGGCGCTGGGTGCGCGGCTGGGCGAGGAGCGCGCGGTGCTGCCCGCCGCGGCATTGGGGCAGAGCGTGGCCGGTGACGCGCTGCCCGACGTGCTGCGAGTGGAGCTGGAGGAATTCAGCCAGGTCTTCAGCACACCCGAGGCCAGCCATGCGCTCGTGCGTCTGCGCGCCTCGCTCTCGCACGTCACGCGGACCGGAGAACAATGGCGTGCGCAGCGCCTCTTCATCGTCCAGCGCCCGGCCGCCACGCAGGACGCCGCCGGAGGCGCGCAGGCCCTGGCCGACGCGGCCGCGCAGGCGGCCGATGAGGTGGCGCGGTGGCTGAAACAGACGCAATGACTCCGGGACAAGTGTCTGAGTGCGGTGACTCGTCGTTCCGCAATACCTGCACAACATCGTCACTTCTGACTAGAACTGCTGCTTGCTTGCTGCTTCACAGAAGCCGGTTTCACCGCGCTCTTGCGAGCGCGGCCAGCGCCTTCCTCTCCACAGGCTGCCATGGTGGAACTCACCGCCATATTCTTCAAATTGATCGCCGCGTTCACGTCCCTGTCGTGGCACGTTGCGCAGGCGGGGCACGTCCGTTCGCGCACCGCCAGTGGCAACGCTTCGAGCGTGTGCCCACAACCCGAACAGGTCTTGCTGCTTGGGTAGAAACGGTCTGCCACAGCAATCTGCCCACCGCGCATTGCCGCCTTGTATTCCAGTTGCCGCCGGAACTCGAAGAAGCCCATATCGGCAATGGAGCGAGCCAAATGGCGGTTCTTCACCATGCCGCGCACGTCCAAGTGCTCAAATGCCGATGGTTTGGAAGCGCCGCGTCAGTTTCGTCGTGAACTGGTGCAGCGCATCCGAGCGGATGGCGGCAATACGGGCATGCAGTTTTGCCAGCTTGCCTTTGGTCTTCTTGCGGTTGGCAGAGTCTTTTTGCTTGCGGCTCAGGCTGCGCGAGAGCCGTTGCAGGCGGGCCAACAGCGCCTTGTGCGGCTTCGGGCCGTCAATGGCCTCTCCCGTCGAGAGCGTCGCAAGTGCCGGGACACCCAAATCCACCCCCACCGCGCCTTGGTTTTCGGCTTCTGGCAAGTGCGAACCGTCTTTGGTGTCCACGGCGATGCCGACAAACCAGCGGCCGGCCGCACGAGAGAGCGTGGCCGACATGATCTTGCCCGCAAAGCGCAAAGACTCACGCATACGCACCCAGCCAAGATTGGGAATATGTATGCGTGAAGCGTCCACGTCGAATTGATCGTTGGTCAGGGTGAAACGGTCATGCATGCCTGGCCCAGCTTCCTCGGCTTGGCTTTTGCCGACAGCGGGTGCGTGGGTGTCGAGACGGAAAGACGACGGGTGCCTGGGCGAGCGCCGCGTTTTCACGGCCTGCGTTGGGCTGGCGAGCCTGGGTAGCGATCGTGCAGGCGTGCTTCATGTCACGGTTGATGGTGCTGTGCTGGGGCTGAAGCCCGTCGACATGGCGCTGGCCCGGGTGTTTCAGCCTTGCTGGCGCAGGAGGTGAGCGACCCCCTCTCTTGGGATGGCGAGTGCGTGCGTGTTAATCTCGTCTACGTACGTTACTCGGTGTGCAGGTGTTGCACTTCGGATTTCAAGCCGCCCCGTGAAAAAAAATACGAGTTCTGAACAAGAATTTCCATTTCCTGGAATACCAATTCCGCTTTTCGTTATCTAAACAACAAAATCATTAAAAACATGAATGCCCGTACTGGATATCGAGAGGTTAATATATTTTTTCAACTGATATGCACTATTGTCCTGTTCTTGATGCTCTTTGGCATGAATTCGGTGGCGAGTTGCGCTCCAGTAACGACGGTGATCGCACAAGATTCGTTTGACTACATGGGGAATACCCATCTCACGGGGCAGACTGGAGGAACCGGCTGGTCCAGCGATTGGTTGTCAGACAGTGTGAGTTTTACTGACTTTTATACCGACCCGATCGGCTTGAACGTGCCGGGTGTGGTCGGCGTTGGCGGAAAAATTGTATTCAAATTCATTGGCAACTTGCTTAATGACGCTGCGCGCACACTGCCGTTGCAAGACAGCGGAGTTGTGTTCATTCAATTCTTGTCGCAATTTGGAACGCAATCTAGCGGCGGCACGCCCTCGGTTCGGCTGGTGTCTTCGGGTGTTTTGACTGGCGGTGTCGGGAACAATGGCGGCTGCTCCGGGAGCAAGGTATATGCTATCCTGGATGCGACGTTGAGTCCTGTTGCCGCGTCATGCAGTTCCGTGCTTTTGAGCGCTCTCAGTGTCGTCGTGCTGCGAATTGATTACACAAGCAACATCACGCGCATGTGGGTGTTGTCAGATCTCACCGGCTTTGACTATCTCCATCCGCCCGCGCCGTCTGCCGAATATGTGGGCTTGGCTCCCGCGTTCGACAGGATTGCAATTTACAGCCGCTCCCCGGCGAGTTTGGATGAGTTGCGTGTTTTCCGCGTGGTCGACCCGGCGGCTTCGGCGCTGCCGGTTCCTGCGATTTCAACCTGGGCTCTGTGGGGTGGATCGGCGTTATTGCTTTTGTTGATGGCGGGCTATTACCGGCGTTTGCGGCACCCGCGATAAATCGGGTTACTCGGCTCTGGTGTCGAGAATGCGGCAGGTAGGCTGATTTCCCATTATTTTTCGCGGTGAGTCCTGCCTTGCAAGGCGGCCGCCGGAAATCGCCCAGTGGGTTGCGTGATATCTGTCGCCAGCCGTACGCGACGATCAGCCGCGCAGTGCCGGAAACAGGCCCCCGAGTCCGTTGGCCATGATCTCGACGGCGAGTGCCGCAAGGATCAGGCCCATGAGGCGTGTCATCACGTTGATGCCGGTGCGCCCGAGGATGCGCGAGATCGGATCGGCGAGCGAGAAGCACAGCGCGGTCGCGCCCGCGACCACCACGCCGTAGCCCACCAGCGCCAGGTGCTGCCAGATGTTGCTCGCGCGGTCGGCGTAGATCACCACGGTGGACATCGCCGCCGGCCCCGTGAGCAGCGGGATCGTGAGCGGCACCACGGCGATGCTGTCGCCCTGCGCGGCCTTGTCCGCCGCGTCTTCGAGCTCCTGCGTGTGCGGCTTGGCCTCGGCCGGGTGGGCGTTGAGCATGTTCAGCGCGCTGATGAGCAGCAGCATGCCGCCGCCCACCTGGAAGCTGGCGAGCGAGATGTTGAAGAACGCCAGGATCTGCAGCCCCACGAGCGCGCAGGCCGCGATCACGCAGAACGCGGTCAAGGCCGCCACCTGCACCGTGCGCCTCTTTTGCATGGCATTGAAGCCCTCGGTGTAGTGGATGAAGAAGGGCACCACCGCGAGGGGATTGACGATCGCGAGCAGCGCGATCAGGGGCTTGAAAAATTCCATGGGCAGTTTCAGGGGGCAGGGGGCGTTTGCCGTGCGATGGTGTACAACGCGGGGACGTGCACGGGGTGCATTGTCTCGAAAAGGAGGAGCAC
>JAIOIA010000200.1:0-2183 GCA_019912745.1 Comamonas sp. | reverse complement strand
CCGTCTTGTCCACGTAGGCGTTGCGGACGTGGGTGATGTTGACGTTCGTGACGGCCCGGTTGTAGTAGAAGTCCCTACTGCGCCAATGGCCACCGACGTAGCCGACGCCGAAGTAGCCGAATCCGTAGTCGATGCCGCCGTAGAAGCCGACCTGAGGCCCCCAGTAGCCTTCGTGCCAGCGGTAGTAGCCGTCGGACCAGCCCCACCATCCGGGGGGCCACAACAGTCCGACGGCGGGCGGGACGAGCCATGCACCGTCGATCCAGTAGTAGCCGTTCGGACCCCCGGCCCAGTAGTCGTCCCTGAAAAATTCATTTGTCCTGTTTCAGGCCGAATTTCCGGCGATCCGAGGCCACGGATTTCGATAGGGCAGGCAGCCCACCGGATCAACCCAATCGCCTCTTGAGCCCATCATGGGCATCAGGCGTTGAATCTGACGACCAATCCACGCAATAAATCGGCACAAAAATAAAGGGCCGATGCCCTTGCGGGCAATCATGCGCAGCAGCCACTTGATATTGAAGCCTGCCGCGCACAACACCGCATGGATCGCATCACCCGTTTGGCCTTTCAAATGACAGCGATTCATTCCATGATCGCTTTTCAGATGCCCAATGACCGGCTCCACCGCCTGGCGCCGTTTAAGCATTCGGCGCTCCTGGTCGGTGAGACGTTTGAATTTGCCTCGGTGTTTAAGGCTATATTCCGGGATCTCGGCATCAACGCCTCGATAGCCCAGATCCGTGTAGACGGTCTGCGGAGCCACGTCCACCGCCTCCATCAGGATGCGGGACTGCTCCAACTGCTCGGCCAGTGTGTGGCCATCGTACGGATTGCCAGGGAAGCTGCGTGCTCCCACGATCAGATTCCCCTTCAAGGTGGTGACAATGCCCACCTTCACTCCAAACTCATAGGGCGTACGGGCCTTGCCCTTGCTGATGCACTCCACCTCATCGGCGTGCCAGCTGTAGACCTTGTCTTTTCCCTTCACCTTCGCGCCCCGACGGCTCTGAGCCGCGATCTTATGTGCGCGAGCCAATAACGGGTCCAAGGCGTCCTGGATGCTCTGCGCCAGCACTGTCTTGTTGCGCTCAATGTCACGCGCCAGACGGCCCAGAATCGTGCGCTGGCGCTTGATCGTCTTATGCATGCGCCGATACTGCTTGGCATGCGCATAGCGGCCCGCTTTCCTGGCCAGCTCCCGGCCTTCCTTGGCGTAGCTCTGCTTTAACGCAATGCCGTGCGCCTTGGCCGCGCAGGCGATCTTCTGGCGCGCCACCTCCAGCAAACGGCTGTCGGTGGGATGCGCCACCGCCTTGGCTTGCACGGTGCTGTCCACTATCACCGACTGCATCGCCGTGCGCTCGATCAGCCCCAGCTTGATGGCCACCACCAAAGTCTGCACCAGCAGCTCTTCGACGCCTTCCTCACCCAACAGCCCCCGGAATCGGCTGATGGCGCTGGGATCGCACGGCAGGCGATTCTCGAAATACTCCTGCCCCGAAAAATACTGCCAGGTGGGTGCATCGCTCCAGCGTTCGCAGACGCCTTCATCGCTCTCGTTGAAGGTGTGCTTCAGATACAGCAGCGAAATCATCAGCCGCATCGGCAGCCGGGGACGCCCCGCGTTTGAATGGCCGGCCCCTACCACGGCCATCGTCGGGCCAAACAGATCAATATCCTCAACCTGCCGGCCGGTGCGCACCTGACGCGCAAAACGGTGTGCGACAGCCGCCTCCAGTTCCTGCCAAGGAATATGCGTGGCAAGCACCGCCAGGGGTTTACGCAGATCAATCATCTGGTCCAGGCGGCTGCGGAAAAAATCGTCAATCTGACTCATGCGGTTTCGGGGCAATCTCCCAGAAAATGAGCCCCAGCGGGCTGTTTTTGGGGGATTTGATAGTCTGGAGTGGCTTTATTTTACAATAAAATCAATGAGTTATTTATAATTCAGGGCCGATTGCTTATGCCCGCCAACTCTGAAAGATTGACAATCACCATCAGGTCGGCCAATGCGTTATAAATCCTCGCATTTCTCTTAGGATCATTCTGTTTGGGTTTCTTAGGTTTTAGCACTCCATGCGCATTCTTGTTTCCATATAAAGTCGACAAGCCACACAGCATGATTGGGTGGCCAATTTCCATATCTCGCTTAGATGCGAAATTTAAAATATCCTCCCTAA
>JAIOIA010000199.1:0-4608 GCA_019912745.1 Comamonas sp. | reverse complement strand
GAACGCTTTGCTGGCGCAGGCTTTCGTTCTGACGCGCCCACAGCGCGAGTTCGCCCTGCACTGTCGCATCGCCCCCGCCATCGTGGCTGGTTAGCGTCTGCCACACCCCCGCGAGCGCCTGCACGCCCGCCCCCAGCGCGGCTACCGCGCCACCGTCCAGCGGCCGCGCACGCGCCACCGCCAGCGACGCGCCCAGCTGCGTGGTCGCGGCAGCCACGGCGGCGTGTGCATCGGCCATGCCGCCGTCGGAGGACAGATCGTCCAGCGCGGCCAGGCACTCGCTCGTCAGCGCGATCCAGCGCACGAAAAAGGTATCGAGCGCGCCGAACGCCTGCAGCACGGCCGAGCGCAGGCGCACGAGACGGTTGTACGCGCCCACCATCCAGAACAGCACGAACGCGAGCAGCAACGCCAGCCAGTGCATCCACGTCATGTGTCGGTCTCTCCAGAGATGGGAAAGGCCCGCCGACCATGGGGTGCGACGGGCCTGTCCATGTGCGGCTGCGTGCCTGTTTACTGCGCTGCTTCGCCGCCGCCTTCATGCGTGGCGGTCGCTTCGGCGCTGGCGCCTTCGGCGAGCTCGGCGGCTTCGGCCTCGTCGATCGCACGGCGCTCGGCCTCGTCCATCGCGTCCTTGACCTTGCGCGCCTGGTGGTAGGCCAGGCCGGTGCCTGCGGGAATCAGGCGGCCGACGATGACGTTCTCCTTCAGGCCGCGCAACTCATCGCGCTTGCCCATGATGGCCGCCTCGGTCAGCACGCGCGTGGTTTCCTGGAAGGACGCGGCGGAGATGAACGAGTCGGTCGAGAGCGACGCCTTGGTGATGCCCAACAGCAGGTTGGTGAACGTGGCCGGGATCTTGCCGTCCTTTTGCAGCGCCTCGTTGGTGTTGAGCACTTCCGAGCGCTCGACCTGCTCGCCGACGATGTAGGTCGATTCGCCCGGGTTGTCGATCACGACGCGGCGCAACATCTGGCGCACGATCACCTCGATGTGCTTGTCGTTGATCTTCACGCCCTGCAGGCGGTAGACGTCCTGCACCTCATCGACGATGTAGCGCGCGAGTTCTTCTATGCCCAGCAGGCGCAGGATGTCCTGCGGATCGGCCGGGCCGTCGACGATGTGCTCGCCCTTGTTCACCACCTGGCCTTCGTGCACCAGGATGTTCTTCTCCTTGGGCACGAGCTCATCCCAGACGACGCCCTCGTGGTCGGTGATCTGCAGCCGCACCTTGCCCTTGGTTTCCTTGCCGAAGGAGATCGTGCCGGTCATTTCGGCCAGCATGCCCTTGTCCTTGGGGCTGCGGGCCTCGAACAGCTCGGCCACGCGCGGCAGGCCGCCGGTGATGTCGCGCGTCTTCTGGCCTTCGACCGGAATGCGCGCCAGCACTTCGCCGGGGCCCACGTCCTGGCCGTCGCGCACCTGGATCAGCGCGCCGATCTGGAAGCCGATGGCCACCGCGTGGTCGGTGCCGGGGATCTTCACCTCGTTGCCACTGGCGTCGATCAGCTTGACCAGCGGACGCACCACCTTGGCCGAGCCGCGGCGCTTCGGGTCGATCACCACGAGCGTCGACAGGCCCGTCACGTCGTCCACCTGCTTGGCCACCGTCAGGCCTTCTTCGATGTTCTCGAATTTCACGCGGCCGGCGTACTCGGTGATGATGGGGCGCGTGAGCGGGTCCCAGTGCGCCAGGTGCGTGCCGGCCTTGATCTGCTGGTCGGCCTTGATGAGCAGCGTCGCGCCGTAGGGCACGCGGTGGCGCTCACGCTCGCGGCCGTGCTCGTCGTGGATCACGATCTCGCCCGAGCGCGAGATCACCACCAGCTCGCCCTTGGAGTTGGTGACGTAGCGCATGGTGGCGTTGAAACCCACGCTGCCGTTGCTTTTGGCTTCCACGCCCGAGGCCACGGCCGCGCGCGAGGCGGCGCCGCCGATGTGGAAGGTGCGCATGGTCAGCTGCGTGCCCGGCTCGCCGATGGACTGCGCGGCGATCACGCCCACGGCCTCGCCGAGGTTGATCAGGCCGCCGCGGCCGAGATCTCGGCCATAGCACTTGGCGCACAGACCGTAGCGTGTGTCGCAGGTGAGCGCGGTGCGCACCTTGACCTCGTCCACCCCGGCCGTCTCGAAGGTATCGATCACGTCTTCCGAGAGCAAGGTACCGGCGCTTGCCAGCACCTCGCGGTTTTCGGGGTGCAGCACATCCTCGGCCGCGACGCGGCCCAGAATGCGGTCACGCAGCGACTCGATCACCTCGCCGCCTTCGACCACCGCGCGCATCAGCGTGCCGTTGTGCGTGCCGCAATCTTCTTCGGTCACGACGAGGTCCTGCGTCACGTCCACCAGTCGGCGCGTGAGATAGCCGGAATTGGCGGTCTTGAGTGCCGTGTCCGCCAGGCCCTTGCGCGCGCCGTGCGTGGAGATGAAGTACTGCAGCACGTTCAGGCCTTCACGGAAGTTGGCCGTGATCGGTGTCTCGATGATGGAGCCATCGGGCTTGGCCATCAGGCCGCGCATGCCGGCGAGCTGGCGAATCTGCGCAGCGGAACCCCGCGCGCCCGAGTCGGCCATCATGTAGATGGAGTTGAACGACTCCTGATCGACCTGCTTGCCGTGGCGGTCCACGGTCTTCTCGACCTTGAGCTGGTCCATCATGACCTTGGAGACGTCGTCGCCCGCCTTGCCCCAGATATCGACCACCTTGTTGTAGCGCTCGCCGGCGGTGACCAGGCCCGAGACGTACTGCTGCTCGATCTCCTTCACTTCCTTCTCGGCGCGGCCGATGATCTCGGCCTTCTGCGGCGGCACCAGCATGTCGTCCACGCAGATCGAGATGCCGGCGTGCGTCGAGAGGCGAAAGCCGTTTTGCATCAGCTTGTCGGCCAGCACCACGGTTTCCTTCAGGCCGCACTTGCGGAAGGACGCGTTGATGAGGCGCGAGATTTCCTTCTTCTTGAGCGCCTTGTTCAGGTGGCTGAAGTCCAAGCCCTTGGGCAGGATTTCGGACAGGAGCGCGCGACCCACCGTGGTGTCCACGAGGTTCACCACGGGCTCGAACTCGTTCGTTTCCTTGTTCTTGACCCACTGCGTCAGGCGCACGTGGATCTTGCTGGTCAGCTCCACCTCACCCGCGTCGAGCGCGCGCTGCACCTCGGCCAGGTCCATGAAGGCCATGCCTTCGCCCTTGCCGTTGATGCGCTCGCGCGTGGCGTGGTACAGCCCCAGCACCACGTCCTGCGAAGGCACGATGGACGGCTCGCCCGAGGCCGGGAAGAGCACGTTGTTCGAGGCCAGCATCAGTGTGCGCGCTTCCAGCTGCGCCTCGACCGACAGCGGCACGTGCACGGCCATCTGGTCGCCGTCGAAGTCGGCGTTGAAGGCCGCGCACACCAGCGGGTGCAGCTGGATCGCCTTGCCCTCGATCAGGATGGGCTCGAAGGCCTGGATGCCCAGGCGGTGCAGCGTCGGCGCGCGGTTGAGCATCACGGGGTGCTCGCGGATCACCTCTTCGAGGATGTCCCAGACCACGGGCGTGCCGCTTTCGACTTCCTTCTTCGCCGCCTTGATGGTGGTGGCGATGCCCATGGCTTCCAGGCGCGAGAAGATGAAGGGCTTGAAGAGCTCGAGCGCCATCAGCTTGGGCAGGCCGCACTGGTGCAGCTTGAGCTGCGGGCCCACGGTGATCACCGAGCGGCCCGAGTAGTCCACGCGCTTGCCCAGCAGGTTCTGACGGAAGCGCCCGCCCTTGCCCTTGATCATGTCGGCAAGCGACTTGAGCGCGCGCTTGTTCGCGCCCGTCATGGCCTTGCCGCGGCGGCCGTTGTCCAGCAGGCTGTCCACGGCCTCCTGCAGCATGCGCTTTTCGTTGCGCGCGATGATCTCGGGCGCCTTCAGTTCGAGCAGGCGGCGCAGGCGCGAATTGCGGTTGATCACGCGGCGGTACAGGTCGTTCAGGTCCGACGTGGCGAAGCGCCCGCCATCGAGCGGCACCAGCGGACGCAGATCGGGCGGCAGCACCGGCAACACTTCCAGAATCATCCACTCGGGCTTGATGCCGGACTTCTTGAAGGCTTCCAGCACCTTCAGGCGCTTGGTGTTCTTCTTGACCTTGGCCTCGGAGCCGGTGAG
Organism: Comamonas sp.; assembly: GCA_019912745.1. Taxonomy (GTDB): domain Bacteria; phylum Pseudomonadota; class Gammaproteobacteria; order Burkholderiales; family Burkholderiaceae_C; genus Comamonas_C. The sequence continues at coordinate 477 of JAIOIA010000199.1, read as the reverse complement.
GTCGCCGCGCAGGCGCTCGACCTCGGACTCCAGGTCGATGCCCTGCAGCAGATCCTTGATGCCCTCGGCACCCATCTTGGCGACGAACTCATCGCCGTACTCGACCACCTTGGCGTCGTAGTCGTCCTCGCTCATGATGCTGAATTTCTTCAGCGGCGTCATGCCGGGGTCGGTGACGACATAGGCCTCGAAGTACAGCACGCGCTCGATGTCGCGCAGCGTCATGTCCAGCACCAGGCCGAGGCGGCTGGGCAGACTCTTGAGGAACCAGATGTGCGCGCACGGCGCGGCCAGATCGATGTGACCCATGCGCTCGCGGCGCACCTTGGCCTGCGTGACTTCCACGCCGCACTTCTCGCAGATCACGCCACGGTGCTTCAGGCGCTTGTACTTGCCGCACAGGCACTCGTAGTCCTTGATCGGGCCGAAGATCTTGGCGCAGAACAGGCCGTCGCGTTCGGGCTTGAAGGTGCGGTA
>JAIOIA010000198.1:0-3447 GCA_019912745.1 Comamonas sp. | reverse complement strand
CAAGGTGAGCGCGCGCAAGCTCAACGCGCCCAAGCTGACGGGGGGGCTGCCCAATCCGGGCTACGCGGCGGGCTGAACACCTCTCGGCGCGCTGCCATCACAAGGCATCGAGCGGGCTCAACACGCCCCGCCCGCCCTTGTTCAGCACCTGCGTGTAGATCATCGTCGTGCTCACATCCGCGTGGCCGAGCAGCTCTTGCACCGTGCGGATGTCATAGCCCGATTGCAGCAGATGCGTGGCGAATGAATGGCGCAGCACGTGCGGTGACACCGGCCTGGGCGCCCTTGCCCTCGCGGATCACGATCTCGCTCCGCGCGAATTCCACGTCCTTCACGCGCAGGCGCAGCGCCTCCATCAGCCGCATGCCCGTGCCGTAGAGCAACTGGGCGATCAGCCCCATCGTGCCATCCATGTGCATCAACAGCAGCCGCACCTCGGCGGGCGTGAGCACCACCGGCAGCCGGCGCGGTCTTTTCGCCTGCACCACCTCATCGAGCCAGGGCAGCTCGACGGCCAGCACCTGCCGGTAGAGGTAGAGGATCGCCGCCTTCGCCTGGTTCTGCGTGGAAGCCGACACCTGCCTGTCCACCGCCAGATGGCTCAGGAATGCCTCCACTTCCCGTGCACCCATCTCTTGCGGATGGCGCTTGTTGTGATACAGAATGAAACGACGCGCCCAATCCAGATAGGCCTGCTCGGTGCGGATGCTGTAGTGGCGCGTGCGCAGGTGAATGCGCATGCGCTCCAGAAGTTTGGGCGGCTTGGGATCGGGCGCGAGGCCATCAGGCGGAGGGAAGTCAGGTACAACCATCCGCGAAATTTTAGATTTGTCTAAATGGAAGGCAAGCTCGGGTTTGCGAGGGGATGGGCAGATGGTGCGACATGTTATTGTTGAAGGAGGCGCTCGCTGAGCGCCGTCTAATTCTAGTTAGCCCTCTCTACAGATGCGATACGAACTGGAAGTACATCATCGGAACCTGCCGAACGACGAACTCATAGCTGAGTTGCGTCGCGTCGCCGAGTTGCTCGGCCGAGGATCCGTGACAATTGACCAGTTCAACGAGCACGGAAAGTTTCATAGCACAACTCTTTCTAGACGCTTCGGCTCATGGTTCAAAGCACTTGACGCAGCTGGGTTACAAAAAACTCGCAATCTGCATCTGACAAATGACCAACTGCTAGAGAATCTTGTTGCTGTGTGGCTGAAACTAGGCCGTCAACCCAAGTACCAAGACCTAACAAAAGACAACTCAGCGTTCTCCTCTGGCACATACGAGAACCGCTTTGGCACTTGGCGTAAAGCCTTAGAGGCGTTTGTTGACTGGGCAAACGATGGTGTCATCCCTGAGACTTTAGGTCACACACCTTCTAAGCAACGCCGCACTCCGCGCAACATCAATTGGCGGTTGCGGGCCTTAGTCCTAATGCGTGACGGTGCTCGATGCCAGCTGTGTGGTGTTGAGGCACGCAATGGCGCCATTCTCCACGTTGACCATGTAATTCCATGGAGCCAAGGCGGAGAGACGGTGCTTACAAATCTTCAGGTTCTCTGTCATGTTTGCAACATCGGAAAGAGTGATGCGCAGATATCGCCAGAGGGCTAACAATTCGTTCAAGCCGAAACCGCTTCGTTCCAGCAAAATGCGGCACAAAAAAGCGTGCCACATTTTACTTCCACTACGCAGTTCGGCTTAACTCAGGCGTTAGGAACTCGTCCGCTAATACTCCCACCATCTTTACTTTGTGGAAACTCTTTGCAAGATCTCCCATTGCAGTCAGGGCGGTATCCGCTTCTGACTCAATCAAATACATTCGTTCATCCGTTTTGTGTAAGTCGGCATACACTTTCCCGTCGGCGCGCCTCTGCATCAGCACAAAAAATTCATAGGCCATATAAACCCTTTGAACTCTGGGCGTTAGGTTGTATAGGACGCAGGCGCAGCCAATCGCCGTTTTCGCAGTCCGTTAATGATCCTATGCCGTAGTGCCCGCACACCTCACAAAACCACGACGATTTCCCGCTGTCTGCTGGCGTTTTCGGTGTCGCTCCGAATTGTCTCGCGCATGAATCGCAACAATGCACCGCAACTACATCGCCATTCTTGTGTTTCGTAAAATCGACCATTTTTTCCCTTTCAAAGTCCAGTTCTAACCCATCAATCAACCCGGACACGCTAAAGCGCGCCGGTTATCTCAGGCGTTAGATATTTTTTAAGGAAACCTAATGACATATAAGACGTTCACTTGGAAGCAGGATGTCACGGCTGTTGACATTAGGACGATGTCAGAAATGACTGCTGAAGAATATGAAGAATATTTGGAGTCTGGTCTGTTGACCGTAGACCATCATGACGTTCTTCGCTCAGAACCTGCTGGCTACCCGCTAGCAACAACGAAAGAGCAGTTGCAAGCCTTAATCAATTATCTGCAAAGCATTGAGCACAAAGTAGGTGTTTGATTTTCTCTAACCCGGCGCTCAAGCCGACCCGCCTGCGGCGGTCGGCTTAGCTTTTTCGTTAGGAACATCACGGCAACGACGATGAGTGACACGGACGAACGAATCGAAAAGATCCGCACCCTCCTTGGGGAACTGGAGCGGGAATTGCGCACCCCCGATGATCGGGCGTTCGTGCGGAATTTCGATGCTTTTGAGATACCGGAGCTCGTCTCCGCGGTGATCCGGTTCCTCCAACCACTTCTCAACCCCTACGAGGCTGCGGTGTACTGGCACATGTTCGAACTCGCGGTGCTTCGTTCAGGCGACCAGTACTGCCACGTCAGCACCCGTGGGTTAATGAACGGCGTCGTACGGTCGGCAAGCGGGCAAGGTGATACCTTGAGTATTCAGACCACCCGAGGTGCTCTCCAAGGACTCGAAGAGCGAGGCGCAGTCCAGCGCGTTGGGGAGCCAACCCGAAAAGGCACGCCGTATCGTGTCCTTCTTCCCGAGGAAGTCCCCGCCTGTCGGGAGCTAATGAAACCCATTTCACCCGCTGCAATCGCACCCGTCGATGTAGTGCGCGACTTGGACTATTACAACGTGCGAGAAAACCGGCTCAAGGTGTTCGAGCGCGATGGTTATCTATGCAAGTACTGCAACAAGCAGTTGACACGGTTCACTGCTACCTTGGATCACATTCAGCCAGTCTCTGAAGGTGGCGACAATTCGCTCACGAACCTCGTGACCGCGTGCCTTCACTGCAACTCGAGACGGGGTAATCGGCCCGTCATGGACATCATCAATGAGGTCGAGAAAGGTGACTCCTAACCATTCGTCGCAGCCGACCGCCTACGGCGGCGGCTGAACTCAGGGCGTTAGCAGTCTTGGTCTCGCATCGCGTATCAGTATCAACGCCCGACGCAGAGGAGAACTTGCTTGACCGAACAGCAGCCCACATTCGATGCAGAGAAATACAAGAACGCGCAGCGGGAGCAATGGAACAAGG
>JAIOIA010000197.1:0-14300 GCA_019912745.1 Comamonas sp. | reverse complement strand
GGCGATGAACCAGTTCGCGATACTCTACGAGGACCGCTTCACGCAGCCGGCCCACGGCGCCAACTAGGCAGGAGGTAGAACCATGAATACATGGCTCAACCAGGGACGCCTCCGGCGGCCTGGCAGGGGCCTGAAGAAATGGGAGAAATTAGTCGAGAGCAAATCAACTAACACCGCCTCGAACACAAAAATCCTGACACTCCCTGAACGAGCGCCGCCAGCCATCCAAAAAAAGCGGCGGTGCCGAACACCGCCGCTTTTTTTTGCAGAAGAGCCCCGTCCAACCGCCTCAAATGCCCTTCAAAAGGGTCCTCAGGGGGCTGGCTGCCATTCGCTGACCTGGACCATGCGCGGATCGGTCGCGTGCTGCGTCAGCATCGTGCGCACCCGCTCCTGCCACAGTTCGCCAAATTTCGCCAGTTCTTCATCGCTGGCGTAACCGCCCACAGCCTTGGGCATCACCTCGCGCATCTCCTGCGTCCACGGCACCACGGACGCATCCAGAGACACCTGCACCGCACGGCCCGTGTCCATCCGGCGCAGGCCAAACACGCCCTGCACGGGCTGATCGAACTTGAGCAGGTCCAGGCGCGAGAACTGGCCGCCAATTCCGTGAAAACCGGTCTCCGCGGCAGCACCCGTGAGCAGCTGCACGACGGTTGCAATCACTCCCGTGGCACCGCTATCGCGCGAATCGCCCATGAAGACCTCGATTTCGCCGCGCACTGGCAGCTCTTCACCATAGAGCGCATGCAGGCCATTGAGAACCATGAGGTAGGTGCCGGCCACCGTCGGGCAGGAGTGCCCCGCCAGCCGCACGGCGTCGGCATAGTGGTAGGTCATCGTGCCGTTGTGCACGGTGGCTCCGAGAAACTGGGCCAGCTTGTCGCGCACCGTGATGGTTGGCACGTCCGCAAAAAAGGCTGGAAAATCCTGGTCGCGCGAGGGTGCGTTCACTTCATGCTCCTGTCAAGTTGACCCATGCGGGCATTCAACCCGCATCCAATCGGAAAGCTCGATTATTCAGAAACCGCTTAGCCCACAAACGCATCAAGGTCGCAAGACCGCGCCGACCTACCCCGGCTCGCCAAGCACCCCGGCGCAGCCCTCCCGGCCATCGGCGCGAGGGCGCACAAATACGGGCAGCATATGGATGCTCTGCAGCACGAAGCCCAGGCACCAGAGCCCGGCCGCCACGGCCATGAGGGTGCTGGCTGCCAGCCCCGCATAGGCGCCCGCGCGCAGCATCGCGGCCGCCATCAACGCAGCCGCTCCCCAGAGCACCCAGGCGCGTCCGTTTTTGTCCAATCCGGCATGGGTATAGCCGGCAATGCAGATCACGAGGTAGATGTTGAACCCGAACGCGCCCACGGTCAGAAGATGCACACCGGCGTTCGCACTGAACGCCCCCGTCAGCAAGGCCACACCGACAACGCCGTACCCCGCCGCCATGCCAACGTAGACGGCGTAGAGCATGAGCGGCCAGCGCTGCAGCAGCGCCCGCCCGACATGCCAGTCATTGAGCAGGTTGAAAACCGCGCACATGGCCGCCAGCGCCAGCCACGCGCTGGCACGCCCCCCCGGTTGCCAGAACTCCACCAGAGTGTAGAGCGCAATCGCGAACAGGGCCAGATTGCGCCTGGGCGGACGCGCCAGATAAGGCGGCCGATCGACCCCGTCCACGGCCACACGCGCATCGATGCCGGCATTGACGATGCTCATCGAAATCCGGCTCATGGACACAACGATCAGCGCCATGAGCACCCCCAGCAGCGCATGCAGCCAGCGCATCGGAGCCAGCCCCCTGAGCGCATCGACATAAAAGCCGCCCAGAACCAGCGCCAACGCCACGAGAATCCAGACAAAGGAAAGATGGCGCCGCTCGGGATCGTGCCACAGGCGCGGCGCCAGCAGCCCGATGAGCCCCGCGATCAGCCCCAGGTGCGCCAGAGCACTGAGCGCAAGTCCAAACAAGGGCCACCAGCCACTGCACCAGAAAGCCAGGCGCCCCACCAGCCAAAAAATCACCAGGACACGCACCGCGCTCGCATCAAACGATGGGGTATCCGTGAACTCGGGCACGGACGTGAGCACGAAACCGGCGACCGCCGCCAAACCCATGCCCACGAGCAATTCATGCGCATGCCAGACGAACGGTCCGCCGTGCACCGCCGGCAACGGCCAGCCGAGGAACAGGAATGCCCCCCAAGCGAGCATCATGCTCCACGCCGTCACCAGGACCAGGCAGAAAAACGGGCGAAACGGACACAGCCACACAGGGTGGCGCAAATCCCAGATGGCGCGGGGCGAGACCGCCGGCCATGAAACGACAGCCGTCACAACAACACCTCACAGCGCTCGCTCGGCGCATCCCCGCGCTGGCGCACCGGGGCTCCGGCCTGCAAGGTGGCGTCTGGCGCGACTGAAGAAACGCCTCGCGTGCGCGGCAGCTCGAACGCCTCGCGCACGGGGGCTTGCGCCAGCAAAAGCGCCGTCTGGCGATGCACCCAGTCGTCGCCCCGCTCCCGAGCGGACACCGGAAGATCCAGCCGCCAGCGCAACTGCGCGGGTGAGCCCGCCAGCACCAGCACGCTGTCGGCCAGCGCCACGGCTTCCATCAGATCGTGGGTGATCATCAGCACGGCGAGCTGGCGGCGCTCCTGCTCGGCCAGCAAGAGCCGGTGCATCTGCTCTCTCAAGCCGATGTCCAGCGCCGAAAACGGTTCGTCGAGCAGCAGCAAATCCGGCTCCAGCACCAGCGCGCGTGCCAGCGCGGCGCGACTTTGCATGCCCCCCGAGAGCTGGGAAGGAAATTGCGCGAGCGCCAGCTCGTCCAGCCCGACAGCCAGCGCCATGGACCGGGCGCGCGCCGTACGTTCGGCCTTCGCCGCACCACGGGCCTTCAGCCCCAGCGCAATGTTGTCGATCACCGTCTTCCACGGCAGGAGACTGGGCTGCTGAAACAACATGGCGGTGCGGGCAAACCCGTTTTGCACCGTCCCTTCGCGCACCGCGAGCAATCCGCCGCACAGATGCAGCAGCGTGCTCTTGCCGCTGCCCGACGGGCCCACCAGGGCCAGCGTGCTCCCCGCCTGCAATTGCAGCGAGACATCCTGCAGGACTTCGCGCGGGCCAAACGCGTGCGAGAGCCGACTGACCTGAAGCAGGGGGTGCGCGCTCATCGCCCGCCTCCTTCCACGGCGGCCCCACCGCCTTCGCGCCAGCGTTCGATCTCGCGCTTGACGGGCTCGAGCAGCAGATATTCGAGGGCCAGCAGAACCAGCACGATCGCCGCGATCCAGGCGAGCGTACCCGCCATGTCCAGCTGGGCACGAGTGGTGGCGAGCTGCGCTCCCACGCCCGTATCCGACGCCAGAAGCTCCGCCATGACCACCACCTTCCAGCTGCTGCCCAGAGCCACGATCCACGCCGGAAAAAGGTAGGAAATGACATGCGGCAGATAGACATCGAGCACGCGCATGTACCAAGGCAGCTTGAAGACCGTGGCCAGATCGCGCCAATGGCGCTCAAGCGTGCGCGCGCCCTGCATGCCCCCCACGAAGACCATCGGAAAACACGCGATGAAAACGGTGAAAACGGGCGTGCCATCACCCGTGCCAAACCAGAGCATGGCCAGCACCAGCCAAGCGATGGGGGGCGTCCCCAGCAGCACCGTGACCCAGGGGCGCGCCATCATCGAGGCCGTCATCGAAACCCCGGCGACCACCCCCAGGAGGCTGCCCGCGCTCACGGCCAGGCCGAGTCCCAGAAACGCCCGACGTCCGGTTATTTCCAAAGTCGGCCAGAGCTCGCCACCGTGCCGGGTCCAACCGAGCAGCGTATGCGCTGCATCCAGCGGCGCAGGCAGCACCAGCGGGCCGTAGACAGCGGCCAGTTCCTCCCAGAGCGCCACCATCAGGAACAGGCTGGCAACAGCGCCCCAGCCGCTCCAGAGATAGCCTGGAATGCCTGCCAGCCAACGTCGCAGCAAAGTCATGGAAATGGCCGGTCAGCCGTAATAGTCGCCCGCAGGCAATTTGCCGCCGACCAGGCCCGGCTGCCGGTCCAGAAGCTGCTGGTAGAAAAATTCGAGATCCGGCTTGGCCTGGGTCGCGGAAACGAGCGTCATCGTGGAGCGCGTGGCCGCCAATGCATCGGCCACGCCTTCCGGCGTGAGCATGCTCACATGGCGCGCGGCCATCCGGCCGCATTCTTCAGGGTGCGCCTGACACCACAGCAGCGCCTTGGCGTGCTCCTGCTCGAAACGGGCCAGCAGCTTCGCGTCCGTGTGCACACTCTTGAGCGCGGCCACCCCTGCCTGCGGGATGCGCGGCGCGCGCTTGAAAACACGACCCCACTCCTGCTGCAGATCGACGCTGCGATAAAGATCGGGGGCAATGACCTTGACTGGAAACGATTGGCTCTTGCGCAGGCCCATGGACACCGCGGGCTCGGCCAGCAGCGCATGATCGGCACGGCGCGTGATCAGCAACTGCATGGCATCGATGGGAGAAGCCACATAACGCAATTTGATGTCCGTCCCGACCTTGATGCCCTGTTTTTCAGCCAGGAGCTGAAACAGGATGTCGGGCATGTCACCCCGAAAAGGCATGGCCACTTCCCTGCCGCGAAAGTCGGCCAGGGTACGCAGGCCCTTGTCGCGAGAAACCATCCACAACAGGCCCCAGGTGCTGATGTCGAGCAGCTTCAAAGGCACGCCACGGTTGTAGAGATTCGCCCCCACATTGCTCGGAACGGCAATGAAATCGGCAGACTGGCCGATGGCCATGGCGCGCAACTGGTCCGGACTCTTCCACGTGGCGAATTCAACCTGGTCCGCCACGTCCGACAGCGCGCCGCTGTCGACGATGCGCATGAGCGGGTAGGACACCAGGGCGAATGGCCCGGCCAACGTCAACTTGGGCCGGCGGACCGCATCGCTGGCGTGCGCCTGAGTAAACCCCACCGCCTCCAGCCCGGCCACGGCTGCCGCGCCGACCAGCCACTGGCGTCGCGATGCAACGCCAGCCAAATGATCTACATTCATCAACACCATCCTTCGCCGTAACGCAAAACAACCCCGGAAATGCGCGACCGCTCAATTCGGACAATTGCTCAAAAGGTAATATGGTAATGAGTTTGATTCTCGATCACAACCAGCTTGTGAGGAAATTTTCTGACGATCGACCGCATCATGGATCACCGGATGACGTGACGCTTCTCATGCGGCCTGCATCCCATCACGCAAGCCGCTGAAGCCCCTCGCCGCACATGCAAGAACCCACACGCATCATCGCCGTGCGCCACGGTGAAACCTCCTGGAACGTCGACGGCCGCATCCAGGGCCACCGGGACATCGCCCTCAATGGCACAGGACGATGGCAGGCGCAACAGCTTGCCGTGGCACTGGCGTCTGAACCGCCGGCCACCGTGTACAGCAGCGACCTCAGGCGCGCCATGGAAACAGCCGCGGAGATAGCGCACCGCACCCACCTTCCCGTCGTGGCCGATCCCCGCCTTCGCGAGCGCTGCTTCGGCCGCTACGAAGGCCGCACCTTCGCGCAGGTGGAACAGGAGGCTCCCGAGCATGCCCTGCGCTGGCGTCGGCGCGACCCCGAGTACGCGCCGCCCGGAGGCGAATCATTGAACAGTCTACGCGATCGCATCGCAGAAACCATCGACGACGTGGCAGCGCGCCATGCGGGAGAGCTGGTGGTGCTCGTTGCGCACGGAGGCGTGATGGACGTCCTTTATCGCCTCGCAACGCGCCAGCACCTGCAGGCCGCCCGCACCTGGCAACTGCCGAACGCAGCCATCAATCGACTGCTGTGGAGCCCGGGCAACGGCCTGACCCTGGTGGGCTGGGCGGACACCAGCCATCTTGACATCGCCGCTCGCGACGAACTGACTGGCTGAACCCGGCGGGAATCGGGCTACTCAGATGCGATTGAGCAGTCGATCCGTCGAGCCGCGCAGGCGCGCCACCAGGGCAGCGGCGATCTCGGTGAGCGGCAGCACCTCATCGGCCGCTCCATGCGCGATGGCTTCACGCGGCATGCCAAACACCACGCAGCTGGCTTCATCCTGCACGTAGTTGTAGCTGCCCGCATCCTTCATGGCGCGCATCGCAGCCGCGCCGTCGTCGCCCATGCCGGTGAGCATGATGCCGTAGGCATTGCGTCCCACGCAGGCAGCCACCGATTTGAACAGCACCTCCACCGAAGGCTTGTGGCGATTCACCGGCGGGCCATCGTCTACCGCCGCCACGTAGTTGGCTCCGCTGCGACCGAGGTGGAACTGCATGCCACCCGGTGCAATGTAGGCGTGGCCCGGCAAAATGCGCTCACCGTCCTGCGCTTCCTTCACCGTGATCTGACACAGCCCATTGAGGCGGGCGGCAAAGCTCGTCGTGAAACCCGCGGGCATATGCTGGGTGATGACGATCGCCGGGCAGTCCGCGGGAAGCCGCGTCAGTACTTCACGGATGGCCTCGGTCCCCCCCGTAGACGCTCCGATGGCAATGATTTTCTCGGTGGAGAGCCGACCCAGAAGGCTGGTGCGAGCCGGCGCTCCGGCACTCCCCGCCGCCGATCCATCGGCCACGGGCGCCGCGATGCGATGCACCTTGGCCTGCGCCGCGATGCGGATCTTGTCGGTGATCTGCGCGGCCAACTGGTTGATGCCGGTGGCCAATCCGATGCGCGGTTTGGCCACGAAATCCACGGCCCCCAGTTCGAGCGCGCGCATGGTCACTTCGGCCCCGCGCTCGGTGAGCGTGGAAATCATCACGACAGGCGTGGGCCGCAGGCGCATCAGGCGCCCGAGAAAATCGATCCCATCCATGCGCGGCATTTCCACGTCCAGCGTGATGACGTCGGGATTGAGGCTGCGAATCATCTCGCGCGCCTGCAGTGGATCATGGGCCGCGCCTATGCACTCCATGTCGGGCTGACGGTTGATGATTTCCGTGAGCAGACTGCGCACCAACGCGGAATCATCCACCACGATCACTCGGGTCTTGCGTCCCATGGCCAGATTCACTCCTTTCTCAGAACAGATCGACCGAGCCGCCGTGATTGGTCTGGACCACCACGGCCGCGCTGCCGCGTGCCTTTTCATCGGCCAGCAGATCGGGATGGACGTGGGCCAGACGCTTGACCATGGCCTTACCCGTCACCGGGAAAAAGACCACCTTGCGCGGGTAGATATCGAGCACGTCCTCGGCGATCACCGGAATGCGCTCGGTGGCGAGGTAGCTTTGCACGAACTCGGTATTGCGCTCACCCACATTGAGCGTTGAAAAATTAGCCATGACCTGCCCGCCCCCGAAAATCTTGGCCTGCAGGGTCTCGCGACGCGCGCCCAGCTTCATCATCTCGTTGATCAGCACTTCCATCGCGTATGAACCATAACGGCCGGACTGGTCCGCGCCATCCCCCTCGGGCAGCATGAAATGGTTCATGCCGCCCACATGGGTGCGACTGTCCCACAGGCAGGCGGCGATGCACGACCCCAGGACGGTCTGGATGACCATGTTTTCGCTGGACACGAAATACTCGCCGGGCAGCACCTTCACCGCGTTGAACTGGAAGCGCTGATCAAAGAAAAAGAACGACGCCTCGCCGGTACGCCGCGGCGCCCCCTGGAGCTCCTGTATCGTGGGCGTGCGCGCGGGCAGGCGTCCGGCATCCTTCGGGATGGGACCGATGCGCGGCGCACGGCGGCGTTCCGCGTTGCTGACGGGCGCCGCGGCGGCGTCAGACCCGTTCATAGACCGTCTTCCCGCGAAGCACGAACAAGTCGCGCGACTCGCTGAAATTCTCCGCATGACCGACAAACAGCGTGCCCCCGGGCTTGAGCACGCGATGGATGCGTTCGAGCACGCGCCGCTGCGTCTGCGCATCAAAATAAATCATCACGTTACGGCAGAAAACGACATCGAATGGTTCGCGAAAAGGCCAATCGTCGCGAATCAGATTGACACTCAGGAACGTGATCGGCTTGCGGAGCTCGGGGCGCACCCGGACCAGGCCGTCATTGTCCCCTTTTCCCCGCATGAAGAACCGCTGCAACTGCTCGCGCGTCAGCCCCTTGAGGCCCTGGGCGCGGTAGACGCCCCGCCCCGCCGTCTCGAGCACGCGAGAGTCGATGTCGCTTGCCATCAATTCGAACGGCACGCCGGCGCCCAGCGTCTGCAGCACGGTCATGACGATGGAATACGGTTCTTCGCCGGTGGAGGCCGCGCTACACCACATCCTCCATGGCCCGGCTGGCCGCTTCCTGAGCAGCGCGGAGAGGCTCTCGAAATGGTGCTGTTCGCGAAAGAACGCCGTGAGATTGGTCGTCAGCGCGTTGATGAACTCCTGCCACTCCGGCCCATCCTGCCCTTCCAGCCAGTTCAGATAGTCATCAAAGCGCCCGTACCCGGTGTCACGCAGCCGCCTGGACAGGCGGCTGTAGACCATCGCGTGCTTGCCATCGTGCAGACTGATGCCGGCGCGCTGATAGATGAGTTTCTGCACCCGCTTGAAATCCGCGTCCGTCCAGGCAAACTCCCGGGCCTCGCCCACGCCGATCTCCTGGCCACCCGCCACCGCCGCCGAGCGGCCAGAAGACATGGATGCGGCCATGGACAGATGATCCGTTTGTCGCGGTCAGGCAGGCGCGCGGCCCGCCTGAAGCGCATCAGCTGGCCGACAGAACCAGGCCCATGTCCGGGCCGCTCATCAGCCTTTCGATGTCCAGCAGGATCAGCATGCGTTCCCCGACCGCGCCCAGGCCACGGATGCAGCGAGCATCGATCGCGCTTTCCACATCTGGAGCCGGACGCACCTGCCCGTCGGTGAGCTCGATCACGTCGCTGACCGAATCCACCACCATGCCGACCACCCGATCGTGCAGATTGAGAATGATCGCCACGGTGAGCTGGTTGTACTCGGCGCTCGGGCAGGCAAAGCGCAAGCGCATGTCGATGATGGGAACGATGGTGCCACGCAGATTGGAAACTCCCTTGATGAAGGCGGGCGCATTGGCCACCCGCGTGGGCGGTTCATAACCACGTATCTCCTGCACCTTGAGAATGTCGATGCCGTATTCCTCGTTGCCGAGCCTGAACGTGAGGTATTCACTGGCTCCAGGCACGGTTGCTTCATTGGTCTTTTCCAGGACTGCACTCATCTCACACCTCCTTGCCCGTCGCCATCAGTGGCGCGCACGACGCACCAGGGCGCCCGTGTCGAGTATCAGGGCCACGCTGCCATCGCCCATGATCGTGGCGCCCGAGACGTTCGCCACCTTGCGATAGTTGGTTTCCAGGTTCTTGACGACCACCTGCTGCTGTCCAAGCAATTCATCGACCAGCAAGGCAACCCGGGAGCCATCGGCTTCGACCACCACCATGATCTCGTTGCCGTGTCCGGGGTCGGCACGCGGTACCTGGAAGATTTTTTCCAGCGAGATGACCGGCATGAACTCATCGCGCACCTTCACGAGCTGGGAACCCTGCGCCACCGTGTTGATGCCTTCCTGGTTGACCTGGAACGACTCGACCACCGACGACAGGGGCAGGATGTAGACCTCGTCGGCGACGCCCACGGACATGCCGTCCATGATGGCCAGGGTCAGTGGCAGGCGCACCGAGACACGCGTGCCCACCCCTTCCATCGATTCGAGCTCGACCGTGCCGTTGAGCGCCGCGATGTTCTTCTTGACGACATCCATTCCCACGCCACGGCCTGAGACGTCCGTGACCACGTCCGCCGTCGAGAAACCCGGGAGCATGATGAGGTTCCAGACGTCCGCGTCCGCCATGGAGTCGGGCGCATCCATGCCGCGCTCACGTGCCTTCGCAAGAATCTTTTCACGCGACAACCCGCGACCGTCGTCGCGCACCTCGATGACGATCGAGCCTCCCTGATGCGACGCGGAGAGCGTGAGCGTGCCATGCTCGGTCTTGTCCGCAGCCAGGCGTTCGGCAGGCGTTTCAATGCCGTGATCGCAGCTGTTGCGCACCAGGTGCGTGAGCGGGTCCGTGATTTTCTCGACCAGGCTCTTGTCCAGCTCCGTGGCTTCGCCGTTGGTGACAAATTCAACCTTCTTGCCGAGCTTGTTGGCCAGGTCGCGCAACATGCGCGGGAAACGGCTGAACACGGTGGACATCGGGATCATGCGGATGGACATGACCGATTCCTGCAGATCGCGCGTGTTGCGATCGAGATCCGCCAGGCCCGCCAGCAGCTGCTGATGCAGGCTCGCATCCAGATCGCGGCTGTTCTGCGCCAGCATGGCCTGCGTGATCACGAGTTCGCCCACCAGGTTGATGAGCTGGTCCACCTTGTTGACCGCAACGCGAATGGTGCTCGATTCGATCGAGGCATGCGCCGCCGCCTTGTGCTGCACGGGGTGCGCGCCCGCCGCGCCCGGCGCCACAGCGGCGGTCTGGGGCGCGGCCGCGGTCGCTACCGCTTCCTGGTGATCGGCATCCCCGGGCGCCCCGGGCGCCCCGTTGAAAAAGCCGTACGCCTCGGCCGGTGACGCAGCTGCATCGCCGCCGCCTTGCCCGGCCACGGCGCCCAGCTCCTTGATCGTCACCTGCTCCCTGGCGACATGAAAGACGAACAGGTCCAGCAACTCGGCGTCGGAAGAAGTCGTGCGGACGGCAAACGCGCGCATGCCCGGGCGCTCGTCCGGCAGATCGCTGATGCTGCCCAGGCCCTCGATGTCGTGAAACAGGTCCTTGATGGCGTCGGCCAGCTCGGGCTGCGCCAATGGCCCGATGCTGATTTCCAGAAAGCGCTCCCCCGTCGCCTGTGCCGCGCCAGCCGATGCCGGTGCCACGACCGGAGCGGGAGCGGGCACCACAGGCGCGACGGCGGCAACGGCCACCGCAGCAGGCGCGCCGCCCTCGGCCAGCGCCCGGATACGCGCCACCAGCTCGGCGGTGGGAACAGCCTCATCCTGCCCGCCACTTTGATGGCGCGCCAGCAGGCTGCGCGAGACATCGGCCGACTCCAGCAGCGCGTCCACCATCGGCGGCGTCAGCTGCAGCTCATGCCGGCGCAGCTTGTCCAGCAGCGATTCCATCTTGTGCGTGAGTTCGGCGACGTCCGCGAAACCAAAGGTGGCCGAACCGCCCTTGATGGAGTGGGCGCAGCGGAAAATGCCGTTGAGCTCTTCGTCATCGGGCGCAGTCACGTCCAATGCCAGCAGCATCTGCTCCATCTGGTCCAGGTTCTCGGCTGCCTCTTCGAAAAAGACGCCATAGAACTGGCTCAGATCGAAATCCGAACCACCGCCTGCCGCCTGGGTATCTGCCATGGTGTGACTTCCTTCTTCCGTATGTGCGCCGCCGATCCGATCCCGATCGTTTCAGCGAATGACCTTGCGAATGACCTCGACCAGCCGCGTCGGATCGAAAGGCTTGACCAGCCAGCCGGTGGCCCCGGCGCTGCGCCCGGCCTGCTTCATCTGGTCGCTCGATTCGGTCGTGAGAATCAGAATGGGCTTGTCCTTGAAGCGCGGATGCTCGCGCAAGCGCCGCGTGAGACCGATGCCATCGAGGCGCGGCATGTTCTGGTCGGCCAGGATCAGATCGACGTCGTGCACCATGGCCTTCTCGAACGCATCCTCGCCATCCACCGCCTCAACCACGTTGTATCCGGCGCTGGTCAGGGTGAATGAAACCATCTTGCGCATGGAAGGCGAATCATCGACGGCCAGTATCGACTGCATGCAGGACTCCAATCTCTCCGAAGGTCGTAGATTAACCGGTAACGATCCTGTAACAGTCAAAAGAGCTCGATGGAACCGGCATCCATCTCGCTTTGCGTCACGGGATTGGGTTTTTCGGGCGGCACGATCTCGATGACCGCGGCTTCTTCCCCATCATCCGATCCCATGGCCTCCACGCCCAGCCGCGACGAACAGGCTTGCAGGACCTTGCCCGTGTGGGTGATGAGCTGGATCGCCATGTCGTGAAATTGCAACTCGGTGATGGCGCTGCGCAAGGCCTCCCGAAGCGCTTCGAGTTCAGGGTGCGCATCCACCACGTCCCCGGACAGCGCGGCATCCGCATCTCCGAAACGCTGGATGAGGTTGCCCGCCGCATGGTCCAGCAAGCCCCGCAGGCGGTGCAAATCATGCAGCGAGGTCAGCAGCGCATCCTGCAGATCTGCGGCCACCAGCACCGGTATCGCAACCACGGGCTCCGAAGGAGCATCAGGTGTTGACGGCATCATTTCTCCAGCATTGCAGAAAACCAGGCTCGGGGCCCATCGCGCGAACAGCTACCATCCCGACGGCATGGCAGTTGCAATGCAGGGCGTACCGCGCCGCAAACGACTCTTGACGGTCTGATTTTGCAAACATGATAGCTACTCCCGAACAAATTGACAGCGCTGGCAAACCCGTGCAAGTGCTGCATCTGGAGGACTCGGCCACCGATCATGAACTGGCCTGTCTGGCGCTGCGGCACGCCTCCTTCGAAACCGCGCTCACTCGCGTGGATACCCTGCAGGCGCTGCGTGCGTGTCTGCTGGAGAGGTCATTCGATGTCGTGCTGGCCGACTACCGGCTGCGGGGTTTCACCGCGATCGACGCCTGGAATCTGGTACAGGAGATCCCCGCGCACCCTCCGTTCATCCTGCTTTCCGGCGCCATCGGCGAGGCTGCCGCCGTGCATGCCATGCGCATGGGGTTTGCCGACTATCTGCTCAAGGACGATATCGCGCGCCTGCCGCGGGTCATCGCCCGGGCCATCGAAATGGCGCAGGCACGGCGCGCGCGCGAACAGGCGGGCGCCGAGCTGGCCGCGTCGGAAAAGCGCCTCGCGGAACTGGCCGAACACCTGCAGGCCACCATCGAGGAGGAGCGCGCAGCCATCGCCCGCGAGATCCATGACGATGTGGGTGGGACGCTGACGGCCGCGCGCTTCGATCTCGCATGGATCACCCGCCACGCCACCGACACCGCCATCACCGCGCATGCCCGCAGCGCCAACGACATGCTGCAGCACGCCCTGGGCGCCAGCCAGCGCATCATGATGAACCTGCGTCCGCCCGTGCTCGACCAGGGATTGATCGCTGCCGTGCAATGGCTTGTGCAGACCTTCGAGCGGCGCACCGGAATTCCGACGCGCGTGCTCGCCGATCCGCAGGAGCCCCGCATCACGAAGGCGCTGCAACTGGTGGCCTACCGCACGGTGCAGGAGGCCCTGACCAACATCCAGAAATACGCGCAGGCGCACAACGTTCGGGTCGAACTGTCGGCCCACGACGACCACATGCTGCTCGAAGTCATCGATGACGGGGTGGGCATGGCCCCGCAAGCCCTGGCCAAGGCACGTTCGTTCGGTCTGCGCGGTCTGCGCGAACGCGCACGTCGCGCCGGCGGCTGGCTGGACATCAGCAGCCAGAGCGGCCGCGGGACGTCCATCATCCTGACCCTGCCGACGAATCCAGGCCACGATGGCGCTGGCGGAGACCCCAGACCATGATCCACGTGATTCTGTGCGACGACCACGCCCTGGTTCGCCGGGGCATTCGCGACACCCTGGCCGAATCGGCGGACATGCGGGTCACGGGCGAGGCGGGCAGCTACACCGAGCTCAAGGAGCTGCTGCGGCATGCGCCATGCGACGTGCTGCTGCTGGACGTCAATCTTCCAGGGCGCAGCGGCCTGGAGATTCTCTCCAGCCTCCAGGAAAGCCATCCGTCGATCAAGGTGCTGATCGTCTCCATGTACCCGGAGGATCAATACGCGCTGCGCGCCATCAAGGCGGGAGCGCACGGCTACGCCAACAAGGCAAGCGATCCGCTGGCCCTGATCGATGCGGTGCATACCGTGGTGCAGGGACGCAAATATCTGACGCCGGAAGTGGCCCAGCTGCTGGCGGACAGCCTCTCGCAACCCGAGCGCGAACTGCCGCACGAGGCACTGTCGGAGCGCGAGCTGCAGACGCTGGTGAAGATCGCATCGGGCAAGCGCCTGTCGGACATCGCTCAGGAACTGGTCCTGAGCCCCAAGACGGTGAGCGTCTACCGCGCGCGTGTCCTGACCAAGCTGAACCTGAGCAACAACGCCGAGCTCACGGTCTATGCGATACGCAACAAGCTCGTATGAAAATGAATGGCTGTCAACGCATATCGAAAAAGGGCTTCAGATACGAGCTGATGCCGAGCGGCCAGCAGGAGCGGCAGATGCGCCGCTTCGCCGGAGCCTGTCGGTTCGTCTACAACAAGGCGCTGGCGCAGCAAAAGGCCTGGTACGAGGCAGATAACACCAGCAAATTCAGCGACACCGAA
>JAIOIA010000196.1:0-5303 GCA_019912745.1 Comamonas sp. | reverse complement strand
TCGTAGGTCGCCGGCAGCCAGCCCGCCAGGATGAAGCTCGTCTCGTAGGGCGGCGAGAGGAACTTGATGAGCTGATTGAACGGCATGACCTTCAAGTTCACCTTGACGCCGATGCGCGCCAGCATCGCCACCACGGCCGTGCAGATGAACTCGTCGTTGACGTAGCGGTCGTTCGAGCACTGCATGCCGACCTCGAAGCCGCCAGGATAGCCGGCTTCTTCCATCAGCTTCTTAGCCGCGGCGATGTCGCGCTTCGGCGCCACGTTCAGCACCGGATCGAACGCGTTCACGCCGGGGCCGACGAGCAGGTGATTCGGCACCGAGACGCCGCGCATCACCTGGCGCGAGATCGCCTCGGCGTCGATCGCCATCGCCATCGCGCGGCGAACGCGCACGTCCTTGAACGGGTTCTTGCCCTTGACGCTCGAGTACTGCAACTCGTCGCGCTTCTGGTCCATGCCCAGGAAGATGGTGCGCAACTCGGGGCCGACGATGGCGCGCGTGCCGGGGTTGGACTCGACACGGGCGATGTCCTGCACCGGCACCGGCTCCATCACGTCCACCTCACCCGACAGCAGCGCCGCCACGCGGGTGGCCGGGTTGGCGATGGGGGTGAAGATCACCTCCTGCGCGTTGCCCTCGATCTTGCCCCAGTAGCGCGGGTTGCGCACGAACACGGTGCGCACGCCCGGCTGGCGCTCGCGCACGTGGAACGGCCCCGTGCCGTTGGTCTTGAACGAGGCCGTGTTCTCCACGCCCTTGCGCCGGTCCACCGGCTTGGTGGCGTTGTTCTCCTCGCACCACTTCTTGCTCATGATGTAGACCTGCGAGAGGATGCGCGGCAGGATGGGCTGCGGCGCCTTGGTCTCGATCTCGATCGTGTGCTCGTCGATCTTGCGCGTCTCCTTGACATCGGTGCCGTAGCTCTTCATGTCCGAGCCGTCGGCCATGATGCGGCCCATGGTGAAAACCACGTCGTCCGCGGTGAATGGCGTGCCGTCATAGAACTGCACACCCTTGCGCAGCTCGAAGCGCCAGACCGTGGGCGAGGTCTGCTTCCACGAGGTGGCCAGCATCGGCTGCATCTCAAGCTTCTGGTTCCAGCCCACCAGCGCCTCGTAAGCGTTGCTGTCCACCGAAAGCTGCAGCGACTCGTTGAGCGAATGCGGATCGAGCGAGAGCGCATCACCCTGGTTGGCGATGCGCACCGTCTGCGCCGAAACGGCGGCCGCCATGGCCAGCAGGGCCGCGCCGGCAAGCAGGCGCAGAGGTCGGATCGAAGGGGTCATACGGGTCTCCTCGGTTGGTTTTCGAAAACGGGCAAGGCTTCAATGTCCCGCCGCCCTGCCCACGCGCAGCCGCGGATCGACCACGACGTAGAGCAGATCGACGATCAGATTGATCACGACGAAAATGAGCGCGATCAGGCACAGGTAGGCCGCCATCACCGGCACGTCGGCGAAGGTGACGGCCTGGATGAACAACAGGCCCATGCCGGGCCACTGGAATACCGTCTCGGTGATGATGGCGAACGCGATCAGGCCGCCCAGCTGCAGGCCGGTGATCGTCATCACCGGCACCAGCGTGTTCTTGAGCGCGTGGCCGTAGTGGATCGCGCGGTCGGTGAGCCCGCGCGCGCGGGCGAACTTGATGTAGTCGGTGCGCAGCACTTCGAGCATCTCGGCGCGCACCAGCCGCATGATCAGCGCCAGCTGAAAGATCGCCAGCGTGATCGCCGGCAGGATCATGTGCATCCAGCCGTCGCGCGTGAACAGGCCCGAACTCCACCAGCCCAGCTGCACCGTCTCGCCGCGCCCGAAGCTAGGCATCCAGCCCAGCAGCACGGAAAAGATCAGGATCAGCAGGATGCCGATGAGAAAGGTCGGCAGCGACACGCCCAGCAACGACACCACCATGAACACCTGGCTGAGCGCCTTGCCGCGCTTGAGCGCCGCATACACGCCCATGGGCACGCCGACCAGCAGCGCCAGCGCCGCCGCCACGATGGACAGTTCGAAGGTGGCCGGAAAGCGCTCGCCCAGCAGGCGCGACACCTTCTGTCCCTGACGCAGACTCAGGCCGAATTCGCCCTGCGCCGCGTTCACGAGGAAGTGCCAGAACTGCACGAAAAACGGCTGATCCAGTCCGAGGTCGGCGCGCAACTGGCGGATCTGCTCGGGCTTGGCGTCCTGCCCCAGCAGGAAGACCACCGGGTCACCGACGTACTGGAACAGCAGGAAGGACACGAAGGCCACCACCACCATCACGATGATGGCCTGGATCAGACGGCGGAAAATGAATGCTGCCATGCGGGTGGATGCAAAAGAACTCCGGAAGAGCACCACGTCGCGGGCCCTCGCGGGTCGCAGCGACGCCGGACATCGCAGGCCTGCGAATGGCGCCGCAAGCACGCTTGCGTCCGCCATGGCCTGGTACGGATGGATCGAACCATTGTTCAATGAACACCAGGGTCTGGACACTAGGGATTGCGAGCATTGCCGCGCGGGGCGACGCCGCCCCGCCGCACCACGCTCAGGCCCTGCTCAGGTCGCGCTCACCATGATGGCCAGCGCGCTCGGGTCGGCGCTGGCGAGGACGGCGCCACGCGCCCGCAGCCCCGAACCGGGAGGCGCGAAGCCGACAAGCTGCAGGTCGCCACCGAGCTGCACTACGACTTCATCGCCCGCCGGATGGCGTGAAATCCGCAGCACCCGCCCGAGCCAGTGGTTGGGCAGATCCGCGTCGGGTGACGCGCCCACCCGCACCTGCACCGCCGTGGCCTTGCACAGCACCTGCACCGGCAAGCCGGGCACCAGCCCCAGCAACTGAGCGCTCTCGCGCGTGATGCGCGAGAGCGCCAGCAGCGCCTCGCCGCCCCGGGCCGCCAGCACCACATCGACGATGCTGCCCTGGCGACGCAGGGCCGTCACCACGCAGGGCCACTGGTTGCGCATGCTGGTGCGCACGCCCAGGTGCGCGGCCACCTGATGCAGCCCGCCGCCCTGCGCCGCCTTGGAACGCTCGCGCGCCAGCGTGTCGGCGGCAGCCAGCAGCTCATGCGCCGCCTGGGTGAGCCGTGCGCCGCCACCACCCGCGCCGCCGACCACGCGTTCGACCAGCGCCACGCCGGCCAGGTTCGTCAGCGTATCGATCGCCTGCCACGCGGCCTTGTAGCTCACGCCGACGGCACGCGCGGCCTGAGAGATCGAACCCTGCACCCCGATCTCGCGCAGGATGGCGATGCGCCGGTCGGCCCGGTCCTGCCCGAGCGCCTGAACGACGGAAAGCTGTTTTCTGACCATGCGCGCCATCATGCCGCATAGACGTCGCGTCGCTATACTCTTCGTTATTCATTTATGGAATAGCGAAGACCATGCCCGCTTTCTCGTTCTCCCGCCACGCGCTCACGCTGATCGCCCTCGCCGCGGCGGCGCTGACGAGCGCGCATGCCGGGACGGTGAACGTCGCCGTCGCGTCCAATTTCACCGCGCCGATGCAGAAAATCGCCGCCGCCTTCGCGCAGGACACCGGCCACCAGGCCGAGCTGTCGTTCGGCGCCACCGGCAAGTTTTACGCGCAGATCAGGAACGGCGCGCCGTTCGGCGTCTTCCTCGCCGCCGACGACACCACGCCGCAGAAAATCGCCAACGAAGGCTTGGGCGTGGGCGCGACGCGCTTCACCTATGCGATCGGACAGCTCGCGCTCTGGAGCAAGCAGCCGGGCGCCGTCGATGCCGAGGGCCAGGTGCTCGCCAAGACCGACTGGCGGCACCTCGCCATCGCCAACCCCAGGCTCGCGCCCTACGGCGCGGCGGCGATGCAGACGCTGGAAAAGCTCGGCCTCGCGGATCAGGTGCAGGCGCGCATCGTGCAGGGCGAGAACATAGCCCAGACCTACCAGTTCGCGGCGTCAGGCAACGCCGAGCTGGGCTTCGTCGCGCTCTCGCAGGTGACCGAGAACGGCCGGCTGCGCGAGGGCTCCGCCTGGGTGGTGCCGGCCGCGATGCACGACCCCATCCGCCAGGACGCCATCGTGCTCAAGAGCGGCGAAGGCAATGCGGCCGCGGCCGCGCTGATGAACTACCTCAGGGGCGAGAAGGCGCGGGCCATTATCACGTCCTACGGCTATTCTTTCTGAAGCCGCCCGCGCCTGTACCTCCTTGATTTCAATGATTTTCATCTTTGAAATTAACATACGATGAGCGTGAGCAGCTCTCAACTTCATAGCGATGCCTTCCATTTCCCCTGAAGACTGGGCTGCCATCCGGCTCACGCTGAAGCTGGCGAGCCTGACCACCGCGCTGCTGCTGGTGCTGTGCACGCCGCTGGCCTGGTGGCTCGCGCGCACGCCCTCGCGCTGGCGCGCGCCGGTGGGTGCGGTGGTGGCGCTGCCGCTGGTGCTGCCGCCGACGGTGATCGGCTTTTACCTGCTGGTGCTGATGGGGCCGAGCGGCCCGGTGGGGCAGTTCACCCAAGCCCTGGGCTGGGGGCGCTTGCCGTTCACCTTCGGCGGGCTGCTGGTGGGCTCCATCGTCTATTCGCTGCCGTTCGCGGTGCAGCCGCTGCAGCGTGCGTTCGAGTCCATGGGCACGCGCCCGCTGGAAGTGGCCGCCTCGCTCGGCGCCGGGCCGCTAGACCGTTTCTTCAGCGTCGCGCTGCCGCTGGCGCGCCCGGGCTTCGTCACCGCCGCGGTGCTGAGTTTTGCGCACACCGTGGGCGAATTCGGCGTGGTGCTGATGATCGGCGGCAACATCCCGGGCCGCACGCGCGTGGTTTCGGTGCAGATCTACGACCACGTGGAGGCGATGGAGTACACGCACGCGCACTGGCTCTCGGGCGGCATGCTGGTGTTCGCCTTCGTCGTGCTGGTGCTGCTGCACTGGCTGCAGCCCAAGGGGCGGCTGCAATGAACGCGATCAACGCACGCCTGCGGCTGCGGCGCACCGATTTCATGCTCGACGTCGATCTGCAGCTGCCTGGCCACGGCGTCAGCGCGCTGTTCGGTCCCTCGGGCTGCGGCAAGACCACGTGCCTGCGCGCCATCGCGGGACTCACGCGCGCGGCCGGGCGCGTGCAGGTCAACGGCGAGCTCTGGCAGGACGACGCCACGCGCGCCTGGTTGCCCACGCACCAGCGCCAGCTCGGCTACGTGTTTCAGGAGGCGAGCCTGTTCCCGCATCTGGACGTGCGCCGCAACATGGAATACGGCCTGCGCCGCCTGCCGCCGGAGCGCCGGCGCGTGCCGCTTGAACGCGCAGTCGACCTGCTCGGCCTGTCCGCCCTGCTCGAACGCATGCCCCGGA
>JAIOIA010000021.1:0-6161 GCA_019912745.1 Comamonas sp. | reverse complement strand
GAGTGGGGCGGCACGCTCAGGGTCAGCCAGGTGCTGCTGCTGCAGCCCTTCCTCGCGATGGTGTTTGCCGTGCCCCTGCTGGGCGAGCGCATCGACGCGATGTCGCTCGGTTTCGCGCTGGCGGTCGTCGCGACGGTCTTTATCGGGCGCCGCTTCTCGGGGGCGGCGCAGCCCTCAAAGGCAAAAGGCGCAGCCATCGTTGATTGAAAAAAGGAGCTGTTTGCGTATGCCAACCCTGGATTTCAGAGTGAAAACACTTTGAAATCCTTTGTGGAAAAGCGTGAACAGCTCCTTTTTTTCGAATCAACCCAGCAGCAGCGCGTCGTCGGCCAGTTCTTCGCCGCGCACCTTGGCGAACATCTTGAGCAGGTCGGGCACGTCCAGGCGCGAGCGTTCCTCGCCCGCGACATCGAGCACGACCTGCCCCTGGTGCAGCATCACTGTGCGCTCGCCCACGTCCAGCGCCTGGCGCATCGAGTGCGTGACCATCATGGTCGTGAGCTTGTTCTCGGTGACGATGCGCTTCGTGAGCTTGAGCACGAAGTCCGCGGTGCGCGGGTCGAGCGCGGCGGTGTGCTCGTCGAGCAGCAGGATGCGCGAGGGCTGCAGCGACGCCATGAGCAGGCTCACTGCCTGACGCTGCCCGCCCGAGAGCAGGCCGATGCGGTCCGTCAGGCGGTTTTCCAGTCCCAGGCCCAGCGTGGCCAGCTTCTCGCGGAACATGACGCGCTCGGCTTTCTTGACGGCGGTGCGCAGGCCCCGGCGCGTGCCACGCTGCTGCGCGAGAGCCAGGTTTTCCTCGATCGTGAGGTCTTCGCAGGTGCCGGCCATCGGGTCCTGAAACACCCGGGCCACGCGCTGGGCGCGCGTCCACATGGGCTCGTTGGTCACATCCAGCCCATCGATCATGATGGTGCCCGAATCCACGCCCAGCCCGCCGGCGATGGCGTTCAGGAAAGTGGACTTGCCCGCGCCGTTGGAGCCGATCACGGTGACGAACTGCCCGGAAGGAATCTCCAGCGACATGCCGCGCAGCGCCTTGGTCTCGATCGGCGTGCCGGGGTTGAAGGTGATGAAAAGGTCTTTGGCGTCCAGCATGGTGTGGCCTCCCTGTCACATGCTCTTGGGCGCATCGGGCAGCCGTTTGTGCTGCAGCAGGCGCTTGAGGTTGGGCACGACCAGGGCCAGGGTCACCAGAACAGCGGTCACGAGATTCAGATCCTGAGCCTTCAGGCCGATGAAGTCGCTGTTGAGCGCGGCGGCGATGAAGAAGCGATAGACGATGGCGCCGAGGATGGCCGCCAGCGTGGCATACACGAGGCGGCGCGAGGGCAGGATGGCCTCGCCCACGATCACCGCGGCCAGGCCGATGACGATCGTGCCTATGCCCATGGAGATGTCGGCGCCACCTTGCGTCTGGGCGAACAGCGCGCCCGCCAGGCCGACCAGGGCATTGGAAATCGCCATGCCCAGCAGCACCATGGCCCCGGTATTGATGCCTTGCGCGCGCGCCATGCGCGGGTTCGAACCGGTGGCGCGTATCGCCAGGCCCCGCTCGGTGGAAAAGAACCAGTCGACGGCGATCTTGGCGACGATGATCAGTCCCAGCAGCAGCAGCGGGCGCCACCAGAAGTCCTGCAGGCCTTCGGGCTGCAGCAGCGTGAACATCGTCGGGTCGTTGATCAGCGGGATGTTGGGGCCGCCCATGACGCGCAGGTTCACCGAGAACAGGGCGATCATCATCAGGATAGAGGCGAGCAGGTCCATGATGCGCAGCCGCACGTTGAGCCAGCCGGTGATGTAGCCCGCGACGGCGCCGGCCAGCGTGGCGGCGACTGTGGCGAGATAGGGGCTGTAGCCGTTGTGGATCATGATTGCGCAGACCGCGCCGCCCAGCGGGAAGCTGCCGTCCACCGTCAGATCGGGAAAGCGCAGCAGCCGGAACGAGATGTAGACGCCGAGCGCGACCAGGGCGAAGATCAGCCCGATCTCGACGGCGCCAAGAAAGGAAAAGAGGGACATGGCGACTCTCTAAGAAAAAACAGGAAACGCGTGGCCGCGTTTCCTGTATTCGCAGGGGTGAAAACGGTCAGGCGGGCGGCTTACTTCACCACCTGCGTGGCCGACTTGATCAGGTCTTCGGAGAGCTTCACACCCTGCTTCTCGGCGGCGCCGGGGTTCACGAAGAGCTCCATCTTGGTGCTGACTTCGGGTTTGATGTCGCCGGGCTTCTCGCCCTTCAGGATGCGCGCCACCATGCGCCCGGTCTGCTCGCCCAGGTCACGGTAGTTGATCCCCAGCGCGGCGATGGCGCCACGCTTGACGCTGTCGGTGTCCGAGGCCACCAGCGGCAGCTTGGCTTCCTGTCCGACCTTGACCAGCGCCTCGTAAGCGGAAACGACGTTGTTGTCGGTGTTGGTGTAGATCACGTCGGCCTTGCCGATCAGGCTGCGCGCGGCGCTGCCCACGTCCACCGAGCGCGGGGCCGAGGCTTCCACCAGTTCCATGCCCATCTTGGGCAGCAGCTCCTTGAGCTCCTTGACCACCACGACCGAGTTGGCTTCACCGGGGTTGTAGACCATGCCGATGCGCTTGGCGTTGGGCACGACCTTCTTGACCAGTTCCATCTGCTTGTCCAGCGCCAGCAGATCGGACACACCCGTGACGTTGGTGTGCGAGGGCTCCCAGTTGGGCACCAACTTGGCGGCCACGGGGTCGGTCACGGCCGAGAACACCACCGACACCGTCTTGGTGGCGGCCACCACGGCCTGCGCCGACGGCGTGGCGATGGCGATGATCACGTCGGGCTTGTCGCCGATGAACTTGCGGGCAATCTGCGCGGCGGTGCCGGTATTGCCCTGCGCGCTCTGGTATTGCCACTTGAGGTTCTTGCCTTCTTCGTAACCCGCGGCCTTGAGCGCGTCCTTGGCGCCATCGCGCACGGCGTCCAGCGCCGGGTGCTCGACGATGGCCGTGACGGCCACCGATTTCTCTTGGGCGCTGGCCGGGGCAATCGCGGCGAATGCCAGCGTGAGTGCACCCAGGGTCATCCAGGGCAAGTGCTTCATGTATATCTCCTTGTTGGAAATTTGATGGTGACGTTGCAGCGCAGCGGGGGTCTGCACCATGGCGCCGTGGCGCAAGTGTACGTCAGCCACCCCATGCAAAACGCCCCTGATCGGGGCGTTTCAGGGAATACCCTTGCTTGATTTTTGTCAAATTCACATCGACGCGTAGTTCGGCCCGCCGCCGCCCTCGGGCGTGACCCAGACGATGTTCTGCGTCGGGTCCTTGATGTCGCAGGTCTTGCAGTGCACGCAGTTCTGCGCGTTGATCTGCAGCCGCTTGCCGCCCGCGCCGTCGTCGACGAACTCATAGACCCCGGCCGGGCAGTAGCGTGCCTCGGGGCCAGCGTATTTCGCGAGGTTGATGCCGACCGGCACCGACGCATCCTTGAGCGTGAGGTGCGAGGGCTGGTTCTCCTCGTGGTTGGTGTTGCTGATGAAGACGCTGGAGAGACGGTCGAACGTGAGCTTGCCATCGGGCTTGGGATAGTCGATGGGCTGACACTCGCTCGCGGGCTTCAGATACGCATGGTCGGGCTTCTTGCGGTGCAGCGTCCACGGAAAGTGCCCGCGCAGCACGAACTGCTCGAAACCGTTCATCAGCGTGGCCACCGACAGGCCCCAGCGGAACCAGTTCTTGAAGTTGCGATCGCGCTGCAGTTCGTTGAAGAGCCAGCTGTTCTCGAAGCCCCGCGTGTAGGCCTTGAGCTCGTCGTGCTGGCGCCCGGCCATGATGGCCTCGAAGGCCGCATCGGCCGCGAGCATGCCGGTCTTGATCGCCGAGTGGCTGCCCTTGATGCGGCTCACGTTCAGAAAACCCGCGTCGCAGCCGATCAGAGCGCCGCCCGGGAAGGCGAACTTGGGCAGCGAATTGATGCCGCTGGCGTTGATCGCGCGCGCGCCGTACTCCAGTCGCTTGGCGGTGACTTCGCCCTGGGCGTTTTCAAAGTACCAGCGCACGTTGGGGTGGGTCTTCCAGCGCTGGAATTCCTCAAACGGGCTCAGGTAAGGGTTGGTGTAGTTCAGACCCGTGACGAAACCCAGCGCCACGCGGTTGCCGTCCAGGTGGTACATGAAGCCGCCGCCGTAAGTGCTCGGATCCATGGGCCAGCCGGCGGTGTGCATGACAAAGCCCGGCTGGTGGCGCGCCGGGTCGATCTCCCAGAGCTCCTTCACGCCCAGGCCCCAGGCCTGCGGGTCGCGCCCGTCGTCGAGCCGGTATTTGGCAATGACCTGCTTGCCCAGGTGCCCGCGTGCGCCTTCGGCAAAGACGGTGTACTTGCCCAGCAGTTCCATGCCGAGCTGAAAGCTCTCGGTGGGCTCGCCGTTCTTGCCTATGCCCATGTTGCCCGTGGCCACGCCCTTGACGGCGCCGTCCTCGCTGTAGAGCACCTCGGCGGCGGCAAAGCCGGGGAAGATTTCCACGCCCAGCGCCTCGGCCTGAGCGGCCAGCCACTTGGTGACTTGGCCCAAACTCACGATGTAGTTGCCGTGGTTGTTCGCGAACGGTGGCAGGAACAGGTTGGGGATGCGGAACGACCCGCCTTCGCCACCCAGGAACACGTAGGCGTCTTCGGTCACGGGCTGGTTCAGGGGCGCGCCCTTGGCCTTCCAGTCGGGGATGAGTTCGTTGAGCGCGCGCGGATCGACGATCGCGCCCGAGAGGATGTGCGCGCCCGGCTCCGAGCCTTTCTCCAGCACCACCACCGAGACGTCCTTGCCGTGCGCCGCCGCCTGCTGCTTGAGCCGGATCGCGGTGGCCAGACCGCCGGGGCCGGCGCCGACGATCACCACGTCGTATTCCATGGACTCGCGGGGGCCGTATTGGGCGAGGATTTCTTCGTTGGTCATGGTGGGTTCCGTGCAAAAAACGCTGTGTGGCATTGTATGCGCCCGAACATTAAAAAAGCACGATCGTTCTATTTTTCGCCATGCTGCGCGCAGACGGGGTGTTGCGAAAAGGGGGGTGGCTCCTCGACCTGGGCTCGAACCAGGGACCTGCGGATTAACAGTCCGTCGCTCTACCGACTGAGCTATCGAGGAAGATGGGGGTGGCAGGCGCGTGAACGCGTGGCTGCTCGGTATTTTTTGGCTCCTCGACCTGGGCTCGAACCAGGGACCTGCGGATTAACAGTCCGTCGCTCTACCGACTGAGCTATCGAGGAACAAGATCGAGATTCTAGCGTGAAAATGACCACTCACCGAGCTTGCTGCGCTTCGGGTTCGGGCCGATGCCACAGCCAGATCAGCACGCAGGCCATGTTGATCCAGGCGAACCAGCGCGCCCAGTTGGGCACGTGGAGCACGGCCAGGAGCAGGGCGGTGCTGCCCATGACCAGCGTGGCGCTCCACTTGGCGCGGCGGCTCACGCGCCCGCCGTTGGCCCAGTTGCGCAGCATGGGGCCGAAGAGCTTGTGGCGCCACAGCCAGGCGTGCAGGCGCGGCGAGCTGCGAGCGGCCGCCCAGGCGGCGATCAGGATGAAAACGGTGGTGGGCAGACCGGGCAAAAAGATGCCGACGATGCCCGTGGCCAGGCTCACGAGTGCCAGTGCCAGCAGCAGCCAGCGCACCGGCGCGGAGGGAGGGGGCGGCAGGTCGGGGAGCTCAATGGGCTCGGTCGGGTCACTCACGCCGGTGATTGTGCCCGCGATGTATGCTGCGCCGCACGATGACCATACACACCATCCTGAAAATGGGCGATGCGCGCCTGCTGCGCACCGCGCAGCCCGTGGGCACGTTCGACACCGAGGCCTTGCACCGCCTGGTCTACGACCTCATCGACACCATGCGCGCCGCCAACGGCGCGGGCCTGGCGGCGCCGCAGATCGGCGTGGATTTGCAGGTCGTCGTCTTCGGCAGCGAGGCCGCGAACCCGCGCTACCCCGACCGGCCGCTGGTGCCGCGCACCGTGCTGGTGAACCCCGTCATCACGCCACTCAGCGACGAACAGGAGGACGATTGGGAAGGGTGCCTCTCCATCCCCGGCCTGCGGGGCAGGGTGCCGCGCTACACGCGCATCCGCTACGCCGGCTTCGACCCTTATGGCGACCCGATCGCGCGCGAGGCCGAGGGCTTTCACGCCCGCGTGGTGCAGCA
>JAIOIA010000195.1:0-7484 GCA_019912745.1 Comamonas sp. | reverse complement strand
GCCGCAGGGGCAAGAAGTACAAGCACTGCCACGGCAAGCTGGCCTGATCGCAAGGAGCGCGCATGTCTGTGAACCTGAAAGCCCCCGTGGCAACCCATCTTCACCCCGTCGCGGGGCTGCGCATCGGCAGCACCGAGGCGGGCGTGCGCAAGGCCGGCCGCAAAGACGTGACGGTCTTCCTGCTCGATGAAGGCGCGGCGGTGGCCGGTGTGTTCACGCAGAACCGCTTCTGCGCCGCTCCAGTGCAGGTCTGCCGCGAGCATCTGGCTGACAACGGCAAGGGCGGCGGCATCCGGGCGCTGGTCGTCAACACGGGCGTGGCCAATGCGGGCACGGGCGAGGAGGGCCTGGCTGATGCGCGGCGTACCTGCGCGGAACTGGCAAGCCAGCTTGGCCTGCAATCGCGGCAGATCTTGCCGTTTTCCACCGGCGTGATCATGGAGCCGTTGCCGGTCGGTCGCATCGTCGCGGGTCTGCCCGCGGCCATCGCCGATGCGCGGGCCGACCACTGGCTGCGCGCGGCCGAGGCCATCATGACAACGGACACCGTGCCCAAGGCGTTCAGCACGCAGTTCGCGCTCGATGGCACGCCGGTGCATGTCACCGGCATCGCCAAGGGCGCGGGCATGATCCATCCCAACATGGCGACCATGCTCGGCTTCGTCGCCACTGACGCGAACCTCGCTCCCGAACTGCTGCAACAGGCGGTGCGCGAACTCGCCGATGCCTCGTTCAACCGCGTCACCGTCGATGGCGACACCTCCACCAACGATTCCTTCATCCTGATGACCACGCGCCAGGCGGCGCATGGGCCCATCACCTCGCTGCACAGCGAGGCCGGGCTCGCCCTGATGGCGGCGCTGCGCACCGTGGCTCAGCAGCTGGCGCAAGCCATCGTGCGCGATGGCGAGGGCGCGACCAAGTTCATCACCGTGCGCGTGGAGCAGGGCGCCAGCAGCGAAGAATGCCTGAAGGCAGCCTACGCCATCGCGCATTCGCCGCTGGTGAAGACGGCGTTCTTCGCCAGCGATCCCAACCTGGGCCGCATCCTGGCGGCAGTGGGCTACGCGGGCATCGCGGACCTCGACCAGACCAAGATCGAACTTTTCCTGGACGATGTGCACGTGGTTACGCGCGGTGGGCGCCACCCCGCCTATCGTGAGGAAGATGGCCAGCGCGTGATGGCGCAAAGCGAGATCACGGTGCGTGTGCTGCTGGGGCGCGGCCAGGCGATGGATACCGTCTGGACCTGCGACCTGAGCCACGACTACGTCACGATCAACGCCGACTACCGTTCCTGAATAAGTAGCGGCTTGCACTTGTCCAGTGCGGGCTGCAAGCCGAAATGACAGATAAACTGGATCTTCTCATAGCGCGTGCCGACAGCCTGATCGTACGCATCGAAGCCATCCTTCCCAAACCCCTGGGTGCCCCCGATTGGGCGGCTTCGATCGCTTGGCGCTACCGGCGGCGTGCCAGCGGTGGCAGCCTGCTTGCGCCAGTGCGCCACGTGGCGAACCTGCAGCTGGCCGATCTCAAGGAGATCGAGCCGCAGAAGGAGAAGATCCGCCGCAACACCGAGCAGTTCGTCGCTGGCAAGCCCGCCAACAACGTGCTGCTCACCGGCGCGCGCGGCACAGGCAAGTCCTCGCTCATCAAGGCCTGCCTGAACGCGTATGCGCCGCAGGGTCTGCGCCTGATCGAGGTGGACAAGAGCGACCTCACCGATCTGCCCGATATCGTGGATGTGGTGGCGCAGCGCCCCGAGAAGTTCATCGTCTTCTGCGACGACCTGAGCTTTGACGAGGGCGAGCCGGGCTACAAGGCGCTCAAATCCATCCTCGATGGTTCGGTGGCGGCCGCCACGCCGAACGTGCTGATCTACGCGACGAGCAATCGGCGTCACCTGCTGCCCGAATACATGAAGGAAAACCTCAGCTACACGCACACCGACGATGGCGAGGTGCATCCGGGCGAGGTGGTCGAGGAAAAAATTTCGCTCTCCGAGCGTTTCGGCCTGTGGGTGAGTTTTTATCCCTTCAATCAGGACGAATACCTTGCGATCACCGCGCAGTGGCTTGCGCACTTCAACGTGGCGCCTGCGGCCATCGAAGCGGCGCGGCCCGAGGCGCTGCTGTGGGCGCTGGAGCGCGGCTCGCGCAGCGGGCGCGTGGCCTACCAGTTCGCCCGCGACTACGCGGGGCGTGCCGCCTAATGACGCGGCCCTGGACCGAAGTCGCGGCGGGCATCCTGCTGCGTGCCGATGGCCGCATGCTGCTGTCCTCGCGCCCGCCAGGCAAGCCCTATGAGGGCTATTGGGAGTTCCCGGGCGGCAAGATCGAGGCGGGCGAGAGCGTGGAGCAGGCGCTGCGGCGCGAGCTGCAGGAGGAACTCGGCATCACGATCGCCGCCGCGCAGCGCTGGAAGGTGACGGAACACGACTATCCGCATGCGCTCGTGCGCCTGCACTGGTGCAAGGTATTCGAGTGGCAGGGCGAATTCGAGATGCGCGAGGGCCAGAGCATGGCCTGGCAGACCTGGCCGCCCACGGTGCGTCCGCTGTTGCCCGGCGCCTTTCCGGTGCTGGAGATGCTGGCGTGGGAGTGGGGTCTGCCCTTTGACGCAGCTGCGTTGGGCGGTTGAAATTCGTTTTTGATAGCTGCTAGCGCTTTGTGGTATTGGGTTGGCTGCCAATTTCGTTTGAATTCAGGGCTGTTGCTTCGGGTCGCCGAAGGGCGCATCCTCCGGGGGCGTGTCGCTGGGCACGCGAAAATCCTCGGCCGCCCACGCACCCAGGTCGATCTGCTTGCAACGTTCGCTGCAAAATGGTCGATGGCGGTTGCTGGGGGCGAACAGGCTGGGCCGACCGCAGGTGGGGCAGGGCACGGTGAGGGGCGCGGCGGGAGCGTCTTCAGGCGATTCGGTCATGAGCAAAGCAGAAAAAAATAGTTGGTTGTCCGGATGGTCGGCAAAACAATAACCGGCTCGGCCGGGTTGATGAAGACATGAAGTATTGGGTTGTTGCCATTTTGCTCTGGTGCGGCGCGGCGTTCGCGGCCGAGCCGCTGCTCACCTCGGACGACCTGCAGCCGCTGCTGTCGTCGCCGCGGTTGCGCGTGGTCGACATTCGCGATGCCCAGAGCTTTGCCGGCGGGCATATCCAGGGGGCGCAGAACGCGCCCTACAACGAATGGCTGGGCCCCCCCGAGAATTTCGGCATTCTGCCGCCGGCGCAGGACATGGTGGCACTGGTGCAGCGCCTGGGCCTTACGCCCGAGAGCCACGCCGTCGTCATCTCGGCAGGCAGCGACGGCACCGACTTTGGCGCGGCGGCGCGCGTGTACTGGATGCTCAAGTCGCTGGGGGTGAAAGAGCTTTCCATCCTCGACGGCGGCATGCAGTCCTGGGATTTCGACGGCATGAGCACGACGAAGGCCGTCGCGCCCGTGGCCAGGACCGACTGGGCGCCCACCTTCAGCCCGCGCTGGATGGCGACGCGCGATCAGGTGCTGGCGAACGTGCAAAAGCACGATGCGACCCTGCTGGACGTGCGCCCGCGAAATTTCTACCTGGGCCAGTTCAAGGCGCCGATGGCGCTCATGGCCGGCACCATTCCGGGCGCCACCGATCAGGACTTCACGCGCTGGGTGCAGAACGGCTCGGCCAATGCGGTGTCCACCGAAGAGGCGCGCAAGCTCGCCGCCGAAATCAAGCGCCCCGAAGGGCAGGACCTGGTGCTGTTCTGCAATACCGGCGTGTGGTCGGCGCTGGTCTGGTTCGAGATGCATGAAATCGTCGGCCTGAAGGACGTGAAGATCTACCCCGGCTCCATGGTCGACTGGGTGCAGGCGCCCACGCCGCTGCCCATGCTCAACGCACCCAGCCGCGGTGCGCAGATCGTGCAGGCCTTCGAGAAGGCGTGGAAGAATCTGAAGAAATGAAGCAGCGCCTGTCCATCACCGCCATGATGGCGATTTTCTTCGCCTGGCTGCTCTGGAGTGTGTCCACGCGCCAGGCGCTGCTGTTCCTGGTCGGCATCGGCCTGGGTGTGGCTCTCGCCGGACAGCGCTTCGGCTTCACCACGGCGTGGCGCATTCTGGTGGAAGACAAGAACCCCAGTGGCGTCTTCGGCCAGCTGATCGCCTTCGGCCTCGCGGCCATCCTGAGCATGCCGCTGCTCGGGCATTATCCCGAACTCACGGCCGCGCTCGGTCCGCCCAGCGTCAGCCTGCTCGTCGGCGCCTTCACCTTCGGCCTGTGCATGCAGGTGGCCGACGGCTGCGGCAGCGGCGTGTTCTACAAGGCCGGCATGGGCATTCCGCTCAACACCGCCATCCTGCCGCTGTTCGCGTTGGGCAGCTTCTTCGGCAGCTGGCATCTGGGCTGGTGGCTGAGCCTGGGCAGCACCGAGCCCCTGGGTTTCGTCACCGAATGGGGCTGGCAGAAGGCACTGGCGGGCACCCTGGTGGCCCTGGTGGCGATTGGCACGGGAGTGGCCTGGTACACGCGCGCGTGGCATCGGTCGCACGGCAGCGCCGTGCCGGCACTGTTCGCGCGCAAGTGGGTCGTGGGCGCCCTCCTGATCGCGGTCTTCGCGGCGCTGGCGCTGCTGATCTCGGGCAACCCCTGGGGCATCGTCTACGGCCCGGCGCTGTGGGTGGCCAAGATCGGGCAGTCGGCCGGCGTGGTCGATCCCACGCACAACTGGTTCTGGAGTCTGCCGGGCAATGCGGCACTGCTGCAGCAGACGGTGCTGCTCGATGTGACGACCATCACCAACATCGGCATCCTCGCCGGGGCGCTCTGGGTGAGCGCGGGCAAGCCCGCATCGCACAAGCCGCTCACCGGCAAGCAGTGGGCCGTGGCATTGAGCGCGGGCCTGCTGCTGGGCTACAGCTCGCGTCTGGCGTTCGGTTGCAACATCGGCGCGATGTTTTCCGGCATTTCAACCGGCTCGATCCACGGCTGGATCTGGGCGCCGATGGCGTTTGCCGGCACTATCTTCGGCCTGCGCATCCGCAGGCGGCTGGGTTATTGAGGGGGTGCGATGAAGGCTTGGGGATTGCGCACCGTGTTCTGGGTGCTGTTTGCTGTCTTCATGGCGTGGGACTACGTCGCCTCGCCGCCCGTGGACCTGCGTCGGGAGCTGGCCCCGTTGGCCGCCGGTTCGGGCCACGCCACCCAGGGCGGGCATTGCTCCATGCCCGATTGAGGGTATGGCACACGGCGGGCCGGCCCTGCGGTGATGATGGCTGGCGACCCTCTTGGCGGTTCAGGCCTAAACGCTTTTCAGCAACGTCTTGAGTTCGCCCGACTCGTACATCTCCATCATGATGTCGGCACCGCCGACCAGCTCGCCCTTGACGTAGAGCTGCGGGATCGTCGGCCAGTTGCTGTATTCCTTCACGCCCTGGCGGATGTCCTCGTCGTCCAGCACATTGACGGTGGCCAGCGTGTCCAGGTCCACGTTCAACGCCTTGAGGATCTGCACCGCGCGGCCGGAGAAGCCACACATGGGGAAATGGGCGTCGCCCTTCATGAAAAGAAGGATGTCGTTGTTCTTGACCAGTTGGTCGATGCGTTGCTGGACGTCGCTCATCGGGATACTCCTGAAATCAGTGCCGCCCATGCCGGGCGGGGTGTGGATTATTTCACCTTTGGCCCATCATCGGCGGGGTTCCGGGGTATTGTCCCGCCGCTGCATCGGGCAATACCCGCGAGGTCCTTGCGGCTTTGGACGTGGGCGAAGCCCTGGGCCGACAGCAACGCGCGCACTTCGTCCGCCTGGTCATGGCCGTGCTCCAGCAGCAGCCAGCCGCCGGGGAGCAGTTGCGCGGGGGCTTGCGCAATGATGCGGCGGATCGCCTCCAGCCCGTCGGCGCCGCTGGTGAGCGCCATGCGTGGCTCCTGGCTCAGCGCCGGCAGGTGTGGGTCGCCTTCGGCGATGTAGGGCGGGTTGCCCACGATCAGGTCAAAGCGCTCGCTCAGTCCCTGCAGCCAGTCGCCTCGCTGCAGCTGAATGGGCAGGCCCAGAAGGGCCGCGTTGTGGCGCGCCACCTCCAGTGCCTCGGGGCTTTGGTCGATGGCGGTCACGAGGGCGTCCGGGCGCTGTGCCCGTAGGGCCAGCGCGATCGCGCCACTGCCCGTGCCCAGATCGACGATGCGGGGCGCGGTCAGTGGCGCCGCGATTTCAAGCGCCCAATCCACCAGTGTCTCCGTATCGGGGCGGGGATCGAGCACGCTGGCGTTGATGTGCAGATCCAGCCCGTAAAACGCCTTGTGCCCCACGAGGTAGGCGATGGGCTCGCCCGCCAGGCGCCGCTCGCAACAGGTCTTGAAGGTCTCCCAGGCCTCGGGTGGCAGCGGTTCATCGTCGTGCGCGAGCAGCCAGGCGCGGTCGTGCGGCACGCGGCCCAAGGTGTGCAACAGCAGCATTTGCGCGTCGATGCGCGCGAGGCCTTCGTCCTGCGCCTCGGCCAGCGCCTGCCTCATGGTGATGTTCATCAATTCAGGAGCTTCTTGCGCTTGATGGACAAGCGCTGGAGCAGGATTTCATTCATTTGTTTTCAGACCACAAGCCTGTCGATTCGGCGCCAAGATACGTGACCGCTGTGGGAGCGGCTTCAGCCGCGAAGGGTGGTGCGGGGGGCATTCGCGGCTGAAGTCCGCTCCCACGGTGTGAACTCAAGCCTCCTCCAGCTGCGCCAGCAGTTCCGCCTCGTGTGCCTGCTGCAGCGCGTCGAGCACCTCGCCCAGGTCACCGTCTATCACCATCTGCAGCTTGTAGAGCGTGAGGTTGATGCGGTGATCCGTCAGGCGCCCCTGCGGGAAGTTGTAGGTGCGGATGCGGTCCGAGCGGTCGCCGCTGCCCACCAGGCCTTTCCTGAGGGTGGCTTCCCTGGCGGCGCGCTCGCTGCGCTCCTTTTCCTGCAGCCGCGCCTGCAGCACGCGCAGCGCCTGCGCCTTGTTGGCGTGCTGGCTGTGCCCGTCCTGGCATTCGGCCACGATGCCCGTGGGCAGGTGCACCACGCGCACCGCCGAATCGGTCTTGTTGATGTGCTGCCCGCCCGCGCCGCTGGCGCGAAAGGTGTCGATGCGCAGCTCGGCCGGGTTGAGCGTGATGGCCTCGTGCTCGTCGGGTTCGGGCATCACCGCCACTGTGCAGGCGCTGGTGTGGATGCGCCCCTGGGTTTCGGTGACCGGCACGCGCTGCACGCGGTGCCCGCCCGATTCGAAGCGCAGGCGGCCGAAGACCTGCTCGCCCTCGACGCGCAGCACCACCTCCTTGTAGCCGCCCAGCTCGCTTTCGTGCGCGCTCATCACCTCCACGCGCCAGCCCACGTTGGCGGCGTGGCGCGTGTACATGCGGGCAAGATCGGCGGCGAAAAGAGCGGATTCATCACCGCCCGTGCCCGCGCGGATTTCGATGAAGGCGTTGCGCGCATCGTCGGGGTCCTTGGGCAGCAGCAGGCGCTGCAGTTCGG
>JAIOIA010000194.1:0-3965 GCA_019912745.1 Comamonas sp. | reverse complement strand
CTGCCGGTTCCGCGCCGCCGCCCGCAGGGCAAGCGCAGCAGGAGCCTGCGGCACCCGCCAAGGCCAAGGTCAAGGACAAGGCCACGGGCCCCGGCCCCGGCCCCGGCTCCGTCTTTGCCCCGGCGGACCTGCCCGCCTCGGTGCGCGCCGAACTGCCCGGGCTGCACGTGGCCGGCATCACCTGGTCGGCCAGCGCCCGACTGCGCATGGCCATCGTCAACGGGCAGGTGCTGCACGAAGGCGACGCGGCCGCGCCCGGCATGGTGCTGCAGGCCATCGAGCCTGCGCGTACCGTCTGGCTGTTTCGCGGTTACCGCGTCGCGCTGGCGTCGCAGTAGGGAGGCTCTTCATGTCCGGTGATTTGCCCATTTACCAGCGCAGGCGCCCCCCCACGGCTCGCGAACTGGCCGACATTCCCTGGCTTGCGGCGCTGGCACCGGCCGAGCGCGAGCGCGCGCGCACCGCCGTCGTGGTGGGTGACGCCTATCCCGGGGACTACGTGTGTCGCACGGGTCGGCCCGTCACCTACTGGTTCGGCATCATCGATGGCCTGCTGAAGATGACCATCGACAATGTGCAGGGCGACGCCGTCACCATCATCGGCGTGCCGCCCGGCGGCTGGTTCGGCGAGGGCACGGCGCTCAAGCGCGAGCCCTACCGCTACAACATCCAGGCGCTGCGGCGCAGCGTGGTGGCGGGCCTGCCCATCGATACCTTCCACTGGCTGCTCGATCACTCCATCGGCTTCAATCGCTTCATCATGAACCAGCTCAACGAACGGGTGGGCCAGTTCATCGCCGCGCGCGAGACCGACCGGCTGCACGACCCCGACGCGCGCGTGGCGCTGAGCCTGGCCGCGCTGTTCAACCCGGTGCTCTACCCAGGCGTGCGCCAGGTGCTGCGCATCACGCAGCAGGAGCTGGCCTATCTCGTGGGGCTGTCGCGCCAGCGCGTGAACGAGGCGCTGGCGCGCCTGCAGGAGCGGGGCATGATCCGCATCGAATACGGCGGCCTGCGCGTGCTCGACGTGCAGGCGCTGCGCTCGCACCTGCTGGCCGAAGGGTGCATGCGCGCCGGCGCGCGCTGAATTGGGTCCAGAACAGCGGGGAGGAGACGCGCGGTCCGGACACCCGTGCCGCCTCATCACCCGCATCGGTCGGGACGGTTGATTTTCAAGGAAAATAGGGCTTAACGGCTTTGAGGACAAGCGTTGACAGCTATGGTTTTGATGGAATTCGCGCGGAGGCGCCGTGCGCGCCGCCTGCCGTTGAAATCTCGCCCGACTGCCCCCATCTGCCGCTCGCCGTGCGTGATGCGTCTGCCGCGTCGCGCGCCATCTTGTTTTTCATCGATTTCAGTCACCCATGAGCAAACAACACCATTCCTTCCAGGCGGAAGTGGCCCAGCTGCTGCACCTGGTCACGCATTCCCTCTATTCCAACAAGGAAATCTTCCTGCGCGAGCTCGTCTCCAACGCCTCGGACGCGTGCGACAAGCTGCGTTTCGAGGCCCTCAACGACAGCGCGCTCTATGAAGACGTGCCCAACCTGGAGGTGCGCGTCTCGTTCGACAAGGACCAGCGCACGCTCACCATCGCCGACAACGGCATCGGCATGAGCGCCGAGGAGGCCATCGCCAACCTTGGCACCATCGCCAAGAGCGGCACGCGCGACTTCCTGAGCCAACTCGCCGACGAGCACAAGGCCAGCGCGAGCGAGCAGGGCCAGCTCATCGGCCAGTTCGGCGTGGGCTTCTACTCGGGTTTCATCGTCGCCGACCGGATCACGGTGGAGACCCGCCGCGCCGGGCTCAGGCCCGAGGAAGGCGTGCGCTGGACGAGTACCGGCGCGGGCGATTTCGACGTCGAGACCATCGAGCGCCAGGCGCGCGGCACCGCCGTCACGCTGCACCTGCGCGAGGACGCGGGCGAGTATCTCAACGCCTGGAAGCTCAAGGAGATCATCGGCAAGTACTCGGACCACATCAGCCTGCCCATCCTCATGGAAAAAGAGGAATGGAAGGAGAGCGAGAAAGAGGGCGAGCCCGGTGCCATGGTCAAGACCGGCGAATGGGAGACGGTCAATCAGGCCAGCGCCCTGTGGACGCGCCCCAAAAAGGACATCACCGCCGAGCAGTACGAAGAGTTCTACAAGACCATCGGCCACGACTTCGAGAAGCCGCTCACCTGGAGCCACAACCGCGTCGAGGGCACTGCCGAGTACACGCAGCTGCTGTACATCCCCGCCAAGGCGCCGTTCGATCTATACACGCGCGACAAGCACGCGGGCATCAAGCTCTATGTCAAGCGCGTCTTCATCATGGACGACGCCGAGGCGCTCATGCCCGGCTACCTGCGCTTCGTCAAGGGCGTGATCGATTCGAGCGACCTGCCGCTGAACGTCTCGCGCGAGCTGCTGCAGGAATCCCGCGACGTGCGCCTGATCCGCGATGGCTCGGTCAAGCGTGTCCTCTCGATGCTCGAAGACCTGGCCAAGCACGACAAGCACGACGCAGGCGAGTCCGGGGACGACGGCGTGACCGACGTCGTGAGCGACGAAGACAAGGCCAAGGAGGGCAAGTTCACGCAGTTCTACGCCGAGTTCGGTGCCGTGCTCAAGGAAGGCCTGGGCGAGGACTTCGCCAACCGCGATCGCATTGCCAGACTGCTGCGTTTTGCCTCTACCACGACGGACAGCGTGAGCGTCGGTTTTGCCGACTACAAGGCGCGCATGAAGGAAGGCCAGACGGCCATCTACTACGTCACCGCCGACACGCTCGCCGCCGCGCGCAACAGCCCGCAGCTCGAAGTGTTCAGGAAGAAGGGCATCGAGGTGCTCCTGATGACCGACCGCGTGGACGAATGGGCGCTGGGCTACCTGCAGGACTTCGACGGCACGCCGCTGCAGTCCGTGGCCAAGGGCGCGGTGGACCTGGGCGCGCTGCAGGACGAAGCCGAAAAGAAGGCCGCGCAAGAGGCGGCCGAGCAGTTCAAGCCGCTGCTGGCCAAGCTCAAGGAAGCCTTGAAGGACCGGGCCGAGGACGTGCGCGTGACCACGCGCCTCGTCGATTCACCCGCCTGCCTGGTGGTGAAGGACGGCGACATGAGCAACCAGCTCGCGCGCCTGCTCAAGCAGGCGGGCCAGAAGGCGCCCGACGTCAAGCCCGTGCTCGAAGTGAATCCCGAGCACCCGCTCGTGAAAAAACTCGATGGCAGCGTGCACTTCAACGACCTGGCGCACATCCTGTTCGATCAGGCGCTGCTGGCGGAGGGCGGCATGCCGCAGGACCCGGCGGCCTATGTCAGGCGGGTGAATGCGCTGCTGGCCTGATACGGATTGGCCTACAGCCGGTCAACTCCGTTGGCTCGCCTGTCCGTGCGACAGCACTGTCTTCGGCTTCCCGCCTTGTCGTCCGGCGGAATGCAGACCCGCATGACACCGATCTGAGCGCAGACCGCGCACGGGTACAGTACACGGGGTTCGGCCCCGTCACCCCGTGCTTTGCATGCTGCGCTTCTTCTTCCTGTTCCTCGGCATCCAGCTCTCGCTGTTCGGCGTGAACATGCTGGGCTGGGTGCAGCAGCATGCGGTACTGCCCTGGACGGTGCTGCTCGCGCGCATCAGCGCCGCGCTCGTCATGGCGTTCGATGCCAGCGCCGCCGCGCAGGGCAAGGTGCTCTGGAACACGGTCACGGGTTTCGGCGTGTCGATCGAGCCTGGCTGCAACGGCATCGAGGCGTGCATCGTGCTGGCCGCCGCCATCCTCGCGTTTCCGGTCAGCGGGCGCAGCAAGCTCATGGGTCTGATCGCCGGTTGCCTGGCCGTGCAGGCACTCAACGTGGTGCGCGTGATCAGCCTGTTCTACATCGGGCAGTGGAACACCGCCGCGTTCAACTTTGCACACGAATTTCTCTGGCAGGGACTCATCATGCTGGACGTGCTCATCGTCTGGCTGCTCTGGGTGCG
>JAIOIA010000193.1:0-29717 GCA_019912745.1 Comamonas sp. | reverse complement strand
CGGCTGCACGGGTAGGCCGCATCCGGCGTCCAGCAGCAGCCCCAGACGCAGCCCGCGCAGGCGTCTGGGTCGCGTCGTGGCGCTGTCCCAGGCCACGTCCTGGGGCGGGAGGCTCATGCTGTCGCGAATGTCGGGTGCACTGAGCACCTGCATCATCAGAGCGGCATCCTGCACGGTGCGCGTGAGGGGGCCGGCGGCGCGCCCCGTATAGGGTGGATCGATGGGCACGCGTCCCAGGCTGGGTTTGAAGCCGAAGACCCCGCACCACGCCGCGGGCAGGCGTACGGAGCCGCCGATGTCGGTGCCGATATGCAGCGGCCCGTAACCTGCGGCGGCGCCTGCGCCCGCACCCGCGCTCGAGCCGCCCGGGCCCTTCGTGGTGTCCCAGGGGTTGCGCGTGCTCGCGTGAAAGCTTGAGACGCCCGACGAGAGCATGCCGTAGTCGGGCATCGTGGTCTTGCAGAGCAGCACCGCGCCTGCCTCGCGCAGGCGCTGCGCCGGCGGGGCATTCACCGGCGAGGGCTTGAGCTCGCTGGCCGCCGTTCCGAGCGGAACGGGGTCGCCCAGTGTGGCGATGTTCTCCTTGATCGTGACCGGCACGCCATCGAGGGGACCACAGGGGGCGCCACGCATCCAGCGCGACTGGCTGGCCTTGGCCTGGGCGAGCGTGAGCTCGGGGCGCAGCAGGTAAGTGGCGTGCAGGTGAGGTTCCCAGCGCTGCACGTGCTCCAGCAGCGCCGTGGCGACTTCGACCGGCGAGAGGGCATGCCCGCGGTAGGCGGCCACCAGTTCGGCGGCGCTGAGCTCGTGCAGCGCGGTCATTTCACGGGCGTGTTGATCTGTTGTGTGGCCTTGTCCATGGCCCCGCCTGTCAGCTCGCCAAAGGAAGCGAGCCCGTGCTCGATGGCGTTCTCAATGAGCCGCCGGTCTCCCGGTGCCGGACGCCCCAGGACCCAGTGAACCACCTCGGCCTTGATGCCGGGGTGGCCGATGCCGATGCGCAGTCGCCAGTAGTCGCTGCTGCCCAGCTGTGCGTGGATGTCGCGCAGCCCATTGTGCCCGCCATGACTGCCGCCGTGCTTGAGCTTGATCTGGCCGGGCGGGAAGTCCAGCTCGTCGTGCACCACGAGAATCTCTTCGGGTTGGATCTTGTAAAAACGCGCCAGCGCCGCCACCGATTTGCCCGAGGCGTTCATGAAGGTCTGCGGCTCAAGCAGCCAGAACGTGTGTCCTTGAACAGTGGCGCGGGCCATGAGCCCGAAATAGCCGCGTTCGGGGCTGAGTTGTATCTTGAGCTGCTCTGCGAGCGCGTCGATCCACCAGAAGCCGACGTTGTGGCGCGTGTCCTCGTATTGCGGCCCTGGGTTGCCCAGGCCGACAAACAGTTTGATCATGGTGGCGAATTATCAGCGCCGCGTGCGGGCAGGGCGCGGACAAAAAAATGGCCCGCTCGTCGCGGGCCATGGGGGTTCGGGGCGGCACAAGAAGCCGCCACGGTCACTTTTTGGCGGCAGGGGCCGCCGCAGGCGCTGTGCCAGCGCCGGCTGCCTCGGTGGCTTCGTCCTCGATCACTTCGGGCTGCTTGATCGAGACCAGTGCCGGGTTCTTGTTGGAGCCGTGCACGACCACCTTGACGCCCGTGGGCAACTTGATCGATTGCAGGCCGGGGATGTTCTTCGAGGTCAGGCCGCTCAGGTCCACAGTGATGTGCTCGGGCAGGGCGGAGGGCATGCAGACCACATCCAGCTCATGCAGCAGCGGCGTCACGGTGCAGCCTTCGGTGACCACGGCCGGCGACTGTTCGATGCCGTCGAAGTGCAGCGGCACCTTCATGTGGATGCGGGTCTTGTCGTCGATGCGCTGAAAGTCCACATGCAGAATCTGCTGCTTGTAGGGGTGGTATTGCACGTCGCGCAGCAGCACTTTGCTGGTCTGGCCGGCCAGTTCCATCTCCAGGATGGTGGAGTGAAAGGCTTCCTTCTGCAGGGCGTGCCACAGCGCGTTGTGATCGAGTTCGATCATTTGCGGCTGGCCACCCGCGCCATAGACGATGCCGGGCGCGCGGCCCGTGACGCGCAGACGGCGGCTCGCACCCGTACCTTGCGCGTTGCGCTCAAAAGCGGCGAATTTCATGTGAGAACTCCAGTGGTTGGGCGGCCGCGACCAGCCTGCCCGCCTGTTTGAGAAAAGACCCCGTGCACCATGCGGCGGAGCCTGTGCTGTTTTTCGGCAGTGTTCAGCTGTACTCCGAAAACAGACTCATCACCGACGCTCCGCTGGCAATGCGCTGTATCGTTTCGGCAAACAGCGGCGCCACGGAGAGCTGGCGAATCTTGGGACACCCGCGGGCGGCTTCGCTCAGCGGGATGGTGTTGGTGACCACGACCTCGTCGAGTACGTTGCCCTGGGCAATGCGCTCGATGGCGGGGCCGGAGAAGATCGGGTGCGTGCAGTAGGCGTAGACCTGCCGGGCTCCGCGCTCCTTGAGCGCGCTCGCGGCCTTCACCAGCGTGCCGGCGGTATCGATCATGTCGTCCATGATGACGCAGTTGCGCCCGTCGATTTCGCCGATCACGTTCATCACTTCGGAGACGTTGGCCTTGGGGCGGCGCTTGTCGATGATGGCCAGATCGCAGCCGAGTTGCTTGGCCAGCGCCCGTGCGCGCACCACGCCGCCGACGTCGGGGCTGACGACGATGAGGTTGTCGTGCTTCTTCTCGTTCAGGTCGCGCAGCAGCACCGGGGAGGCGTAGATGTTGTCCACCGGGATGTCGAAGAAACCCTGGATCTGGTCGGCGTGCAGGTCCATCGTGAGCAGGCGGTTCACGCCCACGGCCTGCAGCATGTTGGCCACGACCTTGGCCGAGATGGGCACGCGCGTGGAGCGCGGACGCCGATCCTGGCGCGCGTAGCCGAAGTAGGGAATGACGGCGCTGATGCGCTCGGCCGAGGCGCGCTTGAGCGCGTCGACCATGATGAGCAGTTCCATCAGGTTGTCGTTGGTGGGCGCGCAAGTGGATTGCACGACGAAGATGTCGCGCGCACGCACGTTTTGCTTGATTTCGACCGTGACTTCACCGTCGGAGAAGCGCCCGACCTGCATGGCGCCGAGCGTGATGCCCAGGTTCTTCGCGATCTCGGTGGCTAGGCCGGGGTTCGCATTGCCCGTGAAAACCATGAAATCGGTGTGATGGGCTTGCATGGGCGTCTCGAATGTCTGACGGTGGTGGCGCAACGGGCTCTACAGGTGGCAGGGGAGGAAGGATTCGAACCCTCGCATGCCGGAATCAAAATCCGGTGCCTTGACCAGCTTGGCTACTCCCCTACACGGGCCGCACACTGTGGGTGTGCAGCCTTGCAATCATTCATCCCGCGCCCATCCGGCAAGTGGATGAAGCCCGAGATTTTTACATACTTTGACGTGCCATCGGGCGGGTGCCCGGGCACTGTCGATCGCATGCACCGCAGGAGCAAACACCGCACTGCCGGAACCTGTCATGCGCCCGCTGAGCCCCTGTCTGGCAAGCCACGTGAGGGCTTGCGTGATCTCGGGGCACAGCAGCTCGGCAACCGACTGCAAGTCGTTTCTGCCAAATTGAAACGGCTCTCTTGCCTGCTCTCTAGCGAAGCCCGCGATTGTAGCAGCTTGTGTGTTCCGCTTG
This sequence comes from Comamonas sp., assembly GCA_019912745.1. Lineage (GTDB taxonomy): Bacteria > Pseudomonadota > Gammaproteobacteria > Burkholderiales > Burkholderiaceae_C > Comamonas_C. The sequence continues at coordinate 26,055 of JAIOIA010000193.1, read as the reverse complement.
AGCTCCGGGTGCGAAAAAATGAGGCGTGTCTCGAGTCCCGCTTGTGGCTTGATGACGACAAAGGGCTGACCGGCCTGAAGCAGGTCGGCGGGCAGGGGTTCGAGTATTTCACCTATCCCTTGCACCCATGCATCGCGCCCCTCGAGGAAAAAGGGCACGTCCGCGCCCAGCGGGAGGGCCAGTTTTTGCAGCTCGCTTCGAGTGAGCTGGAGATTCCACAGCTGGTTGAGCGCCAGCAGGGTGGAGGCGGCATCCGACGAGCCGCCGCCCATGCCCGCCTGTGAAGGAATGTTCTTGGCAATCGAGATATGCGCGCCTTGCGTGCAGCCCGTGGCCTCTTGCAACGCCCGAGCGGCGCGCAGGCACAGGTCATCCGCGGGCAGCGCATCGCCGATGTCTTCGCGGCTCAGGGCGGGGCCGGCGCGCAGGTCGAAGTGCAGTTCATCGCACCAGTCGATCAGCATGAAGACCGATTGCAGCAGGTGGTAGCCGTCGCTGCGCCTGCCCGTGACGTGCAGGAAAAGATTGAGCTTGGCCGGCGCCGGGACGTCGTGGATGGCACGCATGGATCGGCTTTCAGCGGTCAAGCACCACGCGCAGCACCGCCGTGGGCAGGGGCTGCAGGCGCGTGGCGATGATGCGCCCGGCGCTCAGCGCGCTCAGGTCCGCCTGCCAGCCGCTAGCCGCCATGTCCCGGCCGTGCAGCCAGGCAAACAAAGCCGTGATCGGAAGTGCGCTGCCTGTGAGTTCCTGCGTCAGGGCGGCCAGCGAGTCGGAGGTTCGCCGGTTCCGCCCGTCGTCCAGCAGCGCGCTGCCAGGTCGCCAGGTGACGCGTGCCAGGATGTTGCCCAGCGGGTTGAACAGCGTGAGTCTGCCGCGCTCGGCATTGCCTTGCAACTGGAAGGCGGCAAAGAAGGATTGCGCCGAGCTGTCGTCCACCTGCAGCGCCAAGCGCCCGCTCCAGCGGTCTTCCTGGGTTTGTTCTGCCTGAGGAATCGGGGCGCAGGCCGCGGCCAAGGTGGCGGTGAGTGCCGCAAGACACAGCGCACGGCGCCGCTGGCACCGTGCCCTGAGGGTCAAGGACGCACCCCGAAGCGTTTGAGCGTTTTGAGCAGCGTGGCATTGTCGCGCTTCAGGCGCAGGCCCTCACGCCATGCGGCGCGTGCCCGCGCGTGCTCGCCCAGTTTCCAGAGCACCTCCCCTAGGTGGGCTGCGATCTCGGCGTCGGGCTGGTTGCGCATGGCGTCCTGCAGCAGTTCCCGTGCGCGTTTCTTGTTGCCCAGGCGGTATTCGGCCCAGCCCAGGCTGTCGGTGATGTAGGGATCGCCTGGGGCCAGTTGCAGAGCCTGTTCGATGAGTGTCTTGGCCTCCTGCAGGCGCACACCGCGGTCGGCCAGGGAAAAGCCGAGGGCGTTGAGCGCATGGTAGTACTTGGGATTGCGCTGCAGGATGCGGCGCAACAGGCGCTCCATTTCATCCATGTGCCCGAGCCGTTCCGCGAGCATCGCCTGGTCGTAGACGTAGTCGTCGTTGTCCGGCTGAAGCGCCACGGCGCGCGCCTGCGCGTCGTAGGCGCGGTCGATCTGACCGACTTCACGCAGCACCAGCGCCTCGCCCTGCAATTTCCTGGCGGCTTCCTCGTCGCTTGCGGCAGGCAGGTTGCGGATCATCGCCAGCGCCTCTCCCAGGCGCCCCTGGCGCGCGAGCAGCAGCGCGCGGCGCTCCTGCACGCTCAGGCGCGAGTCACCATCATTGGTGAGGCTGAGCCAGTGCTCTGCCTGGTCTAGATCGCCGCGTTGCTGGGCGATTTCGGAGCGCAGCAGGTACATCTGGCGCGTGAGCGTTTGCGGCTGCGCCGACGCAGGGAGTTTGTCGTAGAGATGCGCAAAGCGTTCCAGCGTCTTTTCCGCGGTGTTAACCTGATGGGCCTGCAGCTCCAGGGTGCTTTGCAACAGCAGCGCCTGGATGTTCTCCGGCTGCTCGGCCGTGATCTCGCGCATTTGCGCGAGCGCCGCCTCGTTCTGATTGCCCTGCGCAAGATAGCGCGCGTACCCCATGCGAATTTCCGGTAGCGGCTCGCCCTGCAGGTAGGCTTGCAGCAGGGGCTCGGCGTCGCTCACCTTCTCGTCCATCAGCTGCAACGCCAGTGCCGCCATGGCGTCGTTGCCGGCGTCGGCCTTTTGTGCAAGGCGCGCGGCCACGAGCGCACCGATCTTGTCGCCGGCGGCCAGACGCATGCGCCCTATCGTGGTCCAGGTGTTGGCAGCCGTGGCGGGCTCCTTGAGCAAATTGCCCAGGACTTCCTCGACCACGTGCGCGGCCAGTTCCTTGTCGCTTGCGTGCGAGTACAGCAGCGGGATGGCGTTGATGACCGCGATCTTGCTCTCGACTGGCGCCGCCGCCAGTTCACGCGCCAGCGGCTCGCTGCTGTCCTTGATGCGGTTGAGCGCCACCAGGATGCGCAGCACGAAACGGTTGGCGTCGCGCGAATCCGGCTCAGCCTGCTGCCATGCCTTGGCCGCGGCAAGCGCCGCCTGCGCCGAGCGCGATTGCAGCGCGATCTCGGTGGCGCGCCGGTACAGTTCGGCGCTGTTGCTGCGCCGGGCCGCATCCAGCATGAGCGAGTAGCCCTGGCCGGGGTCGCCGCTCTCGGTGGAGAGCTCGCCAAGCAGGATTTCGTAGAACAGCTGGGCGGTGAACGCCGCGTTTGCGGCTTCGGCCTTTTCCTGCTTTTGAGGGCTGGTGGCCACGGGGGAGGGTGCGGGTGTCCGTGCCCAGGCTGTCAGGGAGGTCAGCACCAGGGCGGTACTCATGAATACCGTTGGCGCAAAGCGGGATAAACGCAGCATCACCTCATAATAATCGAAGGTTTGCGCCTTCAGTGGCGCGATGTAATGCCATAGATGCCGCGCAGGATCGGCACGCTCCATCATGCCGGAATTGCCAGAAGTCGAAGTCACGCGCCGCGGGTTTGCCGATGCGATCGCGCTCGCCAGGATCACGAAGGTGACTCTGGGCAAGCCGCTGCGCTGGCCCCTGGGCGTGGCGCCGCACGCGCTGGTGGGTTTGCGGGTGCTAGAGGTGCGAAGACGTGGCAAATACCTGCTGCTGGATTTGAGCCGGGGGCTGCTGCTCATCCATCTGGGCATGTCCGGCAGCCTGCGCTTTGCCCCTTCGCTACCTGTGATCGGGGTGCATGATCATTTCGAGATGCAGACCGATCTTGGCGTGCTGCGCCTGCATGATCCGCGGCGTTTCGGGGCGGTGGTCTGGGTGCCGGGGGAAGATGCGCCCATGGCACGCAAGCTGCTGGCGGGCCTGGGTGCGGAACCGCTTTCGGAAGCGTTCGATGTCGAGACTTTCGAGGCAAGGCTCAAGGCCAGCCGCCAGAGCATCAAGCAGGTGCTGCTGGCGGGCAGGGTGGTCGTGGGCGTGGGCAATATTTACGCCAGCGAGGCGCTGTTTGCGGCGCGTATCCGGCCGACCGCGGTGGCCGCGCGTCTGAGCCACGGGCGCGCTGAACGCCTGCACCACGCCATTCGCGAGGTCTTGGCGCGCGCGGTGGAGCGGGGAGGGAGCACGCTGAAGGATTTCGCCGGTGTGCAGGGCGAAGCCGGCCACTTCCAGCTCGAGGCCAAGGTGTACGGGCGTGCCGGTTTGCCATGCGTGGCGTGCGGCACGCTGATTCGCACGCTGCGCCAAGGCCAGCGCAGCACCTTCTTTTGCCCGCGGTGCCAGAAGAGCTGATGGCGCCGGACGATTTTGCCGACCTCGTGGTGCGCTGGCAGTCGGCGCATGGCCGCGGCGATCTGCCGTGGCAGGGGACGCGCGACCCCTATCGTGTGTGGCTCTCGGAGATCATGCTGCAGCAGACGCAGGTGGCCACCGTGATCGGCTACTACGAGCGCTTTCTGGCGCATTTTCCGGATGTGCGGACCCTGGCTGCTGCCGGCCCCGATGACGTGCTGGCCTTGTGGAGCGGCCTGGGCTACTACAGCCGCGCGCGTCATCTGCACCGCTGTGCGCAGATGGTGGCCCGCGAGCATGGCGGCGTCTTTCCGGAAAGTGCGGCCGAACTGCAGAAATTGCCGGGTATCGGCCGCTCCACGGCGGCGGCGATCGCGGCGTTCTGCTTTGGTGAACGTGCCGCCATTCTGGACGGCAACGTGCGGCGCGTGCTCACGCGCGTACTGGGCTTTGGCGCCGATCTGGCGCAGGCGGCGAACGAACGCGCCCTGTGGGCGGAGGCTCAGCAGTTGCTTCCGCAAACCGACGTGCGGCTTGCGATGCCGCGCTACACCCAGGGCCTGATGGACCTGGGCGCGACGGTGTGCCTTGCGAGGAATCCGCAATGCGAGCGCTGCCCGCTCGTGGATCTCTGCGTGGCGTATCGCCAGGGCGATCAGCAGCGCTACCCGGTGCGCACGCGACAGATCAGGCGTCGTGTCGAAGATTGGTGGCTGCTGCTGTATCTGGACGACGGGCGGCGTTGCTGGCTTGCCCCGCGCCCGCCGCACGGCATCTGGGCGGGTCTGTACTGTCCGCTCGTGCAGATGCAGCCGGCTGGTTCCGATGCCTGGGGCTCGAGTGCGGATGTGAAGGTGCTGGCGATGGTCACGCATGCGCTGACGCACCGTGAGCTCAAGCTGCACCCTGTCGTGATCCGTGGCGCCGAGCCCCCTTCGAGCTCGCAGGGCGCATGGTTTGGGCATGCCGAATGGCAGCGTCTGGGTCTGCCCGCTCCGATACGCAGGTTGCTCGATGCCTTGTGCGGCGAATAAAGCTATCGCTATGGTGGCTTTTGGCACTTTCTCAACAAGGCAAAAGCGATGATTTCATGATGATTTCAAGCGCCATCCTGTTCGCGATGGCGTTTGAGTGTGGTCCAGGCGCTGGCGAAGTGCCCGGCCAGTTGCTCCACCAGGTAGACCGACCGGTGCCGCCCGCCCGTGCAGCCTATGGCCACCGTGACATAGTTGCGGTGGTTGTTCGCCAGCGGTGGCAGCCAGCGTTCCAGAAAGAGGGTGATGTCGGCCTGCATCCGGGCCACCTCGGGCTGTCTGCGCAGGAAGCCGGTGACGGGCTCGTCCAGCCCGGTGAGCGGACGCAGGCCGGGGTCGTAGTAAGGGTTGGGCAGCATGCGCACGTCGAAGACATAGTCGGCGTCCATCGGCACGCCGTACTTGAAGGCGAAGGACTGGAACACCAGCGTGAGCCGGCCTGGCGGCACGGCCATGAGCTTCTTGACGTAGGCGAGCAGGTCGGCATTGCGCAGGTTGCTGGTGTCGATCACGAGGGACTGCTCGCGCAGCTCGGCCAGCAGCTCGCGCTCCAGCTGAATGCTCTGCACCAGGGCCTGCCGTCCATCCCGCAGTTCTTCGGTGGACAGCGGATGGCGTCTGCGCGTTTCGGAAAAGCGCCGCACCAGCGTCTCGGTACGGGCATCCAGAAAGAGCACCTGCACCTTCACGCCGCTGGCGCGCAACTGATCGAGCTGCTGAGGCACCAGGGGCAGGGCCGTGGCGCTGCGCACGTCAATGGCCAGCGCCACGCGGTTGGCGTGCTGCCCGTGTTCCAGCTGCGCGAATGACACCAGCAACTCGGGTGGCAGGTTGTCCACGCAGTAGTAGCCGGCGTCTTCCAGGGCGTGCAGGGCCACGGACTTGCCCGAGCCGGACATGCCTGTGATGAGCACGAGTTCCAGGGCCATGCGCCTAGCCTCCGACGGCGCTGCCGAGCATTTCGCTCGCATGCGCGAGCGTGGTGGCTGAGAGGTGTTCGCCGCCGAGCATGCGGGCGATTTCCCGGGTGCGCTGCGTGCCCTCGATGGGCGTGACGCTGCTGCGGGTTTCATCCGCCGTGCTGTGCTTGGCCACCACCCAGTGGTGATCGCCGCAGGCCGCCACCTGCGGCAGATGCGTCACGGCCAGCACCTGGCGGTCGCGCCCGAGCTGGCGCATCAACCGCCCGACGGTTTCGGCCACGGCGCCGCCCACGCCTGAATCGACTTCATCGAAGATCAGCGTCGGCACCTCGCCGAGGCGGCTGGTGGTCACGGCGATGGCCAGTGCGATGCGCGAGAGCTCGCCGCCCGACGCCACCCTGGCAATGGGGCGCGGCGTCATGCCGGGGTGGCTGGCCACGAGAAATTGCACCTGATCCGCGCCGTGCGCCCCTGGTTCAGCGGCGGACACTTCAACCGCGAAGCGCCCGCCCGCCATACCCAGCCCCTGCATGGCCTGTGTGATGGCGGTCGCCAGCTGCGCCGCGGCCCGGGACCGCTCGCGCTCGGTAGTCTCGAGTTGCTGCAGATCGGTGGCGGCGTCCAGCGCCCGCAGCTTTTCGTTCCAATCCGCGAGCAGGGCGGGCAGCTCCCCGGGCGTGCGCCGGTAGCGGCGCGCAAGCTGGGTCCACAACGAGAGGCGCTCGTCGAGTTGCTGCAGCCGCGCGGGATCGGGCTCGGCATGGCGCAGGTAGCCGTGCAGCGTGTGCGCTGCATCTTCGGCCTCGGCGAGGCAGGAAGCGAGTGTGCTGCAGAGGGCGAGAAATTGCGGCTCGACGTCGGCGTGCTCCTGCAGCGCCTGCCGAGCCTGGACGAGGCCGTCGAGAGCGCCACCGACATCGCCGCCACGCAAGGCGGCGAGCGCGGTGCGGGCGCTCGTGAGCAGGGATTCGGCGCTCGCCAGGCGTGCGTGTTCGGCGTTGAGCTCTTCCCACTGCCCCTCGCGCGGCGCGAGCTTGTCCACCTCGGCGATCTGCCACTGCAGGCGCTCGTGTTCCTGCTGCAGCGTCTCCTGGGCGTTGCGTGCCCGCGCGAGCGCCTCATGGGCCTGGCGCCAGGCCTTCCATGGCGCGGCGACGAGACCGCTGTCGCACCCCGCATACGCATCGAGCAGATCGCGCACCGCGTCGGCGCGCGTCAGGCTCTGCCAGGCATGCTGGCCATGGATGTCGATCAGAAAGTTGCCAAGCGCGCGCATCTGGGTGGCGGTTGCCGGTGTGCCATTGATCCAGGCTCGGCTTCTGCCTTGCGCATCGAGCGTGCGACGCAGCAGCAAGCCGTCTTCGCGGGGGATGCCTGCGTCTTCCAGCCAGGCAGTGAGGTCGACCGAGGGTGTGTCGAACTCGGCGCTGATGTCGGTGCGCTGCGCGCCTTCGCGGATCACGCCGGTGTCGGCGCGCGCGCCCAGCAGCAGCTGCAGGGCATCGATGAGGATGGATTTGCCCGCGCCGGTCTCGCCGGTGAGCACCGTGAAGCCCTCCGACACCTCCAGATCCAATGCGGGCACGATCACGAAATCCCGCAGCGCGATGCGGTGCAGGGCCATGTTCAGGCTCCTTCGTTCCAGCGCAGTTTGTTGCGCAGCGTGGCGAAGTAGCTCCAGCCCACGGGATGCAGAAAGCAGGCGCTGTAGGGTGAGCGTTGCACCACCACGCGGTCGCCCTGCTTGAGCTGCGCCAGCGATTGCATGTCGAAGTTGGCGCTCGCCTCGCGCCCGCTCAGCAGCTCGATGACCACCTCGCCTACGTCGGGCAGCACGATGGGGCGGTGCGTGAGCGTGTGCGGCGCGATCGGCACCAGCACCCAGCCGGGAATGGAAGGGTGCAGCATGGGCCCGCCCGCCGAAAGGGCGTAGGCCGTGGAGCCAGTGGGAGAGGCGATGATGACGCCGTCGGCGCGCTGATTGGCCACGAAGTCGGCATCGACTTCGATGCGAAGCTCCACCATGCCCGAGGTCGAGCCGCGGTTGACCACTACGTCGTTCAGTGCCAGTGCCTCGAACACGCAATCGTCGCCACGCAGCACGCGCCCATGCATGAGCGGACGAACGTCCTCTTCGTAGTCGCCGACCAGCATGGGTGCCAGGGTGGCCTCGAAGCCTTCCAGCGGGATATCGGTGATGAAGCCCAGCCGTCCTTGGTTGATGCCGATCAGCGGCGTGCCGTGGCTCGCCAGGCGCCGCCCCACGCTGAGCATGGTGCCGTCGCCGCCGATCACCAGGCCCAGGTCGCAGTGACGGCCGATGTCTTCCAGGTCGCGGGTGGCGTAATCCGTGAGCTGGATGCTGCTCGCGGTTTCTTCATCCAGTGTCACTTCGCAGCCCTGCGCCCTGACGTATGCAGCGATGTCGCGCACCGCCTGACACAGCGTCTGCGGCGCCGCATTGGCGCGCGATTTCTGGTATTTGCCAATGACGGCAATGCTGTGAAAAATGGGCTGCATGGCCTTGGATTAGATCATCATGGCGGGAGCGCAACGTTTGGCTATGGTAAGCGCTCGGTAGAATGGTTTGCATGCTGGACGCGCGTGGGAAATTGTTGCTCAAGGCGCTGGTGGAGCGCTACATCGCTGACGGGCAGCCCGTCGGTTCGCGCACGCTTTCTCGCGCGTCGGGCTTGGAGCTTTCGCCGGCGACGGTGCGCAATGTCATGTCCGACCTGGAGGAGCTTGGCCTCATTACCAGCCCCCATACCTCCGCGGGCCGTGTACCTACCGCCAAGGGTTACCGCCTGTTCGTCGATACCATGCTCACGGTGCAGCATGAACGCCTGCCCGAGCTTCAGATCCGGCCCGAGCAACCGCAGAAGGTGATTGCGCAGGCGGCGCAAATGCTCTCCAACCTCTCGCAGTTCGTGGGCGTGGTGATGGCGCCGCGCAGAGCCTCGGTATTCAGGCACATCGAATTCCTGCGCCTGTCCGAGAAGCGCGTGCTCGTCATCATCGTCTCGCCCGACGGCGATGTGCAAAACCGCGTGATCTTCACCGAGTCGGACTACACGCAGTCGCAGCTCGTGGAGACGGCGAATTTCCTCAATGCCAATTACAGCGGCCTGGCGATCGAACAGGTGCGCGAGCGCCTCAAGGCCGAGGTGGACAGCTTGCGCGCCGAGATCGCCCAGCTCATGCAGGCGGCGGTGAGCGCCAGCAGCGAAGCGCTGAGCGAGTCGCGCGACGAGGTGGTGATCTCGGGCGAGCGCAACCTGCTCGCGGTGAGCGACTTTTCCAGCGACATGGACAACCTGCGCCGGGCCTTTGGTCTGTTCGAGCAGAAGACGCAGATCCTGCGCCTGCTGGACATTTCCAGCCGCGCCGAAGGTGTACGCATCTTCATCGGCGGCGAGAGCCATGTGGTGCCTTTCGAAGAACTGTCGGTGGTCAGCGCGCCGTACGAAGTCGATGGTCAGGTGGTGGGCACGCTGGGCGTGATCGGCCCCACGCGCATGCCCTACGATCGCATGATCCAGATCGTGGACATCACGTCCAAGCTCGTCTCCAATGCGCTGAGCCATCGCAGCTAGCACCTACAATGCGCGCGGCCTGTGGAAAGTGGGCTGTTCGGGCCGTTAGCTCAGTTGGTTAGAGCAGAGGACTCATAATCCTTTGGTCGTTGGTTCAAGTCCAACACGGCCTACCAACGAACACGAGGAAGACGGGACATGTTTCGCATGGTCCGCTTTTTCGCCGTCCCCGTGTTCTTTGACTCCAGACCACCCGCGCGATGCTACGCGCCGGCGCTCAGCCAGCGCACGAATTCGTCCTCGGGCATGGGCCTGGCAAAGAGGAACCCCTGGGCCTCTTGGCAGCCCTCCGCGCGCAGCAACTCCCATTGCTCCCGAGTTTCGACGCCCTCGGCAATGACGTGCAGGCCCAGGCTGGCGGCGAGCACGATGATGGAGCGGCAGATGGCCAGGTCGTTCGGGTCGCTCAGGATGTCGCGCACGAACGACTGGTCGATTTTCATCTGTCGCAGCGGCAGGCGCTTGAGGTAGGCAAGCGACGAGTAACCCGTTCCGAAATCGTCGAGCGCGAATCCGATGCCCAGGGCCTGCATCGACAGCATCTTGGCGATGGCGTCGTCCGCGTCGTTCAGGAGCACGCTTTCAGTCAGTTCGAATTGCAGCCGGCTTGGGTCCGCGCCGGTGCTTTCCAGCAGTTGCTCTATTTCGTTGACGAACGAGGCCAAGTGAAACTGTCGCGCGCTGATGTTGATGGCGACGACGATGTCCCGCGTCGCGATGCTCGCCTGCCAGCGCCTTTGCAGGCGCATGGCTTCGTGCAGCACCCAGTGGCCGATGGCTCGGATTTGCCCGGTCTCTTCGGAAATGGCAATGAACTGTGTCGGCGAAACGATGCCCTTGACCGGATGGTTCCAGCGCACGAGGGCTTCGGCGCCTATGCAGTCGCCGTAGATGTTCACCTGGGGTTGCAGGTACACCAGGAATTGCCGCTTTTCCATGGCGTCGTACAGCTCGCTCTCGATCAGCGCGCGGGCGTTGATGCGCTCCTGCATCTCGGGGTCGAAGAAGCGCAGGGTGTTGCGTCCGCCCGTCTTCGCCTGGTACATCGCCAGATCCGCATGCTTGAGCAGTTCGTCGATGTTCGATTCATTGCCCCTGAACAGGGCGATGCCCAGGCTCGGGGTGCTGCGCACCGCGTTGTGCTGCAATTCGTAGGGTGAGTTCATCTGCTCGATGATCTTGAGCCCCACGCCATTGGCCATTCTGGCGGCGATCAGGGCGGACGCGTCCAGGCTGCCGAGCACGACCACGAATTCATCGCCTCCCAGGCGCGCCACGGTATCGCCCTTGCGCACGACCGATTGCAGGCGACCGGCCACCGCCCGCAGGAGCTGGTCTCCGACGTCGTGCCCGAGCGAGTCGTTGAGCGTCTTGAAATTATCGAGGTCGATGAAGACCAGTGCGCCGTACAGGCCGTTACGCGAGGAGGCGTCGATGCACGTCTGCAGGTGGTCGAGCAGCAGGCGGCGGTTGGGCAGGTTGGTCAGCGGATCGTAGAACGCGAGGTTGCGCACTTCCTCCTCGGCCCGCCTGCGCTCGCTGACATCCATGATCACGCCGATCAGTCCGTATTCGGTGCCGTCGCTGCCGTTGAAGCGCTTGCCCGTCAGGTTGCCCCAGAACGTCTTGCCATCGTGGCGCAGGTAAAGCCGCTCGAGGTTGACCGAGTCGATGTCGCTGGCGAGCAGGGCCAGCATTTTCTGGTGGCTGGCCTGGCGTTCCGCGGGGTCCACCAGGCTGACATAGGGTGCGCCGGTGAGCTGCTCCATGGTGCACCCGAACATCTGCGCCATCTTGCGATTGGCTCGCGTGATGATGCCTTGCGGGTTCACCAGGAAGATCGCGACGTTGGACGTGTCGAAAATTTGCTGCAGGAAGGATTCGCTCGCGCGCACTCTCTCTTCGGCCAGCTTGCGCTCGGTGATGTCCTCCATGAAGCCCTGATAGGCGATTTCGCCGTCTTCCGTCGTGTAGGGCGAGGACTTGACGGACATCCAGCGCTCCTGGCCGTCGGCGCGAAAAAAACGCACCTCCTGGGCAAACTCCGCGCGGGCGTGAAAGGCCTGGGCGTCGGCTGCGACGAAGCCCGGCAGGTCCTTCGGGTGGATGCGCGAGAAGAGGATGAGCAGGTCCGCCATGACGGCCTGCGCCGAGTAGCCCGTCAGCTGCTCGATCGCGTCGCTGATGTACAGCATGCGGGGGCGATCGTTTTCGTCCAGCCGGGACTGGTAGACGGCCACGGGCAGCGCATTCGCCAGTTTCCTGACCCTTTCCTGCTCCCTGCGTTCGGCGCTGATGTCGAAGATCACACCATCCACAAACAGGGCGGTTGCATCTTCGGCATAGACGCCTGTGGCGTGCTGGCGTGCCCAGTGCCAGCTGCCGTCGCGGTGAAGGACCCGGTACTCCGCGACGTAAGGGCGGCGCTCGGCCAGCGCCTGCGAGAAGGTCTGCGTGAAGCCCGGGCGGTCGTCCGGGTGGATGAGAGTGAGGTAGAGCTCGCCGTCCGCAAGGTACTCGTGCACGCCGCGGCCCGTGCTCACTTCGTGGGTGCCGCTCATGAAGCGCACGTGCCAGGGCGCCGCGGCCTCCGAGCGGAACACCGTGCCCGGAATATGGGCCACGAGGTCGGCAAACGCATCCGGCCCGAGGTGGGGCTGGGCGCTGGCCCGTGGTGAGGTTCTGTCCGTGGCGCTGTGAGCTGGCATGGGTACTGATGGCGGAAACACGGGCACCCACAATTCCGCTACGGGGCCAGGCATCGTTCAAATTCGGTCGCGCGAGTGCAGCAGCTTTGCGTTTGCACTCTCGCGCGGGGTTCGCACGATACACGCAATGGGTGCGATGCACGACAACCAATGATATATGCGTGCTGCCGCGAGCGCAGCCATGGACGCAGCGCGTGGGGTGCATCGTGTCTCGGGCGTGCCAAGGCGGAGCGCCGAAGGTGGGTAACGCATAATTCCTGCGCCGTTGGATTCGAGACCGACGCGCCCAGTCATTCATTCCTCATGCAGGACACGATCGCCGAAACACCGCCCACATCGGCTGGCACGCCCGAGCGGTCGGGCGGTCAGGCCCATCTGGCCGCCCGACTCAGCGCGGCAGCCATCGGAGCGTCGGGCGTTGAGCATTACCTGTCCGCCTTTGCACGACTCGATGCAGCGGGCCGTGCCATTGCGCTGTGGAACTGGGCGGCGGCCGTAGCGGGGCCGCTGTGGCTGGTGTTCCGTTCGCTGTGGCGCGAGCTCCTGATCGACCTGACATACGTCTTGGCGGTCGCGGCGGCCGTGCTGTTCGCGCACGACCGGGCGCTGCTGCCGGGGGCCGTGCTCGCGGGTGTGGCGCTGGCGCTGTGGCTTGCCAGCGCCGTGGCGCTGGGTCTGTGGGGCGACGCCCTGGTTCATCGTCATGTGCGGCGGCGTATCGAGGTGGCGGTGGCGCGGTCGCGGACGATGCAGCAGGCGCTGGACCAGCTGCAGTCGGCAGCGCCTTCCCGGCGCAGGATGTGGCTGGTTGCGGCGCTGGGGGTGCTGGCGTGCGCGGTCGTGGTGATGCTTGCCTTGCCATGGAGCGGTGCGGACAAAGCGGGCCTGACGCACGAGCGTGGCGCCTCTGAAGTGACGGGTGCCGTGACATCGGCGCCACAGCCGCCGGCGCCAGCGTCCGGGACACCGCCGCCCCCGTCGGCGCAGCAAGCGGAGCCTGCCGGGGTGCCGGCGTTCGATGTCAGCGAAGCACAGGCGGTGCAGGGTGACACCGAGGCCACCCTGGTCGCTCTGGCGGCGAAGGATCGTGGAGCCGCGAGGACGGAAAAAAAAGCCAGGACGGCCGGGGGGCCGTATCTCGCGTCGCGAGACGGGCAGAAGGCCGGCGAAGGGCCGCAGTCGGCTGAAGCGCCAGAGACTGTCTCGCAGATGCGCGAGCTCTACATCCATGTCGGCGCCTTTGCCGACCCGGCCAACGCGACGCGAACCCGCGAGCGCCTGCGCAAGGAGGGGCTGCCGGTCGAGGTGGATGTCCTGACGCGCCCCGGGAGCAAGGTGTTGCAGCGCGTCCGGGTGGGGCCGTTTACCTCGGCGGCGCAGGCCAACGAGGCGGCGGCCACAATACGACAGCTGGGGCTGGAGGCGGTGCCGGTGGTTCAATGAGGATGGAGATGAAAATGATGGGCAGACTTTGGTGGATGGTGTCTCTGGCGGTCGTCGTCGCGGCGTGTTCCACGGCAGGCTTTGCGCCTCGGCCCGCGCCACTGGGGCGCAGTGATGCGCCTGTCGGCGGCACCTGCAAGGCCGACGCGGCACGATCGGCACTTGGCAAGAGCGCCAGCGCGCAGGTGGTGGAGCAGGCGCGCGTGGCCGCCGGAGCGCGCATGGCGCGGGTGCTGCACCCGGGGCAGGTGGTGACCAAGGAGTTCGATGGCGAGCGGCTCAACCTGGACGTGGATGCCAAGGGCGTGATCCTGGCGGCGCGCTGCGGCTGAAGCTCAGGCGGGCAGGAACAGGCCCTGCAGGTCGCTCAGGAAGTCGAAGCCGCGCTCGGTCGGCTGGATGTGCACGAGATTGGTCTTGATCAGGCCCTTGGCTTCGGCGGCCTTCAGGCCCGGCGTGATGGCCGTGACCGGCTGGCCGGTGCGGGTGCAGAAGTCGCGTACCAGAAAGCCGTCCTTCAGGCGCAGCGCGTTGAGCATGAATTCGAACGTCAGGTCCTTGTTGCTCACCTCGTGCTCCTGCGCGACAGCGTGGCCGGCGAGCGCGTGGTCCATGTATTGTTTGGGGTCGCGGTAGCGCACCTGGCGCATCACGCGGTGCGCGAAGCTCAGCTTGCCGTGCGCGCCGGCGCCGATGCCGATGTAGTCGCCGAACTGCCAGTAGTTGATGTTGTGCGTGCAGCGGTGGGCGTTCTTCGCGTAGGCCGAGACCTCGTAGCGTGACAGCCCGGCGGCTTCGGTCAGCGCGGTGATGCGGTCCAGCATCTCCCAGGCGGTGTCGTCGTCGGGCAGGCGCGGCGGGTACTTGGCGAACAGGGTGTTGGGCTCCACCGTCAGGTGGTAGATCGACAGGTGCGGCGGCGTGAAGCTCAAGGCGATGCGCACGTCGTTTTCAAGGTCAGCCACGCTCTGGCCGGGCAGGGCATACATCAGGTCGAGGTTGAAGGTCTCGAAGCATTGCGCGGCTTCCTCGGCCGCTGCGCGTGCCTGGGCCGCATCGTGCACACGGCCGATAGCCTGCAGGTGCCGGTCGTTGAAGCTTTGTACGCCGATCGACAGGCGCGTGACGCCCGCGTCGTGGAAGGCCTTGAAGCGGTCTTTCTCGAAGGTGCCGGGGTTGGCCTCCAGCGTGATCTCGCAGCCCGCCTCAAGCATGAGACGCGCGCGGATCATGGCGATGATCCGGTCGATCGCTTCGGGCGAGAACAGGCTGGGCGTGCCGCCGCCGATGAAGACGCTGCTCACGGTGCGACCCCAGACCAGGGGTAGCGCGGCTTCCAGGTCGGCCGTGAGCGCATCAATGTAGCGGGCTTCTGGCGCGCCTTCGCCTTCCTTGAGCGCATGCGAGTTGAAGTCGCAGTAGGGGCACTTCTTCAGGCACCACGGGATGTGCACATAGACCGACAGCGGCGGCAGGCTGGGCAGGCGCAGTGGCCCTGGGGCGATGTAATGCTGCACGTCCTGCAGCGGAGTGGTTTCGACGGTCATGGGTGGTGTTCCTGAAACGATAGCTGCCAGCGTTTGATGGGTAAGCGCTGGAGCCCTGAAACATTCAAATTTTCACCGGCCCCGGGGCCGGTTCAAAGCCAGTACTCTCGCATGAGTGCCAGCATCTGCCGCACCGCCCGACCCCGATGACTGTGGGCGTTTTTGACTTCGGTGGGCAGTTCGGCAAAGGTCTTGCCGAATTCGGGGATGAACATCACGGGGTCGAAGCCGAAGCCGCCACTGCCGCGGGGCGCGCGCGTGATCTCTCCATCCACGCGGCCCACGGCGATCAGGGGTTCGGGGTCTTGCGGCGAGCGCAGTGCCACCAGCGTGCTGACCATACTCGCGCGCCTGTCCTGCACGCCCTGCATCTGCTCCAGTAGCGCGCGCACGTTGTTCGCATCACTCTTTTCATAGCCGAAGCGCGTGGCGTAGGTGGCGGTCTGCACGCCCGGTTCGCCGCCGAATGCCTGCACGCACAGCCCGGCGTCGTCGGCCATCGCGGGCAGCCCGATGGCGCGGCTGGCGTGGCGCGCCTTCACGAGTGCGTTTTCCACGAAGGTGTGAAACGGCTCCTCGGGCTCCTGCACGCCCAGCGCGCCTTGCGCGATCAGCTCGACGCCCAGCGGCGCCATCAGGACTTGCAGTTCGGCCAATTTGCCGGGGTTGTGTGAGGCGAGGACGAGTTTCATGTCAAACGGGCTGCGGCCCTTGTCAGGCAGGGGTGAGCAGCTCTTATTCGGAGAGTGCGTTTTGCTGCAGCGCCAACAGCTGGGTGATACCTGCCTCGCTCAGTTGCAGCAGCCGGTCGAGTTCGGCACGCGAGAAGACGGCGCCCTCGGCTGTGCCCTGCAGCTCCACATACCGTCCGGTGCCGGTCATGACGATGTTCATGTCGGTGTCGCAGGCCGAGTCCTCGACGTATTCCAGATCGAGCAGCGGCGTGCCCTGCACGATGCCCACGGACACCGCGGCTACCGCGCCCGTGATCGGCGTTTGGGCGATGGCGCCGCTTTTGAGCAGCGTCGCCACCGCGTCGTATGCGGCCACCCAGGCGCCGGTGATGGACGCGGTGCGCGTGCCGCCATCGGCCTGCAGCACGTCGCAGTCCAGCGTGATCGTGCGCTCGCCGAGTTTGCTCAGGTCAAAGACTGCGCGCAGGCTGCGGCCGATCAGGCGCTGGATTTCTTGTGTGCGCCCGCTTTGCTTGCCCTTGGCCGCTTCGCGGCTGCCGCGGGTGTTGGTGGCGCGTGGCAGCATGCCGTATTCGGCCGTCACCCAGCCCTCGCCACTGCCGCGCTTGTGCGGCGGCACCTTGTCTTCCACCGAGGCGGTGCACAGCACCCGGGTTGCTCCGCATTCAATGAGCACCGAACCCTCGGCGTGCATGGTGTAGTGGCGCGTGATGCGCACGGGGCGAAGCTGATCAAACGCCCTGCCGCCGCTGCGGCTGTAACTGGAAGTCATGGATGGCTCTCGTTTCGGGCCGCGAGGACCCGGCGCAATGGGTGCGCGGCCGCTGCTTCAGCCTTGCGACTTGCGCGCGGCCGTGCGCCGTATGGTTTCGTTGATTTCGGCGATCGAGCGCTCGATCGCTTCCTCGTCGAGGAAATTGTCGCCCGTTTCGAATTCGTCGGTCTGGATGGTAGAGGCAAAGGTCTCGTCGGTGCCGGTGTCGATCGCTTCGCCCGCGTCGGTGTCGTGGATGCTGGCTGTTTCCCACTGCATGGCCACGGCGGTGACGTTGTCGCTGTTGCTGCCCGCCTTGCGCAGCGCCATGTCCACGAGCATGGGTACGGCATCGGAGACGCGCTGGTGCGAGAGCACCTGCACGATGGTCTTGTCGTCGAGCGAATCCCACAGGCCGTCCGAGCACAGCATGATGCGGTCGCCGCTTTCCAGCGTCATGGCGTTGGAGACGTCGTACATGGGCCGCGCGGGCGAGCCCAGGCAGGTGAAGAGTACGTTGCGGTTGACCGGCTCCTCGCTGCCCATGGCTTCGCGCAGCTCGCGGTAGGAGTGGTCGCGCGTGCGCGCCAGCAGCTTGCTGTTGCGCACCAGGTAGATGCGCGAATCGCCGCAGTGCATCCAGCGCGCCTGCCCCTCCTGCACCACCACGACGGCCAGCGTGGTGCGCGGGGCGTCCATCATGCCGCGAGCCGCCGCGTAGCGGATGATCTGCTCGTGCGCCGTCGTGACCACGCTGTTCAGAAAGGCGCCCACGTCGGGCAGGATGGACTGGGCCTCGTTCTGGAATTTGACGGCCGCCGTCTGGATGGCGATCTGCGCGGCCACCTCGCCCTGCGGGTGCCCGCCCATGCCGTCGGCCAGCACGAACAGGCAGGCGTCGCGCGTGTAGGCATAGCCCATGCGGTCTTCGTTGGTGGCGCGCCCGCCCTGACGGCTCAGTTGAAAGACGGAAAATTTCATTTCGGTCGGGCTCCCGATGCGGTGGCAACGGTGGGCTTGGATGGAGTGGGTTTCTTGACGTCGGAAACGAACGAGTCGAGCTGCATGCGCATTTTTTCGGTCATGGACAGCTTGGTGTAGCGGCGCTCGCCCTCGCGCGAAAGCTCTTTCTGCAGCGTGAACACCGATTGTGGGCGATCCAGCGGGCTCATCGACATGCACCACTCCACCAGCTCGATGAGGTTGTCGGAATAGACCCCGCGCAGCTTCTGCAGCGACGTAGCCAGACGGTCCTTGCTCTGACGTTGTGGCGCTTCCGCAGGCGGATAGCCGTGCATGCAGGCGTACATGCAGGCGCCGATGGCGTAGATGTCCGTCCAGGGACCGAGCGCCGAGTCGCGCCGGTACATCTCGGGGGCGGCGAATCCGGGCGTGTACATCGGCCGCACGAAATTGCCTTCCTTGGAAAGCACCTCGCGCGCGGCGCCGAAATCGATCAGCACGGCGCGGTTGTCGTCGGTGATGAAGACGTTGGCCGGCTTGATGTCCAGGTGCAGCATGCGGTGCTGATGCACCACGCGCAGGCCGCGCAGCACTTCGTCGAAGAGCGAGCGGATGGTGGATTCGCGAAACACCTTCTCGTGCTTGAGGCCGCGCGCCGTGATGATGAACTCCTGCAGCGAGGCGCCTTCCAGGTAGTTCATCACCATGTAGACGGTCTCGTTCTCGCGAAAGAAGTTGAGCACCGTCACCACCGAGGAGTGCGCGATCTGCGCCAGCGCGCGGCCTTCCTCGAAAAAACTCTTGAGCCCGAGCCGGTACAGGGACAGCTTTTCGGGCGCGACCTGGGGCTGCAATTCGCCTGGCGCGCGCGTGGCGAGCGACGCTGGCAGGTATTCCTTGATGGCGACCTGCTGGCCCTCGCGATCGAGCGCAAGGTAGACCACGCCAAACCCGCCCGCGGCCAGGCGCCGCAGCACGCGATAGCCGCCGATGTTCGTGTTCTCGGGAAGCGGCGATGGCTTGACCTTGGGCGGTGGCGTGGACATGGCAGCGCTGTCAGAGCGGGCACGTGGCGGAGACAGGATAATTCCCGCTCGTTCTGTTTGACAGAGTATCCATCTCAGAGAGGCCCATGGCAGTTTATAGCATGACCGGTTATGCCGGCGTTCAACAGGAGGCGGGCCCCCTGGCCGGTCATGAAGGTGCTCGGCTGAATCTGGAAATCCGCTCGGTCAACAGCCGTTTCCTGGACGTGACGCTGCGCCTGGCTGACGAGGTGCGCAGCCACGAGGCCACGCTGCGCGCCGCCGTGGGCGCCATGCTCAAGCGTGGCAAGGTGGAGTTGCGGGCCTACATCGACACCAGCGCCGAAAGCGCCCTGCGCGCGCCCGCGGCGGATGCGTTGCAGCGCCTGGCTGCGGTGCAGGCCAGTGTGCGCGCCTGGCTGCCCGACGCGGCCGCGTTGACCGTCGCGGACGCGCTGCGCCTGGGAGGGCAGATGGCGGCTCCGCGGACGGACTGGGGGCCGGTGCTGCAGGAGCTCGCCCGCAGGGCGCTCGCCGATCTGGTGGCCGCGCGCGAGCGCGAGGGCGCCGATCTGGCGGCCATGCTGCGCGACCGCGTGGAGCAGTTGCGCCAGTTGGCCGACCGGGCCGAACCCCTGGTGCCCGAGCTGGTGAGGCAACAGCGCCAGCGATTCCTCGAGCGCTGGGAGCAGGCGCTGCAGGGGGCGCTGGTCGCGTCGGCTCCGCAAGCCATTCAGGAACGTGCCCTGGCCGAGGCCGCGGCCTATGCCTTGCGCATCGACGTGGCCGAGGAAATCACCCGCCTGCGCTCGCACCTGCAGGAGATCGCCCGCCTGCTCGGGCAGGGAGGAGAGATAGGCAAGCGGCTGGACTTCCTGATCCAGGAACTGCACCGCGAGGCCAATACCCTGGGCTCCAAGTCGGCGAGCATCGAACTGACCCGCATCAGCGTGGACATGAAGGTGCTGATCGAGCAGATGCGCGAGCAGGTACAAAATATAGAGTAGTAAAAACATAGCTGATAACGCATGCCCACCATGGACTATCCTGGTAATTTATTTGTGGTTTCAGCCCCCAGCGGTGCCGGCAAATCCAGCCTCGTCAACGCGCTGATGGAGCTCGATGCACTGGTTCGTCCGTCGATCTCGCACACCACGCGCGCGCCGCGCGGGCAGGAAAAGGACGGACGCGAGTACCACTTCACGACGGTGGAGGAGTTCGATGCCATGGTGCGGGCCAATGCCTTCGTCGAGTGGGCCAATGTGCATGGCAACCGCTACGGCACCTCGCGCCAGGCGATCGAGGAGCGCATCGCCGGGGGCGGAGACGTGATCCTGGAGATCGACTACCAGGGCGCGGCCCAGATCAAGCAGGCGTTTGCCAATGCGGTGCTGATCTTTGTGTTGCCGCCGAGCTGGGAAGAATTGCGCTCGCGCCTGCTCCGCCGCGGCGAGGACAGCGCCGAGGTCATCGAGCAGCGCCTGGCCAATGCCGTGGCGGAGATGGCGCAGGTCGAAAAATTCGACTTCGTTATAATCAACGAAGTTTTCGAGCGCGCGCTTTTCGACCTCAAAACCATCGTTCATGCCCAGCGTCTGAAAGTGGCAGCTCAGCGCAGCGCGCGTGCCGACACCTTCAAATCGCTGCGCCTTTCCTGACTGCACCGGAGAACACCAGACCATGGCTCGCATCACCGTGGAAGATTGCCTTGAGCAGATTCCCAATCGTTTTCAGCTCGTGCTGGCGGCCACCTATCGGGCGCGCATGCTCAGCCAGGGCCATGCTCCGAAGATCGAAAGCCGCAACAAACCGGGCGTGACTGCGCTGCGTGAAATTGCCGCGGGCAAGGTGGGTCTGGAGATGCTGAAAAAAGTCCCCGGTTGAGCACATGTTGGTACTCGAACCACGAAAAAGCACCGCATTGCGGTGCTTTTTCATTGTCGGGAGAACCGGCGGCATGCTCTCCCGCTACATTTGAGGGATGGGTGAAAAGGCA
Source organism: Comamonas sp. (assembly GCA_019912745.1). Lineage (GTDB taxonomy): Bacteria > Pseudomonadota > Gammaproteobacteria > Burkholderiales > Burkholderiaceae_C > Comamonas_C. The sequence goes on along the minus strand of JAIOIA010000193.1, from coordinate 5,624 downwards.
TCGCCGCGGTCAGCGGACAGCTCGCACAGTACGCCCGCGTCGCAAGACGCGGCTGTAACCTTTCACGCCGACAAGGCAGCCGCCGATGCCGTGGCCGCCAGCTTCAATTCCTTGCTCGAAAAGCTGCATTACCTCGATGATGCATCCGTCGAGCGGGTGCGCCAGGCCTATCGCTACGCCGATCATGCGCACCTGGGCCAGCTGCGCAACAGCGGCGAGCCCTACATCACGCATCCCATCGCCGTCGCGAGCCTGTGCGCCGACTGGAAGCTCGACACCGAGGCGCTCATGGCGGCGCTCCTGCATGATGCGCTGGAGGATTGCGGCGTCACCAAGGCCGATCTGATCGCGCACTTCGGCGCCGCCGTGGCCGAACTCGTCGATGGACTGACCAAGCTGGACAAGCTGCAGTTCAACACTCGTGAGGAAGGGCAGTCGGAATCGTTTCGCAAGATGTTGCTGGCGATGGCGCGCGACGTGCGCGTGATCCTCATCAAGCTCGCCGATCGGACGCACAACATGCGTACGCTCGGCAGCGCGCCGCGCAACAAGTGGTACCGCATTGCCTCCGAGACACTTGAAATCTACGCGCCGATCGCGCACCGTCTGGGCCTGAACCAGACCTATCGGGAACTGCAGGATCTGTCGTTCCGGCACCTGCACCCCTGGCGTTATGCCACGCTGGAGAAGGCCGTCGCGCGCTCGCGCAGCCGTCGCCGTGATGTCATGCAGAAGGTGCAGGCCGAGGCGGAGGCTGCCTTTGCGCATCAGGGCATGGCCGTGCGGCTCCTGGGCCGTGAGAAGACGCTTTACGGCATCTACGAGCGCATGCAGGGGCGCCACCTGAGCTTTGCCAAGGTGGTGGATCTGTATGGCTTTCGCATCGTGGTGTCCTCGGTGATCGACTGCTACACCGCCGTCGGCGTGCTGCACCAGCTCTACAAGCCCGTGCCCGGAAAGTTCACCGACCACATCGCCATCGCCAAGGCCAACGGCTACCAGTCGCTGCACACCACGCTCGTGGGGCCGGCGAGCCTGAATGTGGAATTTCAGGTGCGCACCGAGGAGATGCACATCGTGGCCGAGGCGGGCGTGGCCGCGCACTGGCTGTACAACGCGCAGCACAAAGGCGCCGCCAATGTGCAAAAGCTCGGTACGCGCTGGCTGCAGTCGCTGCTCGATATTCAGGATGAAACGCGCGACGCGACCGAATTCTGGGAGCACGTCCGGGTCGACCTGTTCCCGGACGCGGTCTACGTTTTCACGCCGCGCGGCCAGATCATGGCCTTGCCCAGCGGCACGACGGTGGTCGATTTCGCCTACGCCATCCACAGCGACGTGGGCGACCACACGGTGGCGGCGCAGGTCAATCACCAGCTCGTGCCGCTGCGCACCGAGCTCAAGAACGGCGACGTGGTGGAGATCATGACCGCGCCCGAGGCCACGCCCAATCCGGCCTGGCTGGGCTTCGTGCGTTCGGGGCGGGCGCGTTCCAAGATCAGGCTGTACCTAAAGACCCTGGCGCAAAGCGAGTCGGTGGGGCTGGGCGAGAAGCTGCTGGCGCAGGCGCTGCGCGCCGAGGGGGTGCAGCAACTGCCCGAGGTGGCGGGCCACGAGGCGCTGTGGGACAAGCTCCTGCGCTTTACCGGCCACCGCACACGCGAGGAACTGCTGGCCGATGTGGGCATGGGCAAGCGCGTGGCTCGCATCGTCGCGCGGCGGATCGTGGCGTTGCTGTCCGAGAGCGGCCTGCGCCCCGATATCCTGCTGCTCACGCGCGAGCGCTACGGTGCGGAGGACAGTCTATCGCAGGGCGGCGTGCTGCTCGATGGCAGCGAGCGCGCCACGGTGCAGTACGCCAAGTGCTGCCGCCCCGTGCCGGGAGACCCCATCGTCGGTTATCTGGGCCGCGGCGAGGGCCTGCTGGTGCACCACGCCCAGTGCGAGGTGGCGCGCGAGCTGCAGCGCAAGGATGGCGAGCGGTTCATTGCGGTCGACTGGGCCGACGAGCCGACACGCAACTTCGAGGTGGCCGTGTCGGTCGTCGTGAGCAATCACAAGGGCGTGCTGGCGCGCGTGGCGGCCGAGCTTGCCAGTTGCGAGGCCGACATCGTGCACATGGACATGGATGACGCTGTCGGCGGAACGACCGAGCTGCGCTTCGTTGTCGCCGTGCGCAATCTGGACCATGTCGAGGCGGTGCTGCGCAACCTGCGGCGCCTGAGCATGGTGATCCAGGCCGATCGGGTTTTCCAGCCGCGCGCGTGAGGCCGTCGGCCTCCCGGCTCAGCGCTGGTGGCGAATCGCGCTTTTGGGTCTGAACGCCTTGCAGACCGCATCCACCGTTTCCAGATACGGGCCGTCGAGCAGATCGATGCAATAGGGCACGGCGGCGAAGATGCCGGGCACGAGCGATGAGCCGTCGCTGCCCTTCAGCCCTTCCAGCGTTTCGGCGATCGCCTTGGGCTGGCCCGGTAGATTGATGATCAGGCTTTGCCCGCGGATCACCGCCACCTGGCGCGAGAGAATGGCCGTGGGCACGAAGTGCTGGCTGATGCGCCGCATCTGCTCGCCAAAGCCCGGCATCGCCTTGTCGGCCACGGCAAGCGTCGCCTCGGGCGTCACGTCGCGTGGCGCTGGCCCGGTGCCGCCGGTCGTGAGAATGAGCGAGCACCCCGCATCGGCGAGTTCGACCAGCGTGGCGCTGATGCTCTCTCGCTCGTCGGGAATCAGCCGGGCGTCGAAGGTGATGGGGTTGAGCAGCGCCGCCGTGAGCCACTGCTGTAGCGCGGGCAGGCCCTTGTCCTCGTAAACGCCGCTGCTCGCGCGGTCGCTGATCGAGACGATGCCGACCCGCACCGTTTCGGGCGCGGGCAAGGGCGCGGTGGCGTGAGCGGTGTCAGTCATGGTGTTCGTCCGAAGGGTCCGCGGTGTCCAGCAACTGCGCCCGCAGGGCCTGGAACAGTTCACGGTGTGCGCGGCTCTTGCGGGGGGCCAGGCCCTGCGAGGCTTCGGCGGCCGTCAGCGGCGGGTTGTCCTTGCGTGCCTGGCGGATGAGCGTGCGCAGATGCCGGATGTCGCTGCCCGGATGTTCGGTGAGCCATGGGGCAAGCGCATCGTCGTCCGCCAGCAGGCGGTCGCGCCAGCGTTCGGCCTCGTGCAGCGCAAGGGTTTCCTGCTGATGCAGCGCACCGTCGCTGGCCACGCATTCGCGCAGCTTTTCAAGCAGCGCCTCGTCGAGCTTGCGCATGAGCTTGCCGATGAGCTGCATCTGCCTGCGCCGTCCCTCATGGGCCGTGATGTGTCTGGCCTCGGCCAGGGCTTCGAGCAGCCTGTCAGGTAGCTGCAGGCTTGCGAGGCGCTGGGCGTTCAGCGCCAGCAGCGATGCCCCCAGATCCTGCAATTGCGTGCTTTCGCGTTTGAGATCGGTCTTGCTCTGGCCAGGGGTGCCGCGCAGCTCGGCCTTGTACTGTTCATCGAGCTCGCTGCCTTCGGCGATGAACTGACCCTTGACGTAATAGCCTCTGGTGGGTTTGCGTGACATGAAAGGGGATTTCCGATTGGGCGCGGCGGGCAGGCGCCAAGTATCATAGCTGCCGCCATGAACATCACCGCCAAAGCAGCGCGCCCGAGCGCCGATGCCAGCCCTGAAACGGGTTTCAGCTACTCTCCGGCCTTCTTTGAGGAGTTGGTCGATTGCGCGCTAGAGCACGCCAAAAAACTCGGGGCCACCGATGCGGGCGCACAGGCGTCCGAGGGCTGCGGACTGTCGGTCGGCGTGCGCCGCGGGCAGCTCGAAAGCGTGGAGCGCAACCGCGACAAGTCGCTGGGCGTGACGGTCTACGTGGGCCGGCGCCGCGGCAATGCCAGCACGTCCGATTTTTCCGCCGCGGCCGTGCGCCAGACAGTGCAGGCGGCCTACGATATTGCCCGCTTCACGGCGCAAGACCCGGTGGCGGGTTTGCCCGATGCACGGGACATCGCACCGCGGGCGAGCCATCGCGATCTGGATCTGTTTCACCCCTGGAGCCTCACGAGCGAGGAGGCGGCGCGCATGGCACTGGAATGCGAGCAGGCAGCACTGCAGACGCACAGACGCATTACCAACAGCGAGGGCGCGGGTGTCACCGCGCAGCAAAGCCATTTTTTCAGCGCGCACACGCACGGCTTTCGCGGCGGCTATGCGAGCTCCCGCCACAGCATCTCGGTGGCGCCGATCGCTTCGCTGCCGGGCAGAAACGGGCAGATGCAGCGCGATTCCTGGTACAGCTCGGAGCGCGACGCAGCACATCTGGCCACCCCCGAGGCCGTGGGGCGCTATGCGGCCGAACGTGCGCTCTCGCGCCTGGGCGCGCGCAAGATCGCGACGACCGAGTGCCCGGTGCTCTTCGAGTCGCCGCTCGCGGCGGGCCTGCTCGGCAGCTTCGTGCAGGCCGTGAGCGGCGGCGCGCTGTATCGCAAAAGCAGTTTTCTCGTCGATTCGCTGGGCAGGCAGGTCTTTCCCAGGCACATCGACATTGCCGAAGATCCGTTTGTCCTGCAAGGCAAGGGCAGCTCGCCGTTTGACGACGAAGGCGTGCGCGTGGCCCCGCGCAAGGTGGTGGAGGGCGGGCGCGTGGCGGGCTATTTCCTTTCGAGCTATTCGGCGCGCAAGCTCGGCATGCGCACGACGGGAAACGCAGGCGGCTCGCACAACCTCACGCTGCTCTCCCACCGCACACGCCCCGGGGACGATCTGAACGCCATGCTCAAAAAACTGGGCACGGGCCTGTTCGTGACCGATCTCATGGGCCAGGGGGTGAACTATGTCACGGGCGACTATTCGCGCGGCGCCGGCGGTTTCTGGGTGGAAAACGGCGAGATCGCCTACCCGGTGCAGGAGATCACCATCGCCGGCAATCTCAAGGCGATGTTCAAGGCGATCGCGGCGGTAGGCGCCGATGCCTATGGCTACGGCGCCAAGACCGTGGGATCGATTCTGATCGAGCGAATGACCGTCGCCGGCAGTTGAACACCGGCGCGCCGGCGCATCAGCGCTTGCGCTGGTTCTTGCCGACCTCGTTGCCGATCAGTGCCCCTGCCGCGGCGCCTCCTATCGTGCCCACGGGGCCGCCAAACAGCACGTTGCCCGTGGCGCCGCCGACAACCGCACCGACGGCGGTGCCGATCTGGGCGTTGGTGGGAGGTGTGGAGCAGCCGGCACTGACAAGAGCGGCCGCCAGCAGGGCAGCGGCAGTCAGGGCGCGGGCGGGACGTTGCTTGTGCGAGATCATCATCGTTTCTATGGACGGAACCAAAACCTCATCATCGTCGCATTGCCCACTTGCAATGTCACAAGACGAAGCCTGACGACGCTCGGCAAATGGCAGCCTGCTTCGCGCAGCCCCCCGTGCACTCGTCCTTGAGGCAGCAAGCAGGGGTGTCGCCCGCTCTACGTGTTGTCACGTCGGTTACGCGCACGGGCCACGCTGTATCAGCGTGCCGCAAGCTGCCGAGCGATCGCTTCGCCCACCTCGGTCGTGCGGGCGCTGCCCCCCAGATCGGGTGTGCGCGGGCCGCCCTGCAGCACGGTTTCGATGGCGGCCACGATGGCGTCGTGTGCCGCCCGGCCCGCGCCCTGGCCC